>DAORNK010000521.1:0-2649 GCA_035440985.1 Rubrivivax sp. | reverse complement strand
GGCGGCCAATGGGCCGGCCAGGGCCTGCTCCAGCGCCTGACGTCGCTGCGCTTCGGCCTGGCGCTGCTGCATTTCGGCTTTCAGCCGCTCGGCCAGGTCCAGCTGCATGCCCAGGCCGAAGACCAGGATCAGCACGAAGGCGCCGACCAGCCCGGCCATCAGGTCGCCGAACACGGCCCAGACCGGGGCCGCGAACGAGGCGCCTTCGTCGAACTCGTCGTGGTGCGGGCTCACTGGATTGCCCTCCGTGCTGCGCACTGCGGGATGAGCGCTTGGGAGCGGCCCTGCGCGCTCATGCCGTGCCGGCCGCCCTGGCGCGGGCCGGGGCGGTTGCCGCGGCCTGGCCCAGTTGCTGCAGGTCCTCGACGATCTGCTTCTGCGAGCCCAGCGTCAGGTCGACGATCTCGCGCGCCTGCGCCACGTAGTAGGCCAGCTGTTCATCGCTGCGTGCCATCGAGTGGCCGAGGGCGGATTCGATGCGCTGCAATTGCGCCGTCAGCTGTTCGCTGGCACGGCTGAAGGTCTGCACCGCCAGGCCGAATCCCGCAGCCAGGCTGGCGACTTCGGCCGCGCTGCCCGTCACCTGCGTGGCCACCGCCTGCAGCGTGCGTGACTCGGCCTCGACGCTCTGCGCAAACCTTGCGCCCACGCGATCCAGCACGTCGGTGGTCGCCTGCACCAGGGCATCGATGGCGCAACGCTGCTCGGTGCTGGCGTGGTTCACGGCATCCAGCAGGCCGCCCAGAGTGCCCAGCAGGTGCTGACGCTCGTCCAGCACGGCGTTGTCGCGCACCAGGCTTGCGCTGAGTGCGTGGCGCAGTTCGCCGATCACTTCGGCGGCGGCACGCGGGGCAGCTGCGGCCGCCTGCACCAGTTGCGTGATCTCGCCGATCGTTGCCCGCGCGTGCGCTTCGGCCTGTGCGGTGATGGCTTGCGCCGTCTGTTCCAGCGTGCGGCAGATCTGCTGCTGGTGGGCGGCCATCGCGGAGCTTTCCTGCAGCGCCTGCTGGTGCAGCGTGGTGGTCAGGGTGGCCAGGCCTTGGTGAAAGACCGCCGCACGTTCCTGCTCCCGCGCCGCGGCGGTGGCATCGGCGGCGGCGTGGGCTTGTGCCACGCTGTGCAGCAAGGCGCCGGCGTGCTGTTCGAAGCCCGCCGCGGTGGCCAGCAGCGCCTGCTGCAGGTGTTCGGTCAGCGTGGCCTGCCCCTGCTGCTGCCGGGCCAGCGCCAGCTGCCAGGCTTCGGCGGCGTGGCGAGTGCTGGTTTCGTGGTGCGCAGCCACACCCCGCAGCAGCGTGTCGGCACTGCCTTGCAGGCTGGCGCGCATGCCCTCCAGCTGGCGATGCACGGCGCTGCCGAGGCTGTCGTGCAGAGCCGACGTCTGGCGGGCCAGGCCGGCCAGCGTGGCCTGCACGGCGGGTTCGATGGCGGCGCCCGCCAGGCGCGCACCTTCGGCCAGGCTGCCCTGCAGTGACCGGTCCACCGATGCGGCCAGGCCTGTGAAGCCCCGCTGTGCTTCGTCGTGGAAGCGGGCCTGGCCGGCCAGCAGGCCTTCGTGCAGGGACTGCGTGCCCTGGGCCATCTGCGCCATCAGGCCTTGCAGCTGCGTGGCCAGCGTGGGCAGGGTGCCGGTCATCAGATCGGTCTGCAACTGCAACAGGCGCAGCGATTCGTCACTCTGCCAGGCCCGCGAGAAGCCATGCAGTGTGGTGGCCAGGCTGGCGTCCAGCAGTTGCCCCGCACGCTGGCGTTCGCGCCGCGCCAGCGCCGACATCAGCCCCAGCACGGCCGACGCCGCCACGCCGGCGACCGAAGTGCCGAAGGCCAGGCCCAGGCCGCGCACCGGTGCGGCCAGCGAAGAGCGGATGGCTTCCACGTCGCTGGCGTTTTCCAGCGCCAGGCCGGTGCCCTTGAGCGTGACGACCATGCCCAGGAAGGTGCCCAGCATGCCCAGCAGCACCAGCAGCCCCGCCAGGTAGGGCGTGAGGGCCGGGCCGGGCAGGGCGACCCGTTCTCCTTCCACGCGCAGCCGCACGGCGTTCTGCAGGCCGGGGTGGAGTTGCGCCAGCCACGGCCCCAGCGCTGGCGGCGGCGCGCTGGTCGCAGCCAGGGTCCGTACGAGGTTGGCCGTGGCTTGCTGGTAGTGGTGCAGTTCCAGCGCGCCCATCAGGAAGAAGGCGCCGATCAGCAGCACCAGGCTGAAGGCCAGCGGATGGCCCGGGATGTAGCCGGCGCCGACCCAGGCGATGGCCAGCAGGCCGACGGCGAAAGTGGTGGGGTAGAGGATTCGGTTCATGTCGTGGGTGTGTTGCGCAGCGCGTGCAGCAGACCCTGGGCCGGCAGCAGCCGGTGTGCCAGTTCGGCCTGCAGCACGCGGTCCCGGTCGCCGCGAAAGGTCTCGTGCCACGATGGCTCTGCCGTCGCCCGTTGTTGCAGCTGTTCGAAGTGCGCCTGCAATCGCAGCAGCACCAGGCCCAGCAGGCCCTGCTCTTGCGGGGCCAGGGCCTGCTCCAGCACGGCATCGATGGCGGCCAGGCGCGCGCCCTGGGTAGATTGCTGCGCCAGTGCCTGGCGCAACCGCCGGCGCAGCGCAGCCACGGCGTCGTGCATCGCCTGCTGCTGGGCGATGCAGTGGCGGCGGTGCGGGCCGAA
>DAORNK010000520.1:0-2649 GCA_035440985.1 Rubrivivax sp. | reverse complement strand
CAGGCCGAGAACGCGGCCGAGATCGGCATGGAACACCACCTGGGCCTGACCTGCGACCCGGTCGGCGGGCTGGTGCAGATCCCCTGCATCGAACGCAACGCCATCGCCTCGGTCAAGGCCATCAACGCCGCCCGCATGGCGCTGCGCGGCGATGGCACGCACTTCGTGAGCCTGGACCAGGTCATCAAGACCATGCGCGAGACCGGCGCCGACATGCTGACCAAGTACAAGGAAACCGCGCGCGGCGGCCTGGCGGTGAACATCGTCGAGTGCTGACCGGACCGCTGGCGCGAGGTACACGCGGTGTGCCCGAAGCCTGATCAAGGTCAAAGCCTAGGGTTTTCGAGAGTCGGAAACTGCGAACAAAGCCGCAGAGTCACGCGGCCACAAGAACCAAGGAGACAAGCGGCGAAGACGGGGCCCGCACCCGCGGTGCTGGTGTGGACGGCTGACCAGGCCGGACGCACCAGGCCCGACCCGCCGGCAAGGCCAGACGGCCGCGCAATGGCCGGCCTACCCGGCTCATCCGGCCCATCCGGCCCATCCGGCGCAGAGCACCACGACCTGCGGGCTCAGTTCCCCGCCACCGCCCGGGCTGCCACAGGCGGGCATCCGACCCTGAACGTTGACTGGACTTTGAGGAGACAACGATGACAAGAGAAGTACTGGTACTCAGCGGTGTGCGCACCGCCATTGGCGGCTACGGCGGCAGCCTGAAGGACATCCCGCCGGCCGATCTGGGCGCCTTGTGCGTGCGCGAAGCCGTCAGGCGTTCGGGCGTCAAGGCCGCCGACATCGGCCACGTGGTGTTCGGCAACATCATCCACACCGAGCCGCACGACCATTACCTGGCCCGCGTGGCCGGCGTGAAGGGCGGGCTGCCGCACGAGACACCCGCGCTGACCCTGAACCGCCTGTGCGGCAGCGGGCTGCAGGCGGTGGTCACCGCAGCCAACATGATCAGCGCCGGCGATTGCGACTTTGCCGTGGCCGGTGGTGCCGAGAACATGAGCCGCAGCCCCTACCTGGCGCCGGCCCTGCGCTGGGGCGCGCGCATGAACGATGCCGCCCTGGTGGACATGATGGTGGGCGCGCTGAGCGACCCCTTCGACGACGTGCACATGGGCGTGACGGCCGAGAACGTGGCCCGCCAGTACGGCGTCACGCGCGAGGACCAGGACGCATTGGCACTGGAGAGCCACCGCCGCGCCCAGATCGCCATCGATCGTGGCTACTTCCGGGCCCAGGTCGTGCCGGTGCCGGTGAAGGTCAAGCGCGACATGATCCCGTTCGACATGGACGAGACCGTGCGCCCGGACACCACGCTGGCCAAGCTGGCCAAGATGAAGCCGGCCTTCGACAAGGCCGGGTCGGTGACGGCCGGCAATGCATCCAGCCTCAATGACGCCGCAGCGGCCCTGGTGCTGGCCGACCGCGGCACCGCCGAGCAACGCGGGCTGACACCCATGGGCCGCCTGGTGGCCTACAGCTACGCCGGCGTGGACCCCAAGGTGATGGGCATGGGGCCGGTGCCGGCGGTGCACAAGCTGCTCGCCAAGACCGGCCTCAAGGTGGACGACATCGACGTCTTCGAAGTCAACGAAGCCTTCGCGGCCCAGGCGCTGGCCGTCTGCCGCGAACTGAAGCTGCCCGCCGAACGGACCAACCCCAACGGCAGCGGCATCTCGCTGGGCCACCCCATAGGCGCCACCGGCTCCATCCTCGTCGTCAAGGCCCTGTACGAACTGGCCCGCACCGGCGGGCGCCGGGCGCTGGTGACGATGTGCATCGGCGGCGGCCAAGGCATCGCCGCCCTCTTCGAACGCCCCTGAATCCCATTCCATCTGAACCGGAGACAAGCATGAAACGACTGGAAGGCAAGACCGCCCTGGTAACCGGCGCCTCGCGTGGCATTGGGCGCGCCATCGCCCTTGAACTGGCCGGCGAAGGCGCCAAGGTGGCCGTCAACTACGCCAGCAGCGATGCGGCAGCGAAGGAAGTGGCCGACGAGATCGCCAAGCTCGGCAGCGAATGTCTGCTGATCAAGGCCGACCTCGCCGACGCCAAGCAGGCGCGTGCGATGGTCAAGCAGGCAGCCGAACACTTCGGCCACCTGGACATCCTGGTCAACAACGCCGGCATCACGCGCGACTCGCTGCTGCCGCGCATGACCGACGATCAATGGGTGACGGTGATGCAGACCAACCTCAACGGCTGCTTCTACTGCACCTCGGCGGCGATCCCGTTCATGACGGCACAAAGCTACGGGCGCATCGTCAACATCACCTCGCTGAACGGTCAGGTCGCAGCCACCGGCCAGGCCAACTACAGCGCCAGCAAGGGCGGCGTGATCTCGTTTACGCGCACCGCCGCCACCGAACTGGCGCGCTACGGCATCACGGTCAACAGTGTCGCCCCGGGCTACACCGATACCGACATGTTCGCCGCCGTGCCGCAGGCCATCCAAGCCCAAATCAAGGCCAAGATCCCGCTGGGGCGTTTTGCCCACCCGCACGAAATCGCCAAGGCGGTGCTGTTCCTGGTGGCCGACGGCGACTACATCACCGGCGAGCAGATCAACGTCAACGGCGGAGCCTACGACGCCTGAGCCCGTGGCCTGAGGGGCCTGGGCAGCTGAAACCCAGCCCC
>DAORNK010000519.1:0-2650 GCA_035440985.1 Rubrivivax sp. | reverse complement strand
CACCACTTTCACGCAGCAGCACGCTGAGCTGCCCTTCGCGATCCTCCAGGAATGACATCTGGTCCACCGGCACACCCGCGGTCTTGATGGCGCTGGGCGGGCTGCCGTCCAGCGGCAGGCGGAACAGGGCCGACTGGGTCTGGAACGCGGCAGGTCGCGGCCCGCCCGGCCCACGCGGCGCGCCGGTGGTCCAGACATAAACCGAACCGGCCGACACGTAGAAGACGCGCCCGGCCGGCGCCAGCACGGCGCTGGCTTCGCAGCGCAAGTGGGCACTGCCCAGGTCACACTGGGTCACCGTGTGCAGCGCCAGCGGCGTTGCGGGGTCGAAGTCGTCGTCGGTGCGGTACACGCGTGTGGCCGGCAGGATGCGCTCGAAAGCCGCAGGCACTTCACGGTCCACGCCGCCCCAGCGGCGCGCGGCCGGGAACAGGCCCATGGGGCTAGTGCCCCAGGCTGGCAGTAGCGTCGGCGCATAGAAGACCAGCTTGCCGTCGAGCAGCCGGCTGGCGTAGTTGCGCGACGAGTAGTAGTCGAAGCTGCGCAGGTGATAGGTGGCCTTGTAGCTCAGCGCGCCGTCGCGAGCCAGTTCGAAGAGGCCGATCTCGGTGCCTCCGCGGGCGTAGCTGTAACCCACCACCACCACGGTGGAGCCCGAAACCAGCAGTTCGTCGTACCAGGCGCCACGCGGATCGCTGCCGGGGGCGTAGGCGTCGAGCATGGCCAGCGGGCGCAGGTCGTCGCCACCCACGCGCACGGTGAACAGGCGGCCGCGCCGCAGGATGACCAGATGCTCGCCGGCCTGCTTGACGATGCCACCTTCGTCCACGCCTTGCGTCTGCACGTTGGTGATGCCTTCGGCGGCCGCATCGGCGGCGCCCGCCTTCGCGGCCATGCCCGTGCCGGACTCCTGGGCCATTGTCGCCATCGGTGCCACGCTGCCCTGCAGACGCAGCCGTGGGCTCTGCAGCTTCTGCGCTGCGGCGCGCCAGCGCTCCACGGCCGTGCTCAATGCCGCCTCGTCGCGATAGGGCTGCAAGTGTGCTGCCGTGGCGGCGGACGCGAGGCAGGCTGCGACGAGCGCCAGAAGGGTCCTCAGGATCAGCATGTGTCTCTCCAGGGGTTGCATGCCACTTGTACGGCGCAGCCCAGGGCACGGGGTGAAGGCCGCCGCACATCGGCTAGGCTTGGGGCTGGAACCAACTCCGGAGGAAGACCCGTGACGCACCGCCGCCAGGCCCTGGTCGCCGCCGCCCTGCTCGCCACGCCCTTGGGCCTTTTCGGCGGCGCGGCCTGGGCCCAGGGGGGGCCGATCCGCCTCATCGTGCCCTACCCGCCGGGAGGCCCGCTGGACATTGCCGCACGCGCGCTGGCCGAACGCGTGAAGGACAGTCTGGGCGTGGTTGTCGTGGAGAACCGCCCCGGCGCCGGCGGCAACCTGGGCGCCGATCTGGTCGCCAAGGCCGCGCCGGACGGCCGCACGCTGGTCATGGGCGCCGTGGCCACGCACGCCATCAACCCCTGGCTTTACAGCCGCATTCCCTATGACCCGCTGCGCGATTTCACCCCCATCACGCTGGTGGCCCAGGTGCCCAACGTGCTGGTGATGAACGCCGACACGGCGGCCCGCCTGCGCATCCAGTCGTTGGCCGACCTGGTGGCCCACGCCCGCGCCAACCCCGGGCGACTGAACTACGGCAGCGGTGGCAATGGCAGCGCCGGCCACCTGGCCGGCGAGATGTTCAAGGCCCGGGCCGGGCTCTTCGTCGTGCACATCCCTTACGCCGGCGGCCCGCCGGCCCAACTGGGCCTGCTGGGGGGCCAGGTGGACTTCAACTTCGACAACCTGGCGGCGGCGTCGGCCAACATCAAGAGCGGCAAGCTCAAGGCGCTGGCCGTGACCACCGCCCGGCGTTCCAGTGCCATGCCGGATGTCCCTACCGTGGGCGAAGCCGGCGCGGCCTTCGGCCTGCGGGACTTCGACATCAGCACCTGGTTCGGCCTGTTCGGCCCCGGGCGGCTGCCGGCCGACACCCTGTTGCGCCTGAACAAGGGCTTTGCCGAGGCACTGGCATCGCCCGAAATGAAGGCGCGCATGGGCAGCCTGATGGCCGAGACGGCACCGGGCACGCCCGAGCAGTTCGCGGCTTTCGTGAAGGGCGAACTGGCCAAGTACGAAGGGGTCGTCAAGGCCAGTGGGGCCAAGGCCGACTGAAGGACGCCGCCGGTTGCGGGCCGGCTGTCGGAATCAGTCGTCGCGTGGCAGTTCGCGCACTTCGATCGTGCCGCCGGCCTCGTAGACCGGGTTGCCCTGCAGCAGGGCCACGGCATCGTCCAGGCTCTGCGCACGCACGCGCAGGTAGCCGCTCACGGGGCTCAGACCCGGCTGCAGGGCACCGCTGCGCGACACGCAGCAGCCGCCGCCTATGCTGCTGCCACCATCAAAGCGCCCGCTGCGGCGCAGCCCTTGCAGGTACAGGTCCCAGCCGGCTTCGCTGCCCTGGGCTGGCCTGTCACTGCGCATGAAGAGGATGTAGTCCTTCATCGGCTGAAGCCTCCGTCACCGGGCCGGAGAAGCCGGCGCCTGCAGCGCGGATTGTCAACGCCTGGGCGGGCCGCCGCGTACGCCAGCCGGGCGACCACCCCGGCC
>DAORNK010000518.1:0-2651 GCA_035440985.1 Rubrivivax sp. | reverse complement strand
CACTGATGTGTGCGCCCCCCCTCGCTACCCGCCGCGGCTGGGCCACCCGGCTGCTGGCCGCGTTGCTCGGCACGCTGGCCGCCTGCAGTGGCGGCACGGCCCTGGCACCCGCGCCACCGGCCATCGAGCCGCTGGCCATGGAGATCATCGTGCGCACGCCGACCATGCTGCGCAGCGAGGCCGACGTGCAGGCGCTGGCTGCCGCCGCCGGCCGTCAGGGCGTGAAGGTCATCAACCTGCTGGTCAAGCAGGACGAAGACGGCAGCATTGAATCGGGCCGCGTCTATTACGCCAGTCGGCTGGCGCCCAGGGCGCCGGGGTACGAGGACTTCGACGTCCTGCGCGCCCTGCTGGATGCTGCCCGGCCACTGGGCCTGCGCGTGCGTGCCTGGGTGCCGCAATTCCACGATCAGGTGGCCGCGCGCCGCGAGCCGGCCTGGGCCATGCAGCACCTCCAGGGCGGGCAGGTGAAGCCCTATCAGGGCGCACGCCACCCGGAGTACTTCGTCAACCCGCTGCACCCGGAGGTGCAGGCCTACCAGCTGGCCATCCTGCGCGAGATCACCGCGAACTACGCCGTGGATGGCGTGATGCTGGACTGGATCCGCTTCGACGACTTCCCGATGGACCTGTCGGACTGGACGCGCGCGCGCTACCGTGCCCGCTTTGGTACCGATCCGCTGAGCATCGACTTCAGCCGCGACGGCGCGGCACGCCGGCAGTGGAACGACTTTCGCACCGAAGGCATCGCCCACTACGTGCAGGCGGTGCGCCAGGCCCTGCCCGCGCCATTGCAACTGGGCGTCTACATCCTGCCGCCGGAATTCGTGGAGGTCGGCCAGGATGCCGGGCGCTTCAACGCCAACGTGACCCTGCTGGCGCCGATGTGCTACTACGCCGACTGGGGCTTTGCCGTCGACTGGCTGTGGACGCGCTGCCTGCCCAGCACGGTGGACAGGGCCGGGGCCGCTGCGGTGGTGCCCACGTTGGATGCCAAGCTCGGCGACGCCGATGTGCAGCGCATCCTGGCCCGGGTACGCGCTGACTTTCCCACGATGCGCAGCGTGGCCTGGTTCCAGCATGAAGTCTGGACCGAAGCGATGCTGGCGCGCCTGGCGGCGCTGTCGCGCTGACCTGCCCCTGCGCGCGCTGCCACTGCCCAGCCGGGTTAACGCTTGTTTAACGTTGTTCAGGAACACTTAAGAATCTTGCTCTGGATGAGCCACCTGAAATCCTCATGCATTTGTCCATGCACCTGCTCACGCGCGCCACTTCGGTCTGGTGGGTGTGCCTGATGGTGGCCGCCTGTGCGGCCGGCGGTGATTCGCCACGCGAAGCGCCACCGCCCGTGTTGGCCGACGGGCCCCAGGCCACGCTCTGGCTGACCACGGCCGACAAGACCCGGCTGCTGGCGCGCGGCGACGCCGGGCGCTTTGGCAGCGCGGCGCCGCTGGCGCTGAACATCGACGTGGACGCCAGCCAGCGCTTCCAGACCATGGCCGGTTTCGGCGCGTCCATCACCGACGCCTCGGCCTGGCTGATGCAGAACCGCCTGAGCCCGGCCCAGCGGGACTCGTTGTTGCAGGAGTTGTTCGGCCGCGGCGAGAACGGCCTGGGCTTCGACCTCACGCGATTGACGCTGGGTGCTTCGGACTTTTCGCTCCACCACTACAGCTACGACGACATGCCCGCCGGCCAGACCGACGTGACGCTGGCGCGCTTTTCCATCGACCCCATGCGCGCCGAGGTGCTGCCCGTGCTCAAGCGTGCCCAGGCCGTCAACCCCGGCCTGCTGGTGATGGCCTCGCCCTGGAGCGCACCGGGCTGGATGAAGACCACGGACAGCCTGATCAAGGGCTCGCTCAAGCCCGAGTACTACGACGCCTTTGCACGCTACCTGGTGAAGTACGTGGATGCGATGGCCACCGAGGGGGTGGATGTCTTTGCGCTGACGCTGCAGAACGAACCCCACTTCGAGCCGGGTGACTACCCCGGCATGCGGCTGGAGCCGGCCGCGCGTGCGACGGTGATCGGCAAGCACCTGGGCCCGCTGCTGGAAGCGCGCCAGCTCAAGACCCAGATCATCGAGTGGGACCACAACTGGGACGATCCCTCGGCGCCGCTGGCCGTGCTGAACGACCCGCTGGCCAGGCGCTACATCGCCGGCGTGGGCTGGCATTGCTACGCCGGTGAGGTGAAGGCGCAGGGCCAGGTGCAGGCAGCGCACCCCGACAAGGACGTCTGGTTCACCGAATGCTCTGGTGGCGAATGGAAGCCGCAGTGGGCCGACACCTTGCCCTGGGTGGCCCGCAACATCGTCATCGGCGCCACGCGTTACGGCGCACGCGGTGTGCAGATGTGGAACCTGGCGCTGGACGAGAAGTTCGGCCCGCACAAGGGCGGCTGCCCCGACTGCCGCGGTGTGGTCACCATCCATTCGGTGACGGGCGAGATCACCCGCAACCTGGAGTACTACGCACTGGGCCATGCCAGCAAGTTCGTGCGCCGCGCCGCGCAGCGCATCGCTTCCACCAGCGGCGTGGACGGCGTCGACACGGTGGCCTTTCGCAATGCCGACGATGGTTCCATCGCGCTGGTGCTGTGCAACAGCACGGCCGCCGAACGCCGGCTGAGCGTGCGCCAGGGCGGCC
>DAORNK010000517.1:0-2662 GCA_035440985.1 Rubrivivax sp. | reverse complement strand
CAGCGGCAGCAAGGTGCAGGGGCTGCCAGCCGGAGACGTCTGGCCCCACCGCTGGGCCGGTGCAGCGGTGGGCGATGCCACGCAGTCCGACCGTACCACCGAAGGCTGGGTGCCTTTCCACAAGCTCAGCCAGTGGATGTGCTATTCGCTGCTGGAGCCGCTGCAGTGGGCCGGCGTCAAGGTGACCGGACTGGATGCCCTGACCGGCCTGCCGGAGTACCGCAACGGTGGCCTGCTGCTGGACGGGGGCGTGATCGTGCCGCGCGACCCTCGAATGCTGGCGCGCCGCTGGAAACCCGCCGACGAGTTCATCGTCGAATGGCGCGCGCTGACCGTGGTGCTGCTGGACGAACTGGCACTGCTGGTGCGCGAACGTCTGGGGCTCGGCGCCGATGCACTGCCCTTGGCCCGCATCCTCGAAGGCGGCACCTGGGCCGCAGGCCGCGAGATCGCGGCCGAGTTGCGCCCAGGCGGCGCCCCGCCGTTGCAGATCGACAGCGACGGCACGGTCTTTTAGCCTCCAGGCTCGCTGGCGCTCGCCACCCCCGAGGGGCCGTTCGCCAGCGGCCCGGCAAAGCCGGTTCCGCGGCTTCGGCTGGATCGAAGCGACCATGCAGCCTGGGTTTGGAACCTGAAAAGTGCGAGGAAACATGAGCGAACCCGTTGTCCATCTGATCGACCACCCGCTGGTGCAGCACAAGCTCACGCTGATGCGGCAGAAGGACCTCAGCACGAGCAGCTTCCGTCGCCTGCTGCACGAGATCAGCATGCTGATGGCCTACGAAGTCACGCGCGACATGCCGACGCACCTGATCGACATCGAGACGCCGCTGGCACCGATGCGTTCGCCGGTGATCGAAGGGCGCAAGACGGTGTTCGTGGTGATCATGCGGGCCGGCAATGGCTTTCTGGACGGCATGCTGGAAGTCGTGCCCGGCGCGCGGGTGGGCCACGTGGGCCTGTACCGCGATCCCAAGACGTTGGTGGCGGTGGAGTACTACTTCAAGATGCCGCACGGCATGCACGAGCGCGACGCCATCGTGCTGGACCCGATGCTGGCCACCGGCAATTCGGCCGTCGCGGCGGTGGACCGCATCAAGGAAACCGGCCCGCGCTCGATCCGCTTCGTCAGCCTGCTGGCCGCGCCCGAGGGCCTGAAGAACTTCCACGGGCGCCACCCGGACGTTCCCGTCCACACGGCCGCCGTGGACGAGCGGCTGGACGAACACGGTTACATCGTGCCGGGTCTGGGGGATGCGGGCGACCGCCTGTTTGGCACCAAGTAGGCAGGCCGATCAGCGCCCGCGTCGCGGCCCCACCGGCGGGTAGGGGTCTGCCAGGCCCAGACCGAGCAGGATGGCCCGTTCCTGCGCCTCCATCGCGCTGGCCTCGCTGGCGTCTTGATGGTCCCAACCCTGCGCATGCAGCGCGCCATGCACCAGCAGGTGGGCATAGTGGGCCTGCAGACCGATGCGCTGCGCACGGGCTTCGTCGGCCACCACGGGCGCACACAGCACCAGGTCGGCCACGACCACCGGTGCGTGCTCGTAGTCGAAGGTCAGCACGTTGGTCGCGTAATCCTTGCCTCGGTAGTCGCGGTTGAGCGCACGCCCCTCCTCGGCGTCGACGATGCGCACGGTGATCTGCCCGGGAACGGCCAGGGCCGCCCGGATCCAGCGGGCGACGCGGTGGCGCGGCAGTTCGGTGCGATGCGTGGCGTCGGCGAATTGCAGCGACAACTGCAGCGCGGGCCTCACGCCGGGTCTTCCGCTTGACGCGCGCGGTCTGTTGCGCGGTCGTAGGCTTGCACGATGCGGGCCACCAAGGGGTGGCGCACCACGTCTTCGGCGGTGAAGTGCGTGAAGCCGATGCCGGCCACACGCTGCAGGATGGCGTCGGCTTCGACCAGGCCGCTGCGCACGCCCTTGGGCAGGTCGATCTGGCTCACGTCGCCGGTGACCACGCACTTGCTGCCGAACCCGATGCGGGTCAGGAACATCTTCATCTGCTCCTGGGTGGTGTTCTGCGCTTCGTCCAGGATCACGAAGGCGTGGTTGAGGGTGCGCCCGCGCATGAAGGCCAGCGGTGCGATCTCGATCAGGCCCTTGTCGAAGGCCTTGGCCACGCGGTCGAAACCCATCAGGTCGTACAGCGCGTCGTACAGCGGGCGCAGGTAAGGGTCCACCTTCTGCGCCAGGTCGCCGGGCAGGAAACCCAGCCGCTCGCCCGCCTCCACGGCCGGCCGCGTCAGCACGATGCGCTGCACACCGTGCCTTTCGAGTGCGTCCACCGCACAGGCCACCGCCAGGAAGGTCTTGCCGGTTCCGGCCGGGCCGATGCCGAACGTGATGTCGTGGGTCAGCATCTGCCGCAGGTACTGCACCTGGTTGGGCGTGCGGCCACTCAGTTCGGTGTGGCGCGTGTGCAGCACGACGGGTTCGCCGTGGTCGGGCGGCGCGGCCGCACCACCGGGTTCGCCAGGCGCCGCGGCGCGCAGCAGCACCAGCTGCAAGGCGCGCTCGCCGATGGGGTGGCGTGATTTCTCGTACAGCGCATCCAGCACGGCGACCGTGCGGTCCACCGCCTCCCGCGGGCCATTGATGCGGAAACTCGCGTCGCGCCGGGCCAGGCCGACGCCCAGCGCGGCTTCGATGGCGCGCAG
>DAORNK010000516.1:0-2668 GCA_035440985.1 Rubrivivax sp. | reverse complement strand
CCAGCCAGGGTTCGGCCGAGGCCGCACGCAATCTGCACGTGCTGATCCATGGCGACGAGGGCGCGCCGGCCCCGCCGGCGCAAGCTGCCGCCACGGCGCCCGATCCGCGGCTGCTGGCCGCAAACTGCGGCATCTGAAGCGCCGCCCGGACCATCAGACTGCAGCCGGCCGCGCAAAGGCCGATATCCTCCATGGGCATGGGCGCCCCGGGGAGATCGGTCATGCAGTCCACGACACGCGCAGCGGCCGTGCTGCTGGTCCTGGCGTGCGTCTGGATACCGGCCTCGGCCGATGCGATGGACGCATCCCGCCTGGAATCGGGCTTCGCCCGCCACCTGGCGCAGGTCATCAACGGCTACCGGCAGCTGCAGGGCCTGCCCGGGCTCGAAATCGCCGGCGAACTGGAAACGCTGGCCGACGAACACAGCACCGCGATGGCCACGCAGCGCCGCCTGTCGCACGACGGCTTTCGCAGCCGCCTGGGCCGCACCACCAGCCGGCTGTGCGTCGAAAACGTCGGCTGGAATTACCCCACGGCCGAAGCGCTGCTGGATGGCTGGCGACACTCACCGGAACACCTGCGCAACCTGCTGGACCCGAAGGTGCGGCGCATGGGTCTGGCCGCCAGGGCCCGCTACGTGACCTTCTTCGCCTGCAGCTGAAGCGCGGGCATCCGCAGCGGCCGGTGCCAGGTGTCGGCACCGCTTGAGGCATCATCGCCCGTCGATGGGGCCCTTCCTGCTCAAGCGCCTGGCGACCTTGCTGATCACGCTGGCCGTGGCTTCGGCCGTGGTCTTTGCGGTGCTGGAGTTGCTGCCGGGCAACGCCGCCGAGGTGATCCTGGGCGACACCGCGACCCCCGAATCGCTGGCCGCGCTGCAGGCCAAGCTGGGGCTGGACCGCCCGCCGCTGACGCGCTATGCGGATTGGGTGGCCGGCCTGCTGCGCGGCGATACCTCGCGCAGCATCAGCTACGACACGCCGACGGCCGAACTGATTGCCGAACGCCTGCAGGTGACGCTGCCGCTGGCCGTGATGGCCATGGGCCTGACCATGGTGCTGGCGCTGGGCCTGGGGCTGTTCGCCGCTTCACGCCACAACCGACTGGGTGACGTGGGGGTGATGGCGGCCAGCCAGATCGGCATCGCCATCCCGAACTTCTGGTTCGCCATCCTGCTGATCCTGCTCTTTGCGGTGCATCTGCAGTGGGTCAGCGCCGGCGGCTTTCCCGGCTGGCTGGAAGACGACGGCGGGGGCCTGTGGGAAGGCATCAAGGCGCTGATCCTGCCGGCCGTGGCGCTGGCCCTCGTGCAGGCGGCCATCCTGGCCCGCGTGACACGCTCGGCGGTGCTGGACGTGATGCGCGAAGACTTCGTGCGCACGGCGCGCGCCAAGGGCCTGAGCCGGCGCCAGGCGCTGTGGCGGCACGTGCTGCGCAACGCGATGATCCCGGTGCTGACGGTCAGCGGCCTGCAGTTCGCCAACCTGATCACCGGCACCATCGTGGTGGAAAACGTCTTCGTGCTGCCGGGCATTGGCCGGCTCGTGTTCCAGGCCATCAGCAACCGCGACCTGCTGGTCGTGCGCGACGTGGTGATGCTGCTGGCCGCGGTGGTGGTCATCGTCAACTTCGTCGTCGACGTGCTCTACGCGGTGGTCGACCCGCGGCTGAGGCACGCCTGATGAGCCTGGCCCGTCGAGCCCTGCGCCACCCCAGCTTCGTCGTGGGCGCCAGCCTGAGCCTGCTGCTGACCGCTGCGGCCCTGCTGTCGCTGGTCTGGGCGCCCTACCCGCCCGCGGAGATCGACATCCCCTCCAAGCTGCAGCCGCCCAGCGCGGCCCACTGGCTGGGCACGGACAGCCTGGGCCGCGACATTGCCAGCCAGCTGCTGGTGGGGGCCCAGAACAGCATCGTGGTCGGGGTGGTGGCGGTAGGCATCGGCCTGCTGGTCGGGGTGGCGCTGGGCTGCCTGGCTTCGGCCAGGCGCGGCTGGGTGGAAGAACTCGTGATGCGCGCCAGCGACTTCACCTTCGCCTTTCCGGCCCTGCTCAGCGCCATCATGCTCACCGCCATCTACGGGCCCGGCCTGCTGATGAGCATCCTGGCCATCGGCATCTTCAACATCCCGGTGTTTGCGCGCATCACGCGCGGCGCCGCCAACGCCGTGTGGGCGCGCGACTACATCACCGCGGCCCGCGCCGCCGGCAAGGGGCCGCTGGCCATCACGGTGGACCACGTGCTGCCCAACATCGCCAGCCAGCTCATCGTGCAGGCCACCATCAGCTTCGCCACCGCCATCCTGGCCGAGGCAGCGCTGTCCTACCTGGGCCTGGGCACGCAGCCGCCACAGCCCAGCTGGGGGCGCATGCTCAACGAAGCGCAGACACTGATGTTCCAGGCGCCGATGCTGGCCGTCTACCCCGGCGTGGCCATCGTGCTCAGCGTGCTGGGGCTGAACCTGATGGGCGATGGCCTGCGCGACCTGATGGATCCCAAGCTGGCGCGCCGGCGCTGATGGGATTCCAATCCAGGTCTCGCGGCCCGGGCCGTGTGACGCAGGAGGCTGAGCGATGGACCCTGACCCGAAGCCCGTTCGCCCTGTCCTGGTGGTGGGTGCCAGCGGCCAGCTGGGCGCGCGCGTGGTGCGCCGGCTGGTGGCGGCGGGGC
>DAORNK010000515.1:0-2673 GCA_035440985.1 Rubrivivax sp. | reverse complement strand
TTGGCCCTATGCAGGGGCCTACGCGGGCACGATTCATATCTTCACAAGCTCTTGCCGGGATCGGGCGGTTCGGGGCCTGGCTTGTCGCGCTGGGTTGAACGGTCGGCGGCATCGGACAGGAACGCCACCAGCGGCGCGGGCGCGGTGAACAGGTGGACGCGTTCCTCACCCACCGCCCGAACGCTGGCGCGGAACTGCTCCGACTGGCGCCACACGCGCACGGTGAAGAGCTGGGCTTCGTTCATGGCTGGGCCCCTCGGCGCGGGGCACTGATGCGGACCCGGCCGCGGCGCAGATGGCCCCGGTCGGACTGGACGGTGTGGCGTGCTGCCGAGGGTGGATCGACGGATCGCATGGGGCCTCCGCCCGGACCACTGTGAACGCAGGAGACCATAGGTCCGGGGCGTTTCCCTGGCGTTTCTCCCGCAACGGCGCCGGCCTTTCACACGCCTGCGCCCGGTCCGGACGCGGCGTCAATACCCGGGTGCGGGCCTTCCAGGCGCGACAGGACCTGGTCCAGGGTCGGTGCCGTGCGGCGCATCTGGGCCGTTTCGGCGGTCCCCAGCTGCAGGCCGGCCAGCAGCGTGAGCGCGCCCTCGCGGTCCATCTCGTCCAGCGCAGCCTGCGTGCTGGCCATGTGCCAGATGCCGGCGGCCGCCAGGTGCTCGCCGCGCGCAGCCAGCCATTCGCCATAGATCGACGCCACCTGCACCGGATGCGTGTGGAAGGCCTTGGCCGCCGCCAGCCGCGCCACGCGGCGAAGCCGGCCCAGCGCCGCGGCCGCGTCGCCTTGCGCGATGTCGATGCGGGCCAGGCCCAGTTCCACCGACAGCTCCACCTGCAGTTGCCCGGCGTCGCGCATCTCCTGCACCACGGCATCGAGGTGACGGCGCGCGCTGGCGGTGTCGCCCAGTTCGGTCTCGGTGAGGCCCAGGTTCAGGCGCAGGTAGGGCGCGGCCGCCGTCAGGCCGTAGACCTGGCAATGCTGCAGTCCGTCGACGAAGTACTGGCGCGCCGTGGCCCACTGCCGCAACGCGCGATGCAGGTTGCCGATGTTGTTGAGCTTGGAGGCCACGCCGCGCTGGTTGCCGAGCTCGCGCTCGGTGGCCAGCGCCTGCAGGTTGAGTGCCAGCGCACGCTCGTAGTGGCCCAGGGCCTTCTCTGCAATGGCGACGTGCGACAGCGACACCGCAGCGCCATAGCGGTCGCCATGCCGTTCGGCCAGTGCCAGCTCGCGCTCGAAGGCAGCCAGCGCCTCGGCAGCACGCCCGGCGTGCCACAGGCACAGGCCGATATTGCCCAGGCACCCCTGCAGCGCCGCGTGTTCGCCGCAGTCCTCGGCCAACGCCAGCGCGCCTTCGGCCACGGCCTGCGCTTCCTGCAGGTCGCCCTTGCGGTACAGAAAGGTCGACAAGGCATGTCGCACCTTGGACAGCGCGCGCTGTGCGCCGGCGTCGTCCAAGGGCAGCGCCAGCGCCAGGCGCATTTCGCCGATACCCTCGACCAGACGGCCCCGACTCTCGTAGAAGGTGCGCCAGGCCGGTGCCATCGCGTCGATCAGCGGTGTGATCTGATGGCGCACTGCGTGATGCCAGGCGGCACGGCCGTTCGCAAACTCGGCCGTGATGCCGTCGATCAGCAGCCGCTGATCACCGCGGGCGTGCGGTGCCAGCTCGGCCAGCAGCTGGGCGTAGTGTGCAGCGTGCGCGCTGCGCAGCGCCGGCACATCGGCCAGTGCGGCCAGCCGCTCGGCGGCGAAGGCAGCCACCACCGGGTGCATGGCAAACCGGCCCGCTTCGCCGACGGTGAGCAGGCCCTTGTCGACCAGCGACGATAGCAGCGGCAGCGAACATGCCGCCACCGCCAACGCCGCAGCGCGCATGAAGCCGCCCTGGAACACCGACAGCCGTGCCAGGGCCTCGCGCTCACGAGGTGCCAGCAGTTGCCAGGTGCCGTCGAGCACGGCGCGCAGGCTGGCGTGATCGGGCCGCGCCAGGGCGTTGCGCGCGGCGGGGTCGCGTTCGAGCAGGTCGATGGAGCCGCGCAGATCCTGCGCCACCTGTTCGGGCGGCAGCAGCCGCACCCAGCCCGCGGCCAGTTCGATGGCCAGCGGCATGCCACCTACCGCCTCGACGATCTCGATCACCGCCGGCAGATGGCGTGCCAGCACGAAGTCGCGCTGCGCCGCGAGCGCGCACTGCTCGAACAGGCGCACGGCGTCGAAGCTGGCGGCGGCTTCCAGATCGCGGCTGTCTTCGTCAGGCACGGCCAGGCCGGCCAGCGGCAGCACCCATTCGTTGCGCAGTTGCAGCCGCGCCCTGGAAGTCAGCAGCAGCACAAGGGCCGGCGCACCGTCGAGCAGGCGCTGCAGCACCTCGGGCAGCCCGCCCAGGTGCTCGGCGTTGTCCAGCACCAGCAGCAGCGGCTCTGGCGGCAGCTGCCGCAGGATCTGGTCGATCGGGTCCCCGGTGTCCTGCGTCGCGATGCCCAGCGTCTGCGCCAGGCTGGCCAGCGCGGCCGGTAGCTGGGCGGTGTCCTGCAGCGCCACCCAGTGCACACCGCCGGCAAACCGCGCCGCGCAGCGTGCCCTGAGCTGCTGCGCCAGGCGGCTCTTGCCGATGCCGCCCGGCCCCAACAGGGTGAGTGCGCGGCAGGCCGGCTGCGCCAGCAGCG
>DAORNK010000514.1:1218-2676 GCA_035440985.1 Rubrivivax sp. | reverse complement strand
ACTCGCGCGCCAGCTGGAAGATGATGAACACCATGTACAGCATGAACGCGCTGACACCGAAGGTCAGCCCGAACTGCGCAATTTGTTCCTCGGTGTAGCCGAACATCAGGAATCGCCAGCACCTTTCGGAGGCTGGACCAGGTCTTGATAGGCATGCCAGCTGGAATGGGCCAGCCACGGCACCGCCAGCACCAGTCCCATCATCAGCGTGGCCATGCCCAGCAGGCTGATGACCAGGATCAGGGTGGCCCACAGGGCCATCGCCGCCGGGCTGGCCAGGGCCGCGGTGACGCTGGTGGCCACTGCGGTCAGCACACTGACTGGCCGGTCCAGCAGCATCGGGATGGCCACCACACTGGAAGCAAACATCGGTGCGGCGAGTACGCTGCCCAGGATGAGCCAGATCTCGAACAGGTTCGAAGTCGGGTGCACGACCACGACATGCAGGAAATCGGCCGGCCCCAGGACCGGCCCTGCGGCGAATCGTGTGATGAGCGCCGCTGAAGTCAGGACCCAGCCGGTGCCGGCCAGCGCCAGCAGCAGGCCGAAGCGCACCAGGCGCGTGTCGTGAGGAATCCAGGCCGACAGTGCCGTGCGCAATGTGGGTTGGCCGCCATGGGCCAGTTCGCGGCTCACCGCGTAGAGGCCGGTGGCCACCAGCGGCGCAACCAGCAGGAAGCCGCTGAAGGTACCCGCGAGGAACCAGAAGCGATCGCGTGCAAGCCAGAACAACGCCAACCCGAACAGGGCCGTCACGGCGCCATGCACCAGCCCTGGCCAGGGGCAGCGCATCAGGTCCGCCCAGCCAAGGGCCAGCCAGTGCAGGGGGCGCAGCAGGGGCACGCTGCGCACGGTGTCACGGCCTTTGGAAGGTGGTGCGGTCATGCCGGTAGTGCTTCAGGCGTGGTGCGGTGGTAGCCGAGTGTAGCCAGCCGCGACGCGCCACAGCACGCGCCACAGCTTGCCGCGGCAACGCATCACACGCGGTGTGCCACGGCCAGTACCGTCCGCGCCACCGCCTCGCGCGTGGTGCCCAGGGCCAGCCGCACCGCTTCCAGCGGGGCACGGATCTGTTCATCGGTCTGCCCTGACCGCAGGGCAGATTCCAGGTCATGCGCGGCCTGGGCCAGCGAGCTGGCGCCCATCATCGTGCACACACCCTTGATGTCGTGGGCCATGATGGCGTCGCAGGTCCGCTGCTGCTGCACCAGCTGCGCATGCCAGGCATCCAGCGACGGCATTGCCAGGCCCAGTGCGGTGATGAAAGCGGTCTGGTCGCTGCCCATGCGGCGCAAGGCTGCCTGCACCTCGAAGCCTGGCTCGCCGGCCAGCTGGGCCAGGGCTGGATCGAGCGCGGGTTCGGGTTCCGGGGCCGGCGCCGGCGAAGGTGGCGGCGGCGCGGCACCGGCAGGGCGTGGGACGTGGCGGCCCAGGGCGGCCAGCAGGTCCGGCTTGGCC
>DAORNK010000514.1:0-1196 GCA_035440985.1 Rubrivivax sp. | reverse complement strand
CAGCCGGTTTCCAGTGAACGCTGCACGTCGGCTTCGAAGGCATGTGCGCTGATCGCGATGATGGGTGTGCGCCGCCGCCCCTCTGCCGCCTCGGCCTGGCGGATCTCGCGCGTCGCGCCCAGGCCGTCGAGCACCGGCATCTGCAGGTCCATCAGCACCACGTCGTAGGGCCGTTCGCGCCAGAGCTGGACGGCCAGCTGGCCGTTGGTGGCCACGTCGATGGTGTGACCGCCAGGCCGCAACATGGCCTGCAGCAGATAGGCATTGGCGGCCTGATCCTCGGCCAGCAGGATACGCAGACCCGTCGGTGCCGGAGGTGGCGTCGGTGGCGTCTGCGGCGGGGGCATGCTGCTGGAAGGCAGACTGGCCGTGAAGGTGAAGATGGAGCCTTCGCCCAGCGCGCTGACGAGCTCGATGTCGCCGCCCATCAGGTTCACCAGCCGGCGCGTGATGGTCAGGCCCAGGCCCGAGCCGCCGTAGTTGCGCGTCACGCTGCCATCGGCCTGCGTGAAGGGTTCGAAGATGGACTCGCAGCGCTCCGGTGCGATGCCCATGCCGGTGTCGCGCACCTGGAATCGCAACACTTCCGCTTGGCCCGGCTCGCGCCGCACGGCGAGTGTGACGCTGCCCTGCTGCGTGAACTTCACGGCGTTGCCCAACAGGTTCAGCAGCGCCTGCGCCAGCCGCTTGCGATCGCCCATCACGCAATCGGGCACGTCGGCGGCCACGTCCAGATGCAACTGCAATCCCTTGCTGATGGCACTGACGAAGACCACGGCCAGCTGCTGGTCGAGCACCGGGCGCAGTTCGAATGGTGCGGGGTCCAGTTCCAGCCGCCCGGCATCGATGCGGGCCAGGTCCAGCAGGTCGTTGATCAGCGCCGAGAGGTTGTCGCCGGCACGGCGCAGCACCGCCAGGTGCGAACGCTGTTCCTCGTTGAGCGGGGTCTCGGCCAGCAGATCACCGATGCCCAGCACGGCATTGATGGGCGTGCGGATCTCGTGGCTCACGATGGCCAGGAATTCACCCTTCGCCCGGTTGGCCGCTTCGGCCACGGCGCGGTCCAGGGCCAGGCTGCGCTGGTTGTTCTGCACCCAGCGCGCATGGACGAAGGCCGCAAGCAGCAGGGCCACGCTCAGCACGGTAGCGGCCGAGGCCAGCGGTAGCTCCTGTTGCCACCAGGCGCTGGCCGCACA
>DAORNK010000513.1:0-2680 GCA_035440985.1 Rubrivivax sp. | reverse complement strand
GGTCTACCGCTGGTTCATCGTGCCCGGCCTGACGGGCATCCTGGCGCTGTTCAGCTCGCTCTTGATCACCTCGTTGTCGATCGCGCGCGAGCGCGAGCTGGGCACCTTCGACCAGTTGCTGGTGTCGCCCACCTCGACGCCCGAGATCATCATCTCCAAGTCGCTGCCGGCACTCGCAATTGGCACCGGGCTGGGCCTGTTCATGATCAGCGCGGGCGTCTTCCTGTTCGGCATCCCGTTTACGGGCTCGTTTGCACTCCTGCTTGCCAGCCTGGTGCTGTTCATCGCCTCGGTGGTCGGCATCGGTCTGATGATTTCCGCGGTCAGCATGACGCAGCAGCAGGCCATCCTGGGAGCGTTCGCCATCGGCGTGCCGGCGGTGCTGATGTCCGGCTTTGCGACGCCTGTGGAAAACATGCCTGTCGTCCTGCAATGGCTGGCTCAGGCCATTCCGCTGACCCACTTCCTCAT
The DNA here is from genome assembly GCA_035440985.1 of Rubrivivax sp. Lineage (GTDB taxonomy): Bacteria > Pseudomonadota > Gammaproteobacteria > Burkholderiales > Burkholderiaceae_C > Rubrivivax. The sequence continues at coordinate 2,209 of DAORNK010000513.1, read as the reverse complement.
CATCGTCGAAGGCAGCTTTCTCAAGGCCATGCCGCCCGGTGACATTCTCGCCAGCCTGTGGCCGCTGGCGGTCATCGCCCTCGCCACGCTGACCATGGCCACCGTATTCGTCCGAGGACGCCTGCAATGAAATCCAAGCCCCGCACTCCCTTTCTTCGCGCAACCGTCACCGGCCTGACCCCTGGGCGCGCGCGTCCGCTCGTGCTGGCCCTGTCCTGCGTGCTGCTGACTGCCTGCGCAAGCGTGGGCCCCGACTACCGCGAGCCGCCGCCGGTCGACGTCGGCAGCGGCTGGAGCTTGCCGTTGGCAAGCGAATCCCAGTCCGCAGACTTGAGCCAATGGTGGTCTGCACTGGACGATCCCATCCTCGATCGCCTGATGGCCACGGCGCTGGCACAGAACCTGGATCTGCGCCACGCTGCGGCACGCATCGATGAGGCACGCGCCCTGCGCGATCGTGTGGCCGGCGAGGCATTGCCCACCGCCGCCGCTGGCGCGAGCGTCAACCGGCGCCGTCAAAGCGAGAACGGACCCCTGCCCGTAGGTTCGATCCCCGGCCTTGACGCCACGCAGACCATCTACGACGCGGGCTTCGACGCGGCCTGGGAGGCCGACTTGTTCGGGGCCAAGCGGCGGGCGCTGGAAGGCGCCAGCGCCCGCCTGCAGGCGACCGAAGCCGAGGCGCAGGGCGTACGCATGCGCATCGTGGCCGAGGTCGCGCGCACCTGGTTCACCGCCGTCGGCGCCCGCTACGAGTTGCACGCACAACAGGCCACACTGGATACGCTGCAGCAGACCTTGGAATTGGTGCGCCTGCGGCATGCGCTGGGCGACGCGTCGGCCGCCGACGTGGAGGCGGCGTACGCCCAATGGACAGCAGTCAACGCGCTCATCCCGGATATCCAGGCGCGTCAGCGCGCCGCGATACTCAGCCTGGGCGTGCTGCTGGGCGCGCCGCCGGAGCGGGAGCTGGCACTGCTGGATGGCCCCTTGACGCCGAGCACGCTGCGGGCGCTGCCGGTGGGCGAGCGCGCAGAGATGCTGCGCCGGCGCCCGGACGTGCTGGCTGCGGAACGTCGCCTGGCAGCGAGTTCCGCCGACATCGGCGTGGCCACGGCCGAGTTGTTCCCCAAACTCTCCATCGGTGTCGGCGGCGGGTTCCAAGCGCTCAGTACGGGCGATTGGTTCGATGCATCCAGCTCGCGTTTTTCCATCCTGCCGCTGATTTCCTGGCGCCTGTTCGACGGTGGCCGTGTGCGAGCCGAAATTCGGGCACGCGAGGCGGCCGAGCGACAGGCCGCGCTGGCCTATGAGCAGGCCGTGCTGGCGGCGCTGGGCGATGCCGAGCGCGCGCTTGGCGACTACCACGGCGGGCTGGACACACTGGAGCGCCGCGGTATGGCACTGGATGCCGCGCGCACCAGCTACGGCCACGCCAAGGCGCGCTACGCGGCGGGCGACATTGCGCTGGTCGAACTGCTGGCTGCCCAGCGCAGTCTGCACGAGGCCGAAACCGCAGCCGCACGCGCGCATACCAACGCCGCCGTGCAACTGGTGGCGCTGTACAAGGCCCTTGGTGGTGGCTGGGACGTATCCACGACGGCATCGACCGCAACCCATCCGCTGCGGGGCGCTGCCGCCCCCGTCGCGTTTTCAAGCCGCTGATTCAACACAAGGAGACCGTCATGCAAATCAACGTTGGAAATCTCGACCGCATTGTGCGTATCGTCATCGGACTGATTTTGCTCAGTCTCCCATTGTGGCTGGACTCATCCTGGCGTTGGCTGGGACTCATTGGAATCATGCCACTCCTCACCGGCCTGGCAGGCCGCTGTCCTGGCTATCGCCTGCTCGGCCTCAGCACTTGCCCGATGCGAAAACCCGAGTGAACGCCCTATGAAACTCAGTTTTTTGGGCGCAGCCCGAGAAGTCACCGGATCGTGCTTTCTGGTCGAAGCGGCTAATGTCCGCTTCCTGGTCGATTGCGGCATGGTTCAAGGTGGGCGTATAGCAGCAGCACGCAACCACGAGCCGTTCGCGTTCGACCCGGCGTCCATTGACTTCGTCCTGCTGACCCACGCCCACATCGACCACAGCGGGCTATTGCCCAAACTCACGCGCGCCGGGTTCAAGGGGTCCATCTACGCCACGCCAGCGACGGTTGATCTGCTCGGGGTGATGCTGCCCGATAGCGCTCACATCCAGGAAA
>DAORNK010000512.1:0-2690 GCA_035440985.1 Rubrivivax sp. | reverse complement strand
CTGGCGGCCCCCAGGGTCCGGCGCAAGCGCTGCGGGCCCATCAGCGCTCAGGCTCCGCAGGGCCTGGGTCGCCGGCACTGGCCAGCACACCCAGCAGCTCGGAGTGGAACTCGCGGCGGTACAGGATCACGATCACCGCCACCGTGCCGGCCAGCATGGCCCAGGGCGAGAAGAACCAGCCGGTGGCGGCGAAGGCCAGGTAGTAGGCGCGCAGGCCGTCGTTGAAGCACTCGGCCGCCAGCCCCATGACACGGCCGGCACGCTCGGCAAAGGCCTGCCGCCGGGCGTCGTCGGCATAGCTCTCCGGCGGTGGCGCGGCACCGACCAGCAGCGCCCCGAAGCTGTACTGGCGGATGCTCCAGCTGAAGCGGAAGAAGGCGTAGACGAAGATCGCCAGCAGCAGCACCACCTTGAGGTCGAACACCAGCACCGAGGTGCGCGCCGCGAAGGGCACCTCGCGCACGAACTCGGTCGCCGTCTCGGTGGTCGACAGCACCGCCAGCAGGCCGCCGATGACCAGGATGCTGGTCGAGGCGAAGAACGAGGGGCTGGCCGACAGGTTCTGCACCACCACCGCGTCCAGCACACGGTTGTCGCGCGCCGTGGCCTGCCACATCCAGCGCACACGCTCGCGGTTGGTCAGCGCCAGCACCGAGGGCCGCACCACCGAACGCCGGCGCGCGAACGCGTGGTAGCCCACCCAGGCGAGGAAGAAGAAGCCCAGCGCCACCCAGTCGATGGCCGGCAGCACGCGCCACAGGGCGCCGATCACGTCCATGGCGGCGCACTGTAGCCGGCTTCGGCCAGGCACGGCAGGACTGCATCCAGGCAGCGCCGGGCCGCCGTAAGGGGAACCATGCGCCACCGACCGTGCGGCGCCTACCCCCCCAAGGAGTTCCCCCATGACCGTCCGCTTCCGTCCCCGCCTGCGCCACGTGCCGCTGGCCGTCACCCTGGCGCTGGCCGCCGCCGGCGTGCAGGCCAGCAGCCACCGCGAGGCGCCATCCATCACCACCAGCCCCAAGGTCGACGGCACCGACTTCTACATGTTCCGCAGCTACGAAGCCGGCCGCAGCGGCTATGTCACGCTGATCGCCAACTACCAGCCGCTGCAGGACGCCTATGGCGGTCCGAACTACTTCGCGATGGATCCGAACGCGCTGTACGAGATCCACATCGACAACAACGGCGATGCGAAGGAGGACATCACCTTCCAGTTCCGCTTCAACAATGCGCTGGCCAACGGCGGCCAGGGCATCACGCTGCCGATCGGCAACCAGAACGTGGCGATTCCGCTGGTGCAGGCCGGCCAGGTGGCCAACCGCGGCGACGCCGCGCTCAACCTGGCCGAGACCTACAGCGTGAACATCGTGCGCGGCGACCGCCGCACGGGCCAGGTGCAGGCGCTGACGAATGCCAGCGGTGGCGGCAGCACCTTCGTCAAGCCGGTGGACAACATCGGCGTCAAGACCATCCCCAACTACGCGGCCTATGCGGGCCAGCACATCTACACGGTGAACGTGCCGGGCTGCGCCATGCCGGCCAAGCTGTTCGTCGGCCAGCGCCAGGACGCCTTCGCGGTGAACCTGGGCACGATCTTCGACCTGGTCAACGCGCCGGCAGCGGTGATCACCAACCCGGCGCTGATCGGCGCGGCGCCCAACGAAATCGGCGACAAGAACGTCAGCACGCTGGCACTGGAAGTGCACCGCGACTGCCTGAAGTCCGGCACCGGCGGCGACGACGTCATCGGCGGCTGGACCACCGCCAGCCTGCGCCAGGCGCGGCTGCTCAATCCGAACCCGCCGTCCGGCCATCAGACCTTCGAGAAACCCGGCGGCGCCTGGGTGCAGGTGTCGCGGCTGGGCATGCCGCTGGTCAACGAGGTGGTGATCGGGCTCAAGGACAAGGACCGCTTCAACGCCTCGGCACCGCAGGGCGATGGCCAGTTCGCGACCTACGTCACCCATCCGTCGTTCCCCAGGCTGCTGGAGATCGCGCTGGGCCTGCCCGGCATCGCGCCGACGAACTTCCCGCGCAATGACCTGGTCACCACCTTCCTCACCGGCATCGCGGGTGTCAATCAGCCGCGCAACGTGACGGCTTCCGAGATGCTGCGCCTGAACACCGCCATCGAGCCGGTGCCCTTCGCGCAGCAGAACCGCCTGGGCGTGGTGGGCAACATCCTGGCCGCCGGCAACGACCTGGCGGGCTTCCCGAACGGCCGCCGACCCAAGGACGATGTGGTCGACATCGCGCTGGTGGCGGTGATGGGTGGGCTGTGCATGGCCAATGGCAACACCAATGCGCTGGGCTTCGGTGCGGCCTGCAACCCGGCTGCGGTGCCGCTGGGCGCCACCGCCTTCAACCTGCACGACGCGGTGGACCAGGCGGTGGTGCCGCTGTTGCCCGGGTTCCCCTATCTGAACACACCGCTGCCCGGCAGCCGTTGACACGAGAAGGCCCCCATGGACAAGACTTCGTCGAAATCGAACCGGGTACCAAGGGCTCGCCCCTGGGCAGCGGTGGCGCTGCTGGCCAGCGTGCTGCTGGCCGGCTGCTTTGGCGGCGACCCGGACGCGGATGCGCCGCCCCCGGCACCAACGGCCAGCGATGGCGATGTACCGGTGGGCGCCCTGGCCAACGCGGCGGCCTACGCGCAGTTCGGCGGCGCACAGGCCAGCGACGAC
>DAORNK010000511.1:0-2701 GCA_035440985.1 Rubrivivax sp. | reverse complement strand
GCATGCGCGGCGCACCGCCGCGGCCGGGCGCGCCGGGCGTGGTGACACCGGGCAGGCGGCGCAGCACCTCACCCACGGTGGCATCGCCGAACTTCTCGATCTCCTCGCGGCCGATCACGATCTTGGCGGCGGTGGACTGGCGGCGCAGATCGGTGTCGGATTCGCGGCCGCCGACGATCTCCACTTTCTGGCCCGCAGCGGCCGGTGGTGTGCCGCGTGGCGCCGATGCCGGGCGGGCGGGTGCCGAAGCCGAAGCGGCAGGGGGGGGCTGTGAGACAGCGGCCGTGCAGGCCACCAACAAGCCCAGCGCCAACGCCGGGCGCCACTGAAAGGACGGTTGCATGGCGCCATTGTCGCGGCGCGGCTGGCGGCCCAGGACCCGACAGGGCCGGGATTTGCCAAACTTCACATGCCGAGCGAGGCCGGCCCGGCTGCGCCGACAATGATTGCCCTGTGAATCGCACCTGCCGCATGGAGACCCCCGCATGAAAACCCGCGCCGCCGTGGCCTGGAAGGCCGGCACCCCGTTGACCATCGAAACCGTGGACCTGGAGGGCCCGCGCGCGGGTGAGGTGCTGGTGGAAGTCAAGGCCACCGGCATCTGCCACACCGACCACTACACGCTCAGCGGCGCCGACCCCGAAGGCCTGTTCCCGGCCATCCTGGGCCACGAAGGTGCGGGTGTGGTGATGGACCTAGGCCCGGGCGTGACATCGCTGAAGAAGGGCGACCACGTGATCCCGCTGTACACGCCCGAGTGCCGGCAGTGCAAGTTCTGCCTCAGCCGCAAGACCAACCTGTGCCAGGCCATCCGGCCCACGCAAGGCAAGGGCCTGATGCCCGATGGCAGCTCGCGCTTCTCGATAGGCGGCCGGCCCATCCTGCACTACATGGGCACCAGCACTTTTGCCAACCACATCGTGGTGCCCGAGATTGCGCTGGCGAAGATCCGCGAGGACGCGCCCTTCGACAAGGTCTGCTACATCGGCTGCGGCGTCACCACGGGCGTGGGCGCGGTGCTCTTCACGGCCGAAGTCGAGGCCGCAGCCAACGTGGTCGTGTTCGGGCTGGGCGGCATCGGCCTGAACGTGATCCAGGGCGCCAAGATGGTGGGCGCCGACAAGATCATCGGCGTGGACATCAACCCCGCGCGCGAGAAGATGGCGCGGCAGTTCGGCATGACGCACTTCCTCAACCCCAAGGACGTGCAGGCCGCGGGCGGCAACGTCGTCGATGCCATCGTGCAGCTGACCGATGGCGGCGCCGACTACAGCTTCGAGTGCATCGGCAACACCACCACCATGCGCCAGGCGCTGGAGTGCTGCCATAAGGGCTGGGGCAAGAGCGTGATCATCGGCGTGGCGGCAGCGGGGCAGGAGATCAGCACCCGGCCCTTCCAGCTGGTCACCGGCCGGGTCTGGCTGGGCAGCGCCTTCGGCGGCGCGCGCGGCCGCACCGATGTGCCCAGGATCGTCGACTGGTACATGAACGGCAAGATCAGCATCGACCCGCTGATCACGCACATCCTCAAGCTCGAGGACATCAACCACGGCTTCGAACTGATGGAGCGTGGCGAATCCATCCGCAGCGTGGTGGTGTATTGATGAGCTGGCAGGTGCTTTCCGAGCACGCCTGCTTTGGCGGTGTGCAGGGCTTCTACCGCCATGCCAGCACGGCGATCGGCCTGCCGATGCGCCTGGGCGTTTTCCGCCCGCCGCAGGCCCGGCAGGGGCCCGTGCCGGCGCTCGTCTACCTGGCCGGGTTGACGTGCACGGAAGAGACCTTCGCCATCAAGGCCGGCGCGCAGCGCGTGGCGGCCGAGCTGGGCCTGATGCTGGTCACACCCGACACCAGCCCGCGCGGCACTGGTGTGGCCGGCGCCGACGAGAGCTGGGACTTCGGCACCGCCGCCAGCTTCTACCTGGACGCCACGCAACGGCCCTGGGCCACGCACTGGCGCATGGAAAGCTACCTCACGCAGGAACTGCCGGCTGTGCTGACGCAACGCTTTGCGCTGCAGGCCGGGTCGCTGGGGGTGTTCGGTCATTCGATGGGCGGGCACGGCGCGCTGACCCTGGCGTTGCGCCATCCGGATCTCTTCAGGAGCTGTTCGGCCTTTGCCCCGATCGCTGCGCCCATGCGTTGCCCCTGGGGTACGAAGGCCTTCGCGGGCTATCTGGGCCCGGACAAGGCGGCCTGGGCCGCACACGACGCCACGATGCTGGTCCAGGCCGGGCATCGGGCGCCGGCGCTGCTCATCGACCAGGGTGAGGCCGACCAGTTCCTGGTCGAGCAATTGCTGCCGCATCGCTTCGAAGCCGCCTGCCGCGACGCCGGCCAGCAGCTGCGGCTGCGCCGCCACGCGGGCTACGACCACGGTTACTACTTCATCGCCAGCTTTGTCGAAGACCACCTGCGCCACCACGCCCAGGCCCTTCTGGGCTGACGATGCAGATCGCCGGGATCCGCGAGCGCCTGCGCATGCTGGGGGCCAATGCCCGGCACGAAGAGCGTGTGCTGCGCCTGTGGGCGCGTGCGATGCCGCAGGACGCCGGCAAACGGCCGCTGGACAGCTTCATGCCGCTGGCCGTGCGCAACGCGCTGCCCGCGCTGGCGGACGAACTGGCCGGCCTGGCGCAGCTGCAGTCCCGCCACCCGGGCGATGACGGCTCCGAGCGCCTGCTGGTGGCGCTGCGCGACG
>DAORNK010000510.1:0-2709 GCA_035440985.1 Rubrivivax sp. | reverse complement strand
GCCGCTCTTGCCCTTGATCATGTCGGCCAGCGACTTCAGCGGGCGCTTGTTGGCACCGGTCATCGCCTTGCCGCGGCGGCCGTTGTCCAGCAGGCTGTCCACCGCTTCCTGCAGCATGCGCTTCTCGTTGCGCACGATGATCTCGGGCGCCTTCAGCTCCAGCAGCCGCGCCAGGCGGTTGTTGCGGTTGATGACGCGGCGGTACAGGTCGTTGAGATCGCTGGTCGCGAAGCGGCCACCGTCCAGCGGAACGAGCGGGCGCAGGTCCGGCGGCAGCACCGGCAGCACGTCCATCACCATCCACGATGGCTTGATCCCGCTCTTCTTGAAGGCTTCCATCACCTTCAGCCGCTTGCTGTTCTTCTTGATCTTGAGCTCGGACCCGGTCATGTCGTTGCGAATCTTGTCGATCTCGACGTCCAGGTCCATCTCCTCGAGCAGCTTCTTGATGCCCTCGGCGCCCATCATCGCGACGAATTCGTCACCGAACTCGACGTGCTTGGCCTCGTAGTCGTCCTCGGACATGATGCTGAACTTCTTCAGCGGGGTCATGCCGGGATCCACCACGACGTAGGCTTCGAAGTAAAGCACGCGCTCGATGTCGCGCAGCGTCATGTCCAGCACCAGGCCCAGGCGTGAGGGCAGTGACTTGAGGAACCAGATGTGCGCGCAGGGCGCAGCCAGGTCGATGTGGCCCATGCGGTCGCGCCGCACCTTGGTCTGCGTGACCTCGACGCCGCACTTCTCGCAGATCACGCCGCGGTGCTTCAGGCGCTTGTACTTGCCGCACAGGCACTCGTAGTCCTTGATCGGGCCGAAGATCTTGGCGCAGAACAGGCCATCGCGCTCGGGCTTGAAGGTGCGGTAGTTGATGGTCTCGGGCTTCTTCACCTCGCCGAAGGACCAGCTGCGGATCTTCTCCGGGCTGGCCAAGCCGATCTTGATGGCATCGAAATGCTCATCCGGGGTGAATTGCTTGAAAAGGTCGAGTAGTCCCTTCATGCGTCAGCTCCTTAGTTCTTTTCCAGCTCGATGTCGATGCCAAGGGAGCGGATCTCCTTGACCAGGACATTGAAGGACTCCGGCATGCCGGCTTCGATGGCGTGTTCGCCCTTGACGATGGACTCGTACACCTTGGTGCGGCCGTTCACGTCGTCGGACTTGACGGTCAGCATCTCCTGCAGGATGTACGAAGCGCCGTAGGCCTCCAGCGCCCAGACTTCCATCTCGCCGAAGCGCTGGCCGCCGAACTGCGCCTTGCCGCCCAGCGGCTGCTGCGTGACCAGGCTGTACGGGCCGGTGGAGCGCGCGTGCATCTTGTCGTCCACCAGGTGGTGCAGCTTGAGCACGTGCATGTAACCCACGGTGACCGGTCGCTCGAAAGGCTCACCCGTGCGGCCGTCGGACAGGACGGCCTGCGTGCGGGTCTCGGTGAGGCCCTTCCTGGCGGCGATGTCGTCCGGGAAGGCCAGCTTGAGCATGGCCCGCACGTCTTCTTCGTGGGCACCGTCGAACACCGGCGTCGCGAAGGGCACGCCCTGGCTGAGGTTCTCGGCCATCTCGCGCACGTCGGCGTCCGAAAGGTCGTCGATGCGCTCGCCGCGGCCACCGGACTTGTTGTACAGCTCGTCCAGGAACTTGCGCAGTTCGGCCGTCTTGGCCTGTTCCTGCAGCAGGTTGCCGATGCGCTGGCCGATGCCCTTGCCGGCCCAGCCCAGGTGCACTTCCAGCACCTGGCCCACGTTCATCCGCGACGGCACGCCCAGCGGGTTCAGCACGATGTCCACCGGCGTGCCGTCGGCCATGTAGGGCATGTCCTCGACCGCGGTGATCTTGGACACCACGCCCTTGTTGCCGTGGCGGCCGGCCATCTTGTCGCCCGGTTGCAGGCGGCGCTTGACGGCCAGGTAGACCTTGACCATCTTCAGCACGCCGGCCGGCAGTTCGTCGCCCTGGGTCAGCTTCTTGCGCTTCTCCTCGAAGGCCAGGTCGAAGCTGTGGCGCGTCTGGTCGTTGGCGTTCTTGATGCTCTCGAGCTGGTTGGCCACCTCGTCATCCGCGGGACGGATGTCGAACCAGTGGTACTTGTCGACGCTGGCCAGGTAATCCTTGCTGATCGTCGTGCCCTTGGCGATCTTGTTCGGGCCGCCGTTGGCGGGCTTGCCCACGAGCAGCTTCTCGATGCGGTCGAAGGCGTCGGCTTCCACGATGCGCAGCTGGTCGTTCAGATCCAGGCGGAAGCGCTTGAGTTCGTCGTCGATGATCTGCTGGGCGCGCTTGTCGCGCTGGATGCCTTCGCGGGTGAAGACCTGCACGTCGATGACGGTGCCGTTGGTGCCCTGGTCGACCCGCAGCGACGTGTCCTTCACGTCCGAGGCCTTCTCGCCGAAGATCGCGCGCAGCAGCTTCTCTTCCGGCGTCAGCGTGGTCTCGCCCTTGGGTGTGACCTTGCCCACCAGCACGTCACCGGGGTTGACCTCGGCGCCGATGTAGACGATGCCGGATTCGTCCAGCCGCGCCAGCTGCTGCTCGCTCAGGTTGGGGATGTCGCGCGTGATCTCTTCGCTGCCCAGCTTGGTGTCACGCGCCATCACCACCAGTTCCTCGATGTGGATCGAGGTGTAGCGGTCTTCGGCGACGACGCGTTCGCTGATGAGGATCGAGTCCTCGAAGTTGTAGCCGTTCCAGGGCATGAAGGCGACCAGCATG
>DAORNK010000509.1:0-2717 GCA_035440985.1 Rubrivivax sp. | reverse complement strand
CGCCACAGCCGATTACCGGCCAGGTCGGCCACCAGGAGGGCCCAGTCGCGCAAGGCCACGGCGGTGGGCACCTGCAGCTTGATGAACATGCCGCTGCCCAACTGCGGCGGCAGCAGCGGCGCAGCATTGCCCGCCGGTGGCGCCAGGAAGCCGCCGAGCAGGCGTTGCGGTGCGGCGGGCCGTGCTGGCGCCGCGGTCGACGGGAGGTCGGCACATCCGACCATGCCCCAGGCCAGCGGCATGGTCAGTTGGAGCAGGCTGCGGCGCCGCATGGTCTACCAGCGTCCCGGTCCGGAGGTCCGGTTGCCGCCCACGATGCCGCTGGGCTTGCCCGGCAGGCCCGAATGGCAGAGGTCGCAGCGTTCCGGTCCCCAGGCGATCTGACCGTTGTGGCAGCGGCCGCAGAACTGGCCGTCGATGATGTCGGCCATCGTGACCACGTTGGCCCCGGCGCGCATCTTGAACCCGAGTTCGCCGTGGCAGACCTTGCAGCGAAAGCGGATGCGGTGGAACCAGTGCGGAAACACCACGGGGCGCACGCCCTGTTTGTCCGAATAGCGGTTGAGCACCACATCACCGTACTCGGCACCCGCCAGGCCGGGGCAACCCAGCAGCAGCGTGGCCATCAGCGCGGCCGGCAGCCAGGGGCGCTTGACCACGGTCATGGCGCGGCCGGGCGCCGCAGCGACGCGTTGGAGGTGTTGTGGCAGCGCAGGCACTCGGTGAGCGGAAAGGCCACCGCACCGTGGCAGACGCCGCACTGCTCGCCATTGAGGATGGCGGTCATGCTGTAGCGGTTGGCCCCGGCGCGCGCCTTGAACAGGTGGTCGTGGCAGTTGCTGCAGTCCAGCCACAGCGTGTGCGGGCGGTGCGGGAACTTCACCGCCGGCATCGAACCGTACTTCGCGATGATGTGTTCGCTTTCGAGCAGCTTGGGCTCGCCGCCCGGTTGCAGGCTGCTCAGCGGCTGGATCAGGCCCTGGTCCAGCGCAGCCACCCAGCGCACCTGGTTGCCAACGCTGTCGCGTGGCAATCCGGCAAGGGCTTCGGCGGGCTGCTGGAGCAGTGCCAGAGCCGGGCTCTTGGGGTCGTGCACGCCGTCCATGGCCAATGGCAGCCACACGGTCTGGGCCAGTACCGCGGCGGAGCATGCCAGGGCGGCCAGGATCCAGACGTGACGAGTCATGCAGGCCCATCATCCCGGGATGTAGATGCCGCCGGCCCGGATCGCGCGCACCAGTTCGTGGGTCGAATCCTCGAGCAGCCGGATGCCGGCGGCGTGGTCGCCGCTGCGACCCAGCGCATCGGCATCCCGCCGCAGCTGACCCGCACGGTCGATGAAGGGCTGCATCGTGGCCGGCATGGCGCCGGCGGCGTCCTTGCGCTCGGCCAGCAGCACGGTGATCAGCATGCGGTGGGTTTCGTTGCGGTCGAGTTCGTAGTCGAACTCCTCGCGCTTGGTGGCGAAGTTCAGCGAACGCACCAGCGTGTCGCCGCGGCGCATGGATTCGATCGAGACGCGGGCCGTGAGATAGGCGCGGTCGAGCAGCGGCCGCGCTTCGTCGTAGCGCCCGGCGGCCGCCAACGCCTGTGCCTGGCCGAGATCGGCTTCGATGCGGCGCGTGCTGGCCACCGCTTCGGCAGGTGCCGACTTCTCCTGCGTGATGCGCTGTTGCGCGGCCAGCAGTGCGCGCGTGCTGTCCATGCGCGCCTCGAAATCCCGCCTGGCCTTTTCGCCGTTGACCTGTTCGGGGCGTGCCAGCCGCGCGCCGTTCATCATTTCGCGTGCCGCCTGGTCCAGCAGGCCGCCCACGGCGGCCAGGTCACCCGCGGCCAGCGAGGCGCTGGCCTCCCGGTGCAGCAAGCGGGCGTTGTCGCGCCGCTCGCGCGCTGCCGGCACACCACTGGACTCGATCTGGCGGGCGGCCGACGAAGCATCGATGAGCGTCGACAACGACTGCAGCCGCCGCTCCAGCGCCACCCGGTCCGGGGTTTGCGCCAGCACGGCAGCAGCCAGCAGGCCGCCGGCCATCGCCAAGGTGGTTCTCTTCATCGTCTGTCTCCGGTTCCCGAACCGCTGTCCGCCGGTGCCACCAGGCCTGCGGTGGCCAGCGCGCGCTGCACGTACAGCAGGGCATTGCGCAGATGCGTGAGCGCCTGGTTCAGATCGCCGGCTGCCCGATGCGCCTGGGCCTGGCTGCGCAGCGTCTGGCTGGCTTCGGCATAGCGTTCGACCAGGGCCAGGGCTTCGGGTTTGGGTCTGAGGTCGTTGATGGCCAGCGGCACCAGATCGGCCAGGGCGGCGTGACGCAGCAGTTCGAGCTGGAACTCTTCAGCCGGTGTCGAGGCCCGCGCCGTGTAGTCCAGCGTGCGGGCCTGCAGCAGGCCGTTCATGCCGGCCAGCACATGGCCCTCGGCATTGGCCAGCGTGTAGCCGGCTTCCTCGTAGCGCTGCTCCTGGGCGAACTGCCGTGCCGTGTGCATCAGGGCCTGGGCCATCACCTGGTCGCCGTCCATGGCGACGGCGGCCCCGCCCCGCTGGTGCCAGGCGTCGAGCAGCCGCTCGAGCGTGGCCAGTTGCTGGTCGTAGCGGCTGCGTGCCGCGGCCTGTTTGGTCGGCGCGTCCGGCGCCAGTCGGCGGGCCAGCCCCAGATGGCGCAGGGCCTCGTCCGCCTCACGGCGAGCGCCGGCCAGATCACCACGCGCCAGCAGGTCCT
>DAORNK010000508.1:482-2720 GCA_035440985.1 Rubrivivax sp. | reverse complement strand
GATTGCGGCGCTCTCGCGTGCCCTGCTGGCCGCCGGCCTGGAGCCTGAGACCTGGCACACCGACACCTGGCCGCGCTGGGCCCTGATTGCGCATGGCATCGCGCTGGCGGGGCACGACGGTGCGGGTCGCCTGGGCCGGCAGCTTGAACAGGCCGGCGTGGCCGAGTCCCGAGTGACCAAGCTGCTGACCGCCCGCGGCGATGCGTTCCGGCAGCTGCTGCCCAGCCTGCTGCGTCTGCTGGCGTCCAAAGGCGTGCGGCCGAACTGGTTCGAACTGGGCGAGTTAATCCTGAAGGAGAGCGGCCCGGCTGCCGGCGCGGCAGAGCGCGCCGAAGCGCTGCGCTTGCGCATCGCCGGCCCGTATTTCTCGGCCCTGGCCGCCACCCGTTGAATCACTGCACACAGGGAGACCCCATGACACTGCCCCGCTTTCTGCAGATCCACACCCTGCACAACTACCCCGCCGCATTGCTGAACCGCGACGATGCCGGGCTGGCCAAGCGCCTGCCATATGGCGACAAGGTGCGCACGCGCATTTCGTCGCAGTGCCTGAAGCGGCACTGGCGCGTGGCTGACGATGCCTTCGCGCTCAAGAACCTCGATGTCCCGATGGCGATTCGGTCGCGCGAAGTTCCCAGGCTCATCCGAGATCGGCTAGTGGCTGCCGGCGTGGCCGAGCCCTTGGCGCAAATGGCCGTGGAAGGTCTCCGTGCGGCAGGCCTGGTCGACAAGGCCAAAGACCTGAAGGGCAAGGACGCGCTGGAGACCGGGCAGGCGGTGCTGCTGGGCCAGGCCGAGATCGACTACCTGGTGCGGCGCTGCAGCGAAGTGGCCGCGCAACACGGCGAAGAAAAGGCGCTCAAGGCGGCGATTGCCGACTTCCTGAAGGACGAGAAAAAGAACATCGAGGCCATGCGCCTGGGCAGCGGCCTGGAATCGGCCCTTTTCGGCCGCATGGTGACGTCGGATGTGCTGGCCAGCCGCGATGCGGCCGTCTACGTCGCCCATGCCTTCACGGTCCACGAAGCGCAAGTCGAGAACGACTACTTCACCGTCGTCGACGATCTGCTGCGAGAGGCCGGCGAGACGGGCTCTGCAGGCATCTTCGACACCGAGCTGGCCAGCGGCCTGTACTACGGCTACGTGGTTATCGATGTTCCACAACTCGTCGTCAATCTGGACGGAACCATTCAAGACTGGTCTGCCGCCACGCCCGAGCAGCGCGCGCTGGCAGGGCGCGTGGTGCAGCACCTGCTGCACCTGATCGCGACCGTCAGCCCCGGCGCCAAGCGCGGGTCGACGGCACCGTTCGAGTGGGCCAAGTTCATGCTGGTGGAGGCGGGCGACTGGCAGCCGCGCAGCCTGGCCGGCGCCTTCCAGAACGCCCTGCCGCAGAACCAGCCGGCGCTGCGCAAGGCCGCCGTTCAGCGCATCGCCGACGAGATCGCCCAGATGGATGCGGCCTATGGCGCACCGCTAGCACGGCGCTTCCTGGCCGTCGATGATGTGCAGGTGCCCGGTGCCGAGCGCTTGCCGCTGAAGGCGCTGGCCGAGTGGGCGCAAGGCGCCGTGACCCGCGCGGAGGTCTGACCATGGTCCGCCATCTGGTGCTGCGGCTGGCATCGCCGCTGATCGCCTTCGGCGGCGAGACCATCGACAACCACGGCGTGATCCGCGACTTCCCGGCGCTGTCGATGGTGACGGGCCTGCTCGCCAACTCGCTGGGCTGGGACCGGCGTGACGATGGCCTGCACAATCGGCTGCAGCAGCGCTTGCGGATGGGAACGGTGCTGGAACCGGGCTCCCAGCGCCTGGTCGACTTCCAGACCGCGCAGATCGAGAAGCGTGACGCCGGCTGGACCACTTGGAGTCAGCCGGAGTCTCGGGACGGCGGTGAGGGCACGTACGCAGGCCCGCACCTGCGCTATCGCCACTACCACGCCGAACTCACCGCCTGGGTTACCTTGACGCTAAGCCCGGCCGACGAAGCGCCGACGCTGGAAGCCGTGGCCGCCGCGCTGGACCGGCCCGCGCGGCCGCTCTTCATCGGCCGCAAGCCGTGCCTGCCCTCGGCGCGACTGGTGGCCGGCTGGCAGGAAGCCGACGACGTGCTGGGCGCGCTGCAGGCCTGGGTGCAGCGCTTGCCCTCGCACGACGAAGGCTGGCGCGCACAGTGGCCCGACGGCCAGGGCCAGCTGCCGGCCGACAGGCGCAGCGATCTGTGCGACGAGCGCAACT
>DAORNK010000508.1:0-243 GCA_035440985.1 Rubrivivax sp. | reverse complement strand
GAGCGCGAGGGCCTGCTGGCCTACACGTCTCTGGGCGTCGAGGCCGTTCGGGCCCAGGTGGCATTGGCCGACCCGCTGGTCGCGCAGACGTTGGGGCTGGGCGTGACCGACGCCCATGGCGGCTGCCAGCTGAGACCCTTCCCGACGCAATGGCCGGCGGGGCAGGTGCTGGCGTTCGAGGTGCGGGTGCGGCCCACCGTGCGCACCGCCCAGGGCGAGCGCGACGCCTTCCTGCACGCCGCC
>DAORNK010000507.1:0-2721 GCA_035440985.1 Rubrivivax sp. | reverse complement strand
GCCTGGACCTGGGCGTGGACTTCCTGCCGGTGGAGCGGGTGTTGCAGATCGGCAGCGCCAAGGGCGTGGCGCGGCTGCTGCAGCGTGCCGGCCGCAGCGGCCATGCGCCGGGCCGGCCCAGCCGCGTGACCCTGGTGCCGACCAACACGCTGGAACTGGTGGAGGCCGCCGCCGCGCGCCGCGCCGCGTTGGCTGGCCAGGTGGAGGCGCGGCACTCGCCGGCCAAGCCGCTGGACGTGCTGGTGCAGCATCTGGTGACGGTGGCGCTGGGCGGCGGCTTCCAGACCGATGCGTTGTATGCGGAGGTGCGCAGCGCCCACGCCTACCGCGATTTGACGCGCGAAGAGTTCGACTGGGCGCTGGCGTTCGTTGAGCGCGGCGGCGAGAGCCTGACGGCCTACCCTGAATACCACCGCATAACGCAGGTCGACGGCCTGTGGCGCGTGCCCGACCGCGGCATCGCGCGCCGCCATCGGCTGCAGGTGGGCACCATCGTCAGCGACGCCAGCATGCTCGTCAAGTGGCTCAGCGGCGGCACCATCGGCCAGATCGAGGAAGGCTTCATCGCGCGGTTGAACAAGGGCGACTGTTTCGTGTTCGCCGGCCGCGTGCTGGAGTACGTGCGCACGCAGGACATGGCGGCCTACGTGCGCCTGGGGCAGAAGAAGAAGGGCGTGGTGCCGGCCTGGGCTGGCGGCAAGATGCCGCTGTCCAGCGAGATGGCCGAATCGGTGCGCGTGCTGCTGGACGACGCGGCGCGCGGCGAACTCGCCGGGGTCGAGATGGCCGCCGCGGGGCCCATGCTGCAGGCCCAGATGCGACTGTCGCACCTGCCGCGTCTGGGGCGGCTGCTGGTGGAGCAGTGGCGTTCGCGCGAGGGCCACCACCTCTTCTTCTACCCGTTTGCCGGCCGCAACGTGCACATCGGTCTGGCGCAATTGCTGGCCTGGCGGCTGGCGCGCGACGAGCCGAACACGTTTTCGCTGAGCGTGAACGACTACGGGCTGGAGATCCTGGCGGCCAAGCCGCTGGACCTGGCCACTGCGCTGGCCGCCGGCCTGCTGGGCAGTGCCGATCTGTTGTCCGATGTGCTGGCCAGCCTGAACTCGGGCGAGCTGGCGCAGCGCCGCTTTCGCGAGATCGCCCGCGTGGCCGGCCTGGTATTTGGTGGCTACCCCGGTGCGCCCAAGAGCCTGCGGCAGTTGCAGGCCTCCAGCAGCCTCTTCTTCGAAGTCTTTCGCAAGTACGACGCCGGCAATCGCCTGCTGGGCCAGGCGCAGGCCGAAGTGCTGTCGCAGGAGCTGGAAATCCAGCGCCTGACGCATACGCTGCAGCATCTGGCAGGGCTGGAACCCGACATCGTCAACCTGCCCGCGCCCAGCCCCTTTGCGCTGCCACTGCTGGTGGAACGCCTGCGTGAACAGCTCAGCACCGAAAAACTGAAGGACCGGCTTGACCGCATGCTGGCCGAATCGGCGGCGGTGCTGGACTCTCCATCAGCCAAGCCGCGCCAGGCCCGGCGCCGGCCCGGTACGCCCCCGCCGCCCCGTTGAGTGGTCAGCCGGCGCGGCGCCGTGCCGTGCCAGCCAGCCCCACCAGGCCCAGGGCTGCGAGCAGCGCGCTGGTCGGTTCGGGCAGGGTCTGCGTCCTGAAATTGCTGTTGTCCGGCGCGAAGTCGGAGATCTGGCCGAAGCCGGCGGGTTGCCCGCCATCGCGGGGCCACAGGTTCCAGGTGTAGTCACTGGCCGCGCGGCCACGCGAAGGCAGCAGTGACATGTCCAGGTCGATGCTGATGGTGGCGCCGCTGATCGCCGCCGTGCCGGCGCCGAACACAAAGGCAGGCAGGCCCCCCACCAGGTCGTTGATGCGGCCCGAGCCGTCGGCGTTCAGGATCACCACCATGTCGAACAGCACGCCGTTGATGCCGTTGCCGCCGAAGCGGGCCGTGCCCGTGCCGCGATCGACGCCCCAGACGTAGAACCCACCAGCCGACGAGCCGATGTTGGCGGCCATCGTCCCGCTGAGGGTGAAATCGCCCGTGACGGTGTTGAGCACGGCCGATGCGGCCAGCACGTCCAGGTCACCGAGTTGGCTGCCGTTGTAGCCGGCGAGATAGTCGCCGCCGGCGTCCACGATCGAGGCCTGGGCCGCTGCGCCGGCGATGCCGAGTGCGGCGCACAGCAGGGTCGCGCAAAGGGATGACGCGGCGCGGCGGCCGTTCGAGGTGCGGTGAGCGTGCATGGGGTTTCTCCTGGGCAGGTCGTGGAAGGGCGGGCGCCCTGGCGGTGGCGCCCGTGCGTGGTTTACGCTGGCATGGACGATTCCATTCCGTCCGGGCAGCCCGATCGCTTCCGCCCCGGACCCGCCTGTCGGGTTTCTTCAAGACCCTGACGTGGTCCTGTCCTAATCTGCGGCTGCCATCCACGGACCAAAGGGAGCGCTTCATGGACTTTGCCTACACCATCCTCTACGTGCACGACGTGCCGCGCAGCCTGGCCTTCTACCAGGCCGCTTTCGGGTTCCAGCTACGCTTTCAGCACGAATCGGGCACCTACGGCGAACTCGACACCGGCCCCACGCGCCTGGCCTTCTCGTCGCGCGCGCTGATGGCCCAGCTCGGCAAGCACCCCGCGCCCGCCGACGCGGCGGCGCCGTGTTTCGAAATCGCCTTCAGCACCGCGGACGTGGCAGGCGCCGTGGCGCGCGCCGTGGCCGCGGGTG
>DAORNK010000506.1:2427-2728 GCA_035440985.1 Rubrivivax sp. | reverse complement strand
GCCCCTGGCCACGCGCGCCGACCGTGCCGCGGGCGCCGAGGCCGTGCGTGCACTCACCGGCTACCTGCAGGGCCAGATGGTGCGGCGCCGTGCGCGGCCCGGCGACACGGTGCTGGACCGCATGATCGCCGCGCAGCGCGAAGACCCGGCCTTCGACGACGACGCCTTGCTGGCCAACCTGATCCTGCTGTTCCTGGCCGGCCACGAGACCACCACCAACCTGCTGGGCAACGGCTTGCTATGCCTGCTGCACCACCCGGATGCCTGGGCGCTGCTGCAATCCGAGCCGGAGCGGATCCCC
>DAORNK010000506.1:0-2342 GCA_035440985.1 Rubrivivax sp. | reverse complement strand
ACGGTGCCGGCCGGCGAGGTGCTGTACTGCATGATCGGCGCGGCCAACCACGACCCGGCGGTGTTTGCCCAACCCGAACGCTTCGACGTGCGACGCGAGCCCCATGCGCAGCTCTCGTTCGGCGGCGGCGTGCACTACTGCCTGGGTGCGCCGCTGGCGCGGCTGGAAGCGCAGCTGGCCTTCGAGGCGCTGCTGCGGCGCTTCGCCTCGCTGATGCCAGTGGAAGCGCCGCGCTGGCGGCCGATGATCAACCTGCGCGGGCTGCTGTCGCTGCGCGTGCGCGGCCGGGCCGCGGCGGGCGGGCCTGGCGACACCGGTGCGGTGCCGACCGGCACTACAGCTTGAGCTCCAGCCGCAGCTGCCAGTTGGTGAAGCTGGGTCCGCCGCTGACGACGTGCGTGCGTTCGGTCAGCCGGCTGAGCGGGTTGTCGATGTCGTTGTAGGTTTCGGTGCCGTAGTCCCGCGGCACCAGGTTGTTGGCCAGCACGCGCAGCCCGACTTCAGGGTTGAAGGTCCACAGCACGAACACATCCCACTGCCGCTTGGTGCTGGTGCGCGTGGTCTGGTCGGCGGCCAGCCGCGTGGTCGTGGCCGGCACCCAGTTCAGGTTGGCGCCCACGGTGAGCGGCGTACCGCGGAAGCGATAGTCCGCACCCAGGTTGGCGGTGCCGGCGGATTGTTCGTCCAGCCGGTTGTCCGGGCCGGGCACACCGTCCACCCTGGACCGGTACAGCGCGACGTTGGCGCGCAGCTCCACCGGCGGGCTGTCGTCCAGCACCTGGTCGAGCCGGAACTTGGCTTCCAGCTCGATGCCTTCGGTGCTGGCCTTGCCGATGTTGCGCGTGCGGCGCACCCAGCGTGGATAGTCGCTCCAGGGCACGTCTTCCAGCAGCGTCACGCCGCGCATCAGATCGGTGATGCGGCGGTGGAAGATATTGGCGCTGAGCAGGCCGCCGCCTTGCAGGTAGCGCTCGAAGGCCAGGTCGATGCCGGTGGCGAGTTCGGGCCGCAGATCGGGGTTGCCCGCGCTGTCAGGGCTGCTTTCGGTGTTGGTGCCCAGGGCCGGGTCGTACAGCCGCGTGATGGTGGGCCGGCCGATCAGCGTGTTGGTGTTGGGCGCGCGCCAGCTGCGCGTCAGGCTCAGGCGTACCTGGTCGCGCACCTTGGGGTCGGGCTTCCACAACAGGTGCACCAGCGGTGTCCACACGCTGTTGCGGTTGGTGGGGCGGTTGCCCAGGCCGTCGTCGCCCTGGGTGGCGATGCCTTCCCAGCGCAGGCCGGCATGCAGCGACCAGTTGGGCGACAAGGTCCATTCGTCCTGCGCATAGGCCGCCCAGCGCATCGTGCTGGCTTCGAAGTTGTCGCCGTATTCGGTCAACGCGGGCAGGCCGTCTTCGAGCGTGCGGCGTGTGTTGTCCAGCTGCGCGGATTCGGCCTCCACGCCCATCACCAGGCTGTGCTCGGCGCCTTCGCCGCCCAGCAGCCGGCTGCCCTTGGCGTTGAGCTGCCAGCCCTTCTCGCGCGAGACGGTGTGGTCGTCCTGCGAGCGCAGCAAGCTGCCGTCACTACGCCGTTCGTCGCGCAGGCTGTCGTTGACCCAGCGCGAGGCGCGCACAGTGCCGCTGCCCTCCAGCCGCCAGTCCGCCACGCGCTGGCGGTACTGCAGCATCAGGCGCGGCCCGATGAAGCTGCTCTCGTTGCGGCCGCTGCCCCGGTCGGCCAGCTCGGGCGTGATGCCGGGGCGGCGCAGCGCTTCGGTGATGTCGAAATCGCTGCGGCTGCGGTTGCGGTTCAGGTGCATGCCCGGCATCAGGGTCAGTGCGTCGCCGCCTTCACCCAGCCGCCACTGCAGCCGGCCGCCGAGGTTCAGCCCCACGCTGCGGCCCAGGCTGTTGCTGTCGGTGGCGCGGTCTTCCAGCAGCAGGCCGCTGGCCACGTCGGTGACCTCGGTCGTGCTGCGCGTGCCGGACTTGCGTTCATTGGCAAACAGTCCCGCCGACAGCGTGTAGGTCAGGTTGTCGGCGCTGTCGTTGTGCGTCCAGAAGCTGCCCAGCGAGGGCCGGCCGTTTTCCAGGCCGGTGCCGACGCGCCAGTCGTTCAGCCGCTTCTTGAAGCCTTCGCGCGTGATGATGTTGATGGTGCCGGCGATGGCCCGCGCGCCGGTTTCCGCGGTGGGCGCGCGCAGCACTTCGATGCGATCGATCTGTTCGGGCGTCAGGCTGTCCAGGCTGAAGCCCGGCGGCAGGCGCTGGCCGTCGATCAGCAACTGCGTGAAGCCGCTGCCCAGCCCGCGCATGCGCGGCGAGCATGCGCTGCGCCGCTATCCCAACGGCGAGGAGCGC
>DAORNK010000505.1:0-2731 GCA_035440985.1 Rubrivivax sp. | reverse complement strand
CTTCGCGATCGATGAGGCTCAGCAGCACATCCCGCGAGACCTCACTCAACGCGGCCGCCTGTGCGGCGCGCGCGGGCGTGAGCAGGTTGCGCCACTGGCCAAGGGCATTGAAGCGCACGCGCCAGTAGTGCGTGCTAGTGGCCAGCTGGCGCAGCGCGGATTCGAAGTCCTGGCGCAATGGATCCGACTCGGGCGCCGCCTTGGCCAGGCGGGCCAGTTCACCCATCGCCCACTGGCGCCCCATGGCGTCGCGGCTGTGCAGCATCTGGTGCAGCAGTTCGGCCGCCGGTTTGGCAAAGCGCAACTCCTTGATCCAGGCCGATTCGTGATCGAAGTGAACCAGGCGCGGCGCCACGGCTGCTTCGAAGTGGAAGACGTTCTCGGCCTGCGGCTGCAGCCACACGGCATCCGCTCTTGGTGGCCTCATGGCACGGGACCTGCGCGGTGGCATCCGAGCGACAAGGCGCCACCTTTCAGCACGCCCTGACAGGTTCCGATCCTGATCGGAAACCGCAGCAAGCATCTACCTGCCTGGATCCGCTGCGCAAGCACACCCTAAGCGTCCTGCCGCCTGGCGCAGCCGGTTCGGCGGCGCTGTGGACTGCAACAGGCTGAGCTTCGTGGACCGCACGCTGCCGAGGGCCACAAGCGCGCCCGGCGAGGATTGGCGCGGCGCCAGGCGCGACTGAGCGCCTGTGCAGGATGAGGGAGGCGATTGGAAGAAACGGATGCTGCGATGGGCCGACGCCCGCTGCCGCATCAGCGTTCGGTGGCCCCCTTGCGGGCAAGGATGCGCCCGCGCAATGCTGCGACGCGCGTCATGCGGGTGTGCGGCCGCTTCGCCGACCTCTGGGCGATCACGTGGCTTCGGTGCCTTCCCGATGTCAGGGCGTGAAACGCCTCAGCCGGCGTCCTGTCGGCATCCAGCGCTTGCGCCAGCTCTTCAGGCAGGTCGATCGTGCCCTTCTCCTTTGGCGGCTTCACGCCGGCCGCCGCGCACCCCATCGCCTCCTTCAGGTACGAGCGATTGACGGGTTCGAGGCTCGCCACCTGCGCGTTATCGGTGAATCGAATCCTGTCGGGATGGCGCATGTTCGGCCCCTGCCTCTCGAACACGCCATCAGGGTCCTTCATCAGCGCCGACCGGCCGCCACCAGGCCTGATACCGGTGTTTCGAACTCCATCCGCAAGGTCTCTCCCACGCTCAGCAAGGACGCGTCGAGGCCGGCATCGGCAAGCGCCGAGAGCAGGTATTCGGGCGCATGGGCAAAGCGTGCATTGGCCTGCTGCACGAAGCCGCAGCCTGGCGCCGCTGCTTCGACGATGACTACCAGCTGGCCCCCAGGGGCCAGGCGCTGCGCCAAGGCGGCCAACGGGTCTTGCAGCGCACCGAAGTAGACGAGTACATCGCAACAGACGATCAGGTCATACGGGCCTTCAGGCAGCGATGCGGCTACGGCAAGGTCGGCTTCCTGCAGCGCGTCGTACAGTCCACGCGCACGCGCCGCGTCGAGCATCGACGGCGACAGGTCGATGCCGACCAGGCGATGCGCACAGCGCCGCAGCAAGGCTGCGCACAGCCCGGTGCCGCAGCCGGCGTCCAGCACGGTCAGGCGGTCGCCGTCCGCCACCTTCAATGCCGCGAGCGCGTCGGCCAACAGTTGCGTACTCCGATTGCCCATCGCTCGCAGATCCGCGTCGTAGGTGAGGGCCATGGCCGCGAACTCGGCGCGCACCTGTGCGCTCGGCACCCGATCGGCCAGCGGCTGCCGCTGCAACCAGGCGTTCAACCGGTCCAGGCGCGCCCTGCGCTCGGCTATCGAGCCCGCTGCGCCCGCAGGTTCATCTTCGGGCGCGACGCCTTCCAGGCAACGACGGGCTAGCACCGTCTCGCCGAGGTGCACCCAGACCACGGCGGCGAGCTCGCGAAAGGTCGCTGGCCGGATGGTGGCGTCGAATGCCCTTGTCCAGCGCGGCCAGGCCGACGAGGCTTGGCCGCCGCGCGCAAGGGCCAGGGTCAGGGCGACCAGCGTCTGCGGGTCGCCTGGCGCATCGTCGTCCGCGCGCTGCAGCCAAACGCACGCCGCATGGTGGCTGCCTTCGGACGACAGCAACTGCCCGAGCGCGCGTGCCAGCGCGGGGACCTGCGGTGATGGCCGCCCTGCCAACGAGGCTTCCAGCAGGCGCCTTGCGCTTGCCAATGCGCCGCAGTCACGAAGGATCTCGGCGGCCTCGAGCAAGATGGACTCGTCGTCCGCCGCCGCGGCAGCCGCCCTCAACGCGGCCCGCTCGGCCTCGACGCCCAGCCCCAGGCGCGACAACACCCAGGCCTCAGTCAGCGGCTCGAGCGCCGCCGGCTTGTCACCTGCACCGCTGCCGTCCTTGTCGGGCAGCACGACCGCGAGGCTCACGGGCTGGCGAGGCCGTCCGCGCCGGTGACCGTCTCAGCCGGCCAAGGCTTTGGCGACGATCGCAGCCACCAGCTTTTGGTCCGCCGGGTCAGCCGGCATCTGGCCGCCGGCAAGTTGCTGTATGCCGCGATCCGTCATACCCAACTGCTTAAGCTGCGCGCGCACCTCGGACCGCTGCAGGGTCGAGCGCGCAGCCATGATGTCGGTGACCAAGACGTTGAACAACTTGCCTGTCATCGGTGACTCCTTGTCGGGTCGTCCGTCAGCTCTGACCCGACTTTGACAGTTCCAAGTGACACGCCCTCGTAAGTTCGCGCAGC
>DAORNK010000504.1:0-2738 GCA_035440985.1 Rubrivivax sp. | reverse complement strand
CCGCCCGGCGCTGGTACAACCAGGCGGCCGCGGCTTCGCGTGCGCTGGCCCTGTCGTAGCCGGCCACCGGTGCGCCCGCCTGGCGGGCCCACAGCGCGCTCTTGAGCAGGCCCTGCAGATCCAGCACCAGGTCGTAGCGCGCTTCGCGCAAGGTGCGACGCAGCAGCTTCATGGCCGCCCAGGTGGCGCTGTCCAGCAGATGGCCGCGCCATTTGCGCCAGGCCACCGTGTGCACACGGTTCAGCGCGGGGTGCATCTGCGGGATGGCGGCAAAGGACGGTTCCACCAGCCAGTCGATCTTCGCGGCGGGATGGTGGCGCAGGATGTCGGCCACCACCGGCATGGCATGCACCACATCGCCCATCGAGGACGTCTTGACGATGAGCAGGTGCATGGCGCTCAGCGGCCCCGCCGCTCGGCCACGAGTTGCGGGTTCCAGCGCGGGTCGTTGTACATCTTGAACTGCCGATAGACCTTGAAGTAGGCCCGGCCCGCTGCGGCATCGGCCAGCAGGGCGTCCAGGCAGGCGCCCAGGTCCTGGCGCTGCTGCTGCAACCGTTCCAGCTTGCCCCGGCTGGCCGCGCGATGGGCGTCGTCGACGTCGGTACGCTCGGTCTGCTGACGCATGGCGTGCACCTTGAGCGCCAGGATGGAGAGCCGGTCGATCATGCTGCCCGCGGTTTCGCTGTTCAACCGCGCGCCAGCCGGCACGGTGGCCAGCGGCGAGTCGGTGCGCGCCGATGCGGCGTCCACCAGGCCCAGCGCAACCAGCAGCAGTTCGTCGACCCGTTCGGTGGCGTCGTTGCGCGCCTGGTTGTAGCCGTCGATGGCCCGTTTGTTGGCGGCGATCTCGGCATCGGCCACGGTGGTGCGGCGCGCCAGGTCCTCCTCGGCCCAGAGCAGACAGTTGTTGCGGTGGTTGGCCTGCACCCAGACGCCCACCTCGCCGCCCACGGGTTCCGGCTGGCGGGCGGGCCAGCCTTCCAGTGCCAGCAGCCGGTCGTGCAGGGCGGTGATGGCAGCGGCATGGGGCAGGGTTTCGGGCTTCATCCTGGGTGGCGGTCCGGCTGGCAGAATCGCCTGCGATTATCTGCTGCCCATGACCCGCGCCCGCCGCCCCCTCATCGTGCGTCTCCGCAATTGGGTGGGTGATGTGATCCTGGCCGTGCCCATGCTGCAACGGCTGGCGGACGCCGGCTTCGATCTCCAGTTGCTCGGCAAAGGCTGGGCCGCGGACCTGCTGGCGGGCCACGGCTGGCCGGTACACGCACTGCCGGGCACCATGCGCGACCGCGTGCTGTTGCTGCGCCACCTCAAGCACGAAGCGCGGGCTGATGGCGCCCCCGCCGCGCAGGCCCTGTGTCTGCCGGACAGCTTTTCCAGTGCGCTGGAATTCCGCCTGGCCGGCCTGCCGGCATTGGGCCATGCCTGGGAGGGTCGCCGCCTGCTGCTGGCCCGTGCCGTGGCCCGGCCGCGAGGCGTGCACGAACTGGAGGTCTACTGGCGCCTGGGCAGCGCCTTGCTGGACCAGCCCGCCCCCCTTCCGGAGCGTGTCGGCCTGCGCCTGACGCCCCGACACCTGGCCCAGGCCCAGGCCCTGCGCCAGGCCCACGAGCTGCCTGCGGATGCGCTGTTCATCTGCCCCTTTGCAGGGGGCACCTGGAACCAGCAAGACAAGACCTGGCCGGACTTCGCCGACTTCACCGCGCGCGAACTCGGCGCGCTGGGGCATCCGGTGGTGGTCTGCCCGGGCCCGGGCGAGGAGGAGTCGATCGCACGCCATCGTTTTCCGACCGCCCGCCTGCTGCCCGGGGTGGGCCTGGGCACCTATGCCGCCTTGCTGCGCGACGCGGCCCTGATGCTGTCCAACGACACCGGTCCCGGCCACCTGGCGGCTGCGGTCGGCGCGCCGCTGGTCTCGGTAATGGGCCCCAGCGACCCTAGGCTCTGGCACCCTTGGGGCCCGGACACGCAGGTGTTAGGCGGCCACGGCGCCTGGCCGCCTCGCGCTGCCGTGCTGCAGGCCATCCAGGCGCGGCTCGCCCGGCTCTGAGCGAGCCCATGCCACCCCCGACCCCCGGCAGGATGCCCCTGGCCGGGGGACCCCCGCACAACACCGTCGCGGGGGAAAGACAGGGCCGTCAGGCCTCCCCAGAATGACATCCAGTCCGCTGCAGATGAGTTCGATCATCCGCAACGGGCTACAACAGTCGTCAATCAACATTCATCTGATCACAAGGAGAGTCATCATGTTTCGTCAACTGATCACCCTGCTGGCCGCCGTCTGCGCGCTGAACGCCTTTGCGGCGGTCGACGTCAACCAGGCCAGCCGCGCCGAACTGGAGTCCGTCAAGGGCATTGGCCCGGGCCTGTCCGGCAAGATCACCGAAGCGCGCAAGGCGGGCGCCTTCAAGGACTGGTCTGACCTGGTGGACCGCGTCGGCGGCATCGGCCCCGGCAATGCCGCACGCATGTCTCAGGGCGGCCTGACGGTGGCCGGATCTGCCTACGAAGGCAGCGCGAAGGCCCAGCCCGGTGCCAGCACCGCCAGGTTGGCCAAGGGCGAAAAGTCCGCCGACAAGACGGCCGAGAAGGCGCGCGCACCGCGCAAGGCCAAGGCCGGCGAAGAAGCGCGCTCCTGAGCGTGCCCTCCCCAGCGGACATGCTGCAGTCCTCACGCGTGAAATCGCGTTCGGGCCTTCGCCAGCCACGCAGGTCCTTCCGGACCTGCGTGCGCG
>DAORNK010000503.1:720-2741 GCA_035440985.1 Rubrivivax sp. | reverse complement strand
CGGGCAACGGTGAGCGCCGTGTGGTGGTGCAGCCCATCGCAGTCAAGCAGGACGGGACGCGGGTACCGGCGATTGAGCGGCAGTGCGAACGGTATCTGCAAGCGCCGACGATCTCGCCGAGCTTTACACCGGAGCAGCGGCTGGCGCTGTTTGCCCACACCGTGGAGCCAACTTTGCAACGTGAGTTGAAACACAAGGGCGCGGCAAATGGAGATGGCAGCTATTCGGCCGAGCTGATTGGATACGTTGAGGTACTGAAAACGCCCGCTTGAAGCAGAAGGGCCACGCTGAATCCGAGGGCGAGAGAATTCTTCAAATAGTGAGGTTGCGCTGTTTTCCAATCTCCCATGACACGCCGCCGCCGCGCACCGTCGCGGCGAGCTGCTGGCCCAACCGCTGCTCGATCACCGGCTTCCACGGCACCAAGCTAAAGCCCATGGCGTCATCGAGCATCGCGTAGCGCCCGCTGGCGAGCATGACGCTGCGCCTGTAGATGCCGGCCACACGCTGCCCATCGGCCACTGGCCGATGCTCCAGGCCGGTGTCGGTGGCGATGTCCTTCGCGGCCTGCGCCAGCTCCCGATTGCGCAGCGTGCTCAGCAGATTGCGCGCCAGGATCACGCGCTGCCCTCGCCGTTCGGCCAATCCCTGCTCGGCCAGGAAGTCGGCGCGCTGTTGCATCGCCTGCTTGGCCTCGCCACCAAAGCCCAGGTCGCCCAAGCCCGAGCCGCCGCCGATCAACTGCTGGTCGAGCCAGGTGGCGCCGATGACACGGGCCTGCCGCTCGATGGGCAGATGCGATTTCAGCTCCACGGCCACGCCGCCCAGGCGCTGCGCATCGTAGCGGCGACCCTGTTCTGGCAGGTCGCCAGGCACCTTCCATAGCCCCTCGGCCACACGCTCCACGATGCCGGCGCGGCGCAGGGCTTCCAGCCGGCGAACGTGGGCTGCCACGACCTCCTGCGGATCACGGCCCGGTACGGCCTGACCCTGCGCGACGGCCAGGTGATGGTCGGTGCGGTATAGGCCACCGCTTGCCAGCGCGGCGATGTTGCGATCGGCCGCACGCACGTCGGCCGCCCCCTTCACTTCCACCACGGCGCCGGCCGGATAGTTCGCCGGCTCGTCGCGGGCGTTGAGCGCGACGTAATGGGCCTTGCCGTCCACACCGTCGATGACCAGATAGCCCCGGTCGCGCAGCTCGTCGGCCAGCCCTTTCGCGGCTACGCGCCCGAGAATGGTTCGGCCATCGTCTCCCGGCTCGAACACCGCCAGCTCGCGCAGCTCGCCGCGCATGGCCCGTTGCATGGTGCGAATGATGTCACCACGCTCGCCGAGGGCGCGCAAGGTTTTCTCCGCATCGGCATGGACAGCCCAAGTGCCCGGCTGCGTCTCGTCGGCCAGGCCCAGGCACTGCAAGTGTTGCAGGCGGCCGATCAGCAGCAGGCGCTGGCGTTGCAGCCGGGGTTCGTTGAAGTGTTCGATCTGCACTCGGCCACCCTCGCCGACCTCGCGTTGCAGCGTGCGATCCAGGCTCGTCCATCGCTCCTGATTCACCTCGCGTGTCAAGGTCTGCTGGATCTCCAGCTCGGTGCGCGGCCCCAACCATTCGGTCGCCAGTTCGGCGGCCCGATGGCGGAAGCCGTGGGCGATGTAGTCGCCCGCGATGATGAGGTCTTTGCCGGTATCGTCGCGCCCACGCACGATCAGGTGGGTGTGCGGGTTGTCGGTATTCCAGTGATCGACTGCCACCCAATCCAGCCGCGTGCCCAGGTCGGCTTCCATGCGGTTCACCAGATGCCGGGTGTAGGTGCGCAGGTCGTCCAGCTCGGCGCCGTCTTCCGGGGAGACGATGAAGCGGAAATGGTGCCGGTCGTCGGCGGCCCGCTCCTTGAAGGCGTCAAGGTCGGCTTCGTCGGTCTGCGGCCCGTAGGCCCGGCCCGGTTCACCATCGCGGCCCGCGCCGTCGCGCTCGATGTAGCGCAGGTGTTTCGCCAGCGATTGGGGGCTGGCGTTGCGCT
>DAORNK010000503.1:368-668 GCA_035440985.1 Rubrivivax sp. | reverse complement strand
GAAGCGCGCCGCCGTGTGGCCGCGCCCCAGGCGCGAGCCGGGCCGCTGGCCGGAGCCCTTGCCACTGCCGCCAGGACGGCGCACTGAAGACTTGCCGCCGCTGGCCTTGCCCGCCTGCTTGAGCACCTTGGAGACGAAGCCCTGGCCCTGGCCCTTGCCTCGGTTCTTTGGGGCGCTCGGACGCACCCGGAAATCGTCGTCGCGGCGGTCGGTCATGGCCGCTCTCCCTGCAAGCTATGGCGTGTCCGGGCGTGCGAAGCACGCGGACATGCCTGCATCGGCGCGGGCCCCGCGCCCCAC
>DAORNK010000503.1:0-287 GCA_035440985.1 Rubrivivax sp. | reverse complement strand
TGCCTTCCGCCTTTGCCCCTCGCTGGCGCTCCGGGCAGCGGCGGCCAGGCAGCGCTGTTGCGCGAGCAACCAGCGCGCCGGCGAACACGGCGATGGCCGTAGGCCAGCCGTGTTCGTGGCAAGACGCCTGCACGTTGGACGGCTGCGCCGGAGGCAGCGCGAAGTGCGGTGCCCAATGCGAAGTATTGGCACCCGCACTGCACGCGCGACGACACGGCGACGGCCAGCAGAACGACACGCCCGATGGCACGATGAACTGCACGGCAACGTGCAGCGAGTCGGCGGCC
>DAORNK010000502.1:900-2750 GCA_035440985.1 Rubrivivax sp. | reverse complement strand
CCCCGGCGCACAGCGCCACCACCCGCTGGGCGTACGAGACACCGGCGCGCGCTGTCTGCGTCACCTGCGGCGCAATCGGGCTGGCATGCGCATCCACCAGCGCGGCCGCGGCGGCGGCGCGATCCAGGTTGTTCTGCGCCAGCTGGTAGACACTTTCCGAGACCATCACGTCGCTCACCGCGTCCCAGGTCTCGGCCAGCTCGTTGAGCACCTGCGTCACCGCGGCCTGATGCGCGCCCTGCACGAAGGACAACAGCGAGGCCGGGTTGCCGGTGCGCCAGGCTTCCAGCAGCGCCAGCCCGTCCACCACGTCGCGCGCGGCGATGGCCTCGGCCGGCTGTTCGCCCAAGGTGCTGCCGGCGGCGCGCAGCGGGTAGCGGCGACGGAAGTCGAAGATGTATTGCGCGCCCACCATCCCCGCGGTGTCACTCAGGCCACGCTCGAAGCGGTAGCCCAGCAGCGCCGCCGGGCTCTGGCCCCGCTCCACGCCTTCGATCAGCGCTCGTGCCTTTTGCACACGGGCCGAGCTGAGGTCGATGTTGAAGACCTCGCCGCCGCGCTCGGCATTGGCCAGGAAGCCGCTGCGCAGCATGGCTGCGGCGGCGGCCTGGGTCAGCGATGGCGCATGGGTGTAGCCCAGGCTGTCGGGTGTGGTGTCGGGCTTGAGCCCCGCGACCAGACCGTAGGCGCCCAGATAAACCCCCAGCGGCCGATCGGCCGGCTGCTGGCTGGCGCGCTGCTGGCGCAGCCGCTCCAGGCGCCGGCTGGCCAGGCCGGTGTACCAGGCGTCGAGCCGGTAGGAGAAGGTGTCCAGCGTCAGGCGGAAGGCCAGGTCCAGCTCGCCCACCTTCAGTGGCGCCAGATAGCGCAGGCTGGCCGACAGCGAACCCAGGTCGCGCCAGACGAAGGGCAGCGCCATCTTGTGGTCCAGCACCGCCTGCGCGGCCAGTGTGCCGTTGACCTGGCCTTGCAGAGTCGGCCCGGCCGCCACGGCTGCCGACAGGTGGGCTTCAACCGTCTGCCCGCCGGTCACTGCGGGAATGCGCAGGTTGTTCAGTGCCCTGGTGTTGCCCAGTTCGTGAAAGGCGGTCTGCTGCTGCGGGGGTGCGATGTTGACGAAGCTGGGTGTGGCCTTGCTCAGCGCCAGCTGGCCAGCCTGCGCGGCGAAGGCACTGCCCGCGATGGCCTCGTCCAGCAGACGCAGGCCACTGTGGTCGAACTCTTCTTCGGCGGAGAAGGCCAGCATCGCCTCGAGCAGCGACTCGCCGTTCTGGCGCCGCGACAAGGCACTCTTGGCCTGGTCGCCGTTGAGCTCGTCGGCGATCTGCGCGATGTAGGGCGGGTCCAGCACCTCCTCTGGCGCGCGCGCCTTCTTGCGGTCGCCGCGGTCGGCCTGCACCCAGGGCACGTAGGCCAGGTCATGGTCCTGCACGTCGTGCACCAGGTGCTCGAACAGCGTCTCCACGTCCTGCTCGATACCGAAGGCGGACAGCATCTCGCCGGCCAGCCGGCGCTTGGCGCTGATCTGCACCTCGCCGTAGACCGCCGACCAGCCCGGCACGATGACCGACTTGTTGGGGTTCTCGATGTTGCGGAACTCGCTGACCACCGACCAGGGGCCGCTCTGGATCAGCTCGCGCACTTCGTCCAGCCTGGTGCCGTCCACGCGCGGCACGGTGGCCAGTGCCGCCTGCCAGCGCGGCCGCAGCACCGACAGCGCGGTCATCACGCCGCTTTCCATCGGGCCCTGCGGCTGCAGATCGGCCACCACCGGCAGGATGCCGTAGGGCTGCTTGCCGATGCGCAGCGTCGGCAAAGGGCCGCCGGGCCGCACGTGGCCGACCACGAAG
>DAORNK010000502.1:0-890 GCA_035440985.1 Rubrivivax sp. | reverse complement strand
CCCCCCCCCAGCCGTACCGCCGAGTCGGGCACGTAGGGCTCGGGCCGGCCCGACATGTTCCACATCTCGCCCAGGTAGCGGCCGAAGGTGCCGCGCCACAGCGCGTTGAGCATGTGCATCTGCGTGCGCTGCTCGGCCAGGCCGGCGCCGGGCAGCATGCCCGGCACCAGCGTCTTGCCGCCGAAGCCGAAGGCGCGCAGCAGCAAGTCGTAGGCGTCGGTGCTGCCGGGGGCTGGCACCGGTGCGTCCTGCGCCGGTGGAGGCGGCAGCTCGCCGCTGTTCAATGCCGAAGCGCCGCGCCCGGTGCTGTTGGTGGCCGTGCCCAGCGGCACCACGGCCAGGCCCTGGCTGGCAGCGTGGGCCTGCAGCAACTCCTCCAGCGCGTCGGCCGAGTCGGCGGCATCCAGCGTCCAGTCCACGCCCAGCACCAAGAGCCGCTGCAGCGGGCTGGTCAGCACGAAGGGCAGCGGGTCGTTGCGGCGGTTCAACCAGCGCGCGATGTCGTTGTTGGTGACGCTGATGCCCATGCCCACTGCCAGTGCCGCGTCGAACTTGAACAGCCACTCGCGCTCGGGGCCGAACAGCGCCTGCTGCGCTTCGCCGGCGCTGGCCAGCGTGGGATCCAGCTCGGGGCTCATCGGCAGGATGTCGGGCACGTTGGCACCCCAGGCACGGAACACCTCGCGCCGGCCGGCCGCGTAGCCCACGGCACAGAAGCGGTCGGGCATCAACAGCGCCTGGGTCTGGCGCGAGAGGGCCGTCACGGCCTGCGCTTCGTCGGCCTGCGCCGGGTCGGTGGCCTGCACGATGAACTGCGCGCGCGGCGCGCGGTAGGCCGCCACCAGGCGGCGCCACACGGTCTCCTGGGTGCCGTCGGCGGCCACCACCGC
>DAORNK010000501.1:2444-2756 GCA_035440985.1 Rubrivivax sp. | reverse complement strand
GGCCAGGTAGCCCGGCGTGGGTGCGCTGCCCGGCGCGGCGCTGAGCGTGCCGTGCAGGGCCATCGCCTGCGACGCGTATTCGATGGCCACCGAGGCCAGCAGGCCGTCGGCACTGCGCAGCGGGTGGTCGGCCGCGGTGTGGCTGGTGGCGCTGCAGACGATCTCGGACGGTGACCAGGACAGCAGGCGGTCCAGCAGGCACATGCGGCCGCTGTGCGGGATGCGCGCGGCGATGCCGGCAACCGGCTTGCCGATCACTTTGGCCACGAACGGCACCGTGCGCGACGCGCGCGGGTTGACCTCCAGCACGTA
>DAORNK010000501.1:2043-2370 GCA_035440985.1 Rubrivivax sp. | reverse complement strand
GCAAGGCTTCGAAGCCTGAATCGGCGCAGGGTGTGGCTGCTGCCTCACCCGTCACTTCCAGGCTGAGCCCGCGGCCGCCGGTGGGCGACAGCAGCAGCGCAACGGCCATCACGTCGGCCACGGGCCGCACGGCGTGCAGGGGTTCGGGGTAGGGCACGTCGGTGGCCACCAGCAGCACGGGCGCACCGGTGGCCGCGCATTGCACTGCCGCTTCCAGCAGGCCGGCGGCGAAGCTGGCGTCGAAGGCCGCCAGGCTGGTGCTGGCCGCACGCGACGCGGCAGCGATGTGCCAGTAGCCCGCCGGCGCGGTGTGGACCGAGTTGGTGA
>DAORNK010000501.1:930-2010 GCA_035440985.1 Rubrivivax sp. | reverse complement strand
GCTTCGCACAGCAGGTGGCAGTTCAAGGGGTCGCCGGGGGAACTGGTGAAGACGGTGGCCAGGTCGCCGGCGCCCACACCGGCCATGGCCAGCGCCTGGTCGGCCACCACGATCGACGCCTTGACCACGTTGCCGGCGCGCCGCCGTTCGGTGGCTGGCAGGCGCTGTGGCGCCGGCACCTCGGTAGGGCGACGCTGCCAGCGCGCGGCATCCTGGAGCATATCGCGACCCAGCGCCCAGTCGGGCAGGCCCGGGCCCAGCAGGCCGATGCCGGTGATGGAGGTGTGCAGCGGCTTCATCGAGCAGCCCCGAACAGCAGGCTGCAGTTGCTGCCGCCAAAGCCGAAGGAATTGCTGGCTGCGACGCGCAGCCGGCCCTCACGCGGTTCGCGCAGGTACTGGCTGCGCAAGGCCGGATCGGGCTGCTGCACGTTCAGGCCGGCGGGCATGAAGCCGTGTTCCAAGGCCAGCAGCGCCACCGCGGCTTCCACGCCGCCGGCCGCGCCCAGCGTGTGGCCGGTGTAGCCCTTGGTGCTGCTGCACGGCAGCGTGGGGCCGAAGACCGCACTCACCGCACGGTCCTCCGCTGCGTCGTTGCCAGGGGTGCCGGTGCCGTGCAGGTTGAGATAGTCCACGTCGCCGGGCGAAAGGCCGGCGCTGGCCAGCGCCTGGCGCATCGCCGCGGCGGCACCGGCACCTTCGGGGTGTGGGCTGCTCATGTGGTGGCCATCGCTGCTCTCGCCGGCACCCAGCAGCCAGCCGCGGGGTGCGGCGGCGTCGCGCTCCAGCAGCGCAAAGGCGGCGGCTTCACCCAGCGACAGCCCGTTGCGCTGGGCATCCCAGGGGCGGCAGATGTCGGCGGACACCAGCTCCAGGCTCTTGAAGCCATACAGCGTGGTCATGCACAGGCTGTCCACGCCACCCACCACGGCTGCATCGACCACGCCCTGCTCGATCAAGCGCTGCGCGGCGGCAAACACCTTGGCGCTGGACGAGCAGGCGGTGGAAACCACATGGGCCGGCCCTTGCAGACCCAGTGCGGCGCGCACGTAGCGTGCGACGGAATAGGTGTTGTGCGTCT
>DAORNK010000501.1:0-920 GCA_035440985.1 Rubrivivax sp. | reverse complement strand
GTAATGCAGCCAGGCGGGCAGGGCGCCGGTGGCCGGATCGCGATGGCGGTAGGCGATCTCCGTCTGCAGGATGCCCGAGGTGCTGGTGCCCAGGAACACCCCCACGCGCGTCGCGCCCCAGCGCCGTGCGGCCTGGCGCACGGCATCGCCGAAGTCGTCGGCGCGCAGGCCCAGTTCGGCCAGCCGGTTGTTGCGGCAGTCGTGGTCGGCCAGCTCAGGTGCCAGCGTCACCGCTTCCACCGCATCCACCACACCCAGCCAGGTGCCGATGTGGGCGGTTTCGAAGTCACGCGGTGCCAGGCCCGTGCGGCCGGCCCGCAAGGCGGCCAGCGTCGGCGCCAGGCCCAGGCCCAGCGCACTGGCCACCGTGTAGTGGGTGACGGCCAGCGGCTTCATGCGGGGCCTGTCAGATCGGCCACCAGCAGCACGTTGGCAAAGGGCGTGCCCTGGCTTTGCGGGATGCTGCGCACGACGAAGCCCAGGCCCTGCAGCAAGCTCGTCCAGGCCTGCAGCGTGCGGCCCCAGGTGGGTGGTACCCGATGGCCACGTGCCAGGGTCACGACATGGTCCACCCACTGGCTGACGGCAAAACCGCGCTGGTTGGCGGCGTCGCCCACACGAAGCAGCAGGCGGCCCTGCGGCGCGAGCGCCTCGCGCACCTTCTGCAGCACGCCCAATTGCGCCGCGTGGTCCACGTAGTGGAGCACGTCCAGGATCACCACCACGTCGCAAGGCGGCACTTGGGCCTCGCACATGTCCGCGCAGATGAACTGCGGCTGCAGCGGCAGGCCGGCCAGCGCCCGCTGCCCGCGGGCCACGTCCTTGGGCATCAGTTCGATGCCGGTGTAGCTGCTGGCCGATGCCGGGCGCGGCCAGCCGGCGGGCCATTGGCCCGCGGCCTGCATCGCCGCGCAGGCCTG
>DAORNK010000500.1:0-2782 GCA_035440985.1 Rubrivivax sp. | reverse complement strand
GCGGCGCCTGGCTCGTCTACAAGGGCGGCGGCGAGGCCGAGCCCAACCCCGAGGGCGCCAACCTGCGCATTTCGATCATGGTGGCGCTGATCGCCGCCTATGCGCTGCTGTTCGTGTGGCTGGGCTTCGTGCTGGCCAACACGGCGATGGTGATCGTCGTCGGCCGGCTCTTCGGCGGCAGCTGGCGCAAGTGCGTCATCGCGGGGGTGGTGATGAGCGTGGGCTTCTTCCTGCTCTTCGACAAGGTGCTCGACGTGGTGCTGCCCACCGGCTTGCTGGGGAAGCTGTTGTGAACGACATCCTGAGTCACCTGGGGCTGGGCTTCGGGGTCGCGTTCTCGCCGCTGAACCTGCTGGTGGCGGCCATCGGTTCCTTCCTCGGCACCATCGTCGGGGTGCTGCCAGGCCTGGGGCCCATCAACGGCGTGGCGATGCTGGTGCCGATCTGCTTCGCGATGGGCCTGCCGCCCGACACGGCGCTGATCCTGCTGGCGGCGGTCTACGTCGGCGCCGAGTACGGCGGCCGCATCACCTCGATCCTGATCAACGTGCCGGGCGAGGCGGCCTCGGTGATGACCACGCTGGACGGCTACCCGCTGGCGCGCCAGGGCCTGGGCGCGGTGGCGCTGTCGCTGTCGGCCTGGGCCTCGTTCGTCGGCTCGAGCATCGCGATCTTCGGCATCGCGGTGTTCGCGCCGGTGGTGGCCAACTGGGCGCTGGCCTTCGGCCCGGCCGAGTACTTCGTGCTGATGGTGTTCGCCTTCTGCGCCCTGACCAGCCTGCTGGGCGAAAACGTGGTCAAGGGCATCCTGATGGCCGCCATCGGCCTGGCCATCTCCACCGTCGGCGTCGACTCCAACTCGGGCGTCTACCGCTACACCTTCGACCTGCCGGAGCTGGCCGACGGCATCGATTTCACGGTGGTCGTGATCGGCCTGTTCGCCATCTCCGAGATGATGCAGATGCTGGAGAAGCTGATGTCGGGCCACAAGGTCGAGGTCCAGACCAGCGGGCGCAAGCTGTTCAACCTGAAGGAGGTGCTGTTCACCGGCTGGACGGTGGGCCGCGCGGGCCTGATGGGCTTCTTCGTCGGCGTGCTGCCCGGCGCCGGCGCCAGCGTCGCTTCGGCCGTGGCCTATGCCAACGAGAAGCGCCTGTGCGAGGGCAAGGACCCCGACGCCAAGTTCGGCCACGGCGACCTGCGCGGCCTGGCTGCGCCCGAGTCGGCCAACAACGCCGCGGCAGTCGGCTCGTTCATCCCGATGCTGACGCTGGGCGTGCCCGGCTCGGGCACGACGGCCGTGATGATGGGTGCGCTGACGCTGTACAACATCACGCCCGGACCGGTGCTGTTCGACCAGCAGCCGGCGCTGGTGTGGGGCCTGATCGCGGCGCTGTTCGTCGCCAACGTGATGCTGTTCCTGATGAACGTGCCGATGGTGCGCTTCTTCGCGTCGATGCTGGCGATCCCGGGCTACATCCTGGTGCCGGGCATCCTGGCGGTGAGCTTCATCGGTGTCTATGCCATCAGCGGCTCGGTCTTCGACCTGATGACGATGACCGTGATCGGCATCTTCGGCTACTTCCTGTCCAAGCTGAAGATGCCGATGGCGCCGCTGGTGCTGGGCGTGGTGCTGGGCAACCTGATGGAGCAGAACCTGCGCCGCGGCCTGTCGATGACCAACGGCGACCCGGTGATCTTCTTCTCCAGCACGGTGACGCTGGTGCTGTGGGCGCTGGCGGTGCTGGTGCTGACGGTGCCGCCGCTGCTGCGCCGCTACGGCCAACGTGCCAAGGCCGCCTGAAAGCTAAACGGTGCGCCGCGTGGCGCACCAGGCCACCACCAGCAGACCCAGCACCCACAGCGGCCACAGGCCGGCGTGAGCCGCCCAGCGCGCATAGGGCGTCAACCCTTCGCGGCCCTGCACGCTGGACACCAGCACGCCGCGGGTGTGCGGCGCCAGCATGGCGCGCACCTCGCCGCGGTGATCGACCACGGCTGTGGCCCCGGTGTTGGTGGCGCGGATCAGCGCCCGCTGCAGTTCCAGCGCGCGCAGGCGTGAGATGTTCAGGTGCTGGGCGATGGCGCTGCTGTCACCGAACCAGCCCATGTTGCTGACGTTGGCCAGCACCGTCGGAGCCAGGGTCTCGTCGACGAAACGGCGTGCCAGTTCCTCGCCGAAGAGGTCTTCGTAGCAGATGTTGGGCGCCACGCGCTGGCCGGCGGCGGCAAACGACGGCGGGTTCAGCACCCCGCGGGCGAAGTCGCCCAGCGGGATGTTCATCAGGTCCGTGAACCAGCGGAAGCCCCGTGGGATGAACTCCCCGAACGGCACCAGGTGCCACTTGTCGTAGCGGTAGTCGCTGCCCTGGGCCGACAGGCCGACCACCGAATTGGTGTAGCCCCGGTCGAAGTCGCCCAGCGGGATGCCTACCAGCGCGGCCCGCCCGGGCACCGCGAAGGCGGCCTTGAGCGAGGCCCAGTAGCCAGGCGCGAAGTCCTCCAGCTGGCCCGGCAGCAGCGGCACGGCCGTTTCCGGCGCCAGCACGAGTTCGGCGCGGGCAGCCACCAGTTCGCGGCCCACCCAGGCCAGGGTCTGCGGCATGTGTTCGGTGGCGAACTTTTCGTCCTGGCTGACGTTGGTCTGCAGCAAGGCCACGCTCATCTCGCCGGCGGGCCGGGTGAAGCTGCCCGGCAGGACCAGTGCAAGCGCCCACAGCGCGGCCGCCCCCGCGATCGGCCAGGCCCGGTGGCCGCCAGCGTGGCGGTGCGCCAGCCGGCC
>DAORNK010000499.1:0-2782 GCA_035440985.1 Rubrivivax sp. | reverse complement strand
CAGCTGATCGCCGCCGGTGCGCCGCTGGACCACGTCAACAACCTGCACTGGACGGCCTTGATCGAAGCCGTGGTGCTGGGCGATGGCGGCGCACGCCACCAGCGCACGCTGGAGGCGCTGCTGAAGGCCGGTGCCAAGCCCCGGCTCGCCGATGGCGCCGGCCGCACGCCGCTGCAGCTGGCCCGGGGGCGCGGTTATGCGGAGATGGTTCGCTTGCTGGAAGCTGCGGGGGGCTGAAAAGGCACCAGCGGCCAGCCGGGTTCGGCTGACCTAGCGCACGATCCGGGGTGCACCCGCCTTGACCTCTGCCTGGCCCACCACGCCGCCGTAGTGCTCCAGCTCGCGTTTGGCCGTTTCGTAGGCCCTTTCGGCTTCCTTG
This sequence comes from Rubrivivax sp., assembly GCA_035440985.1. GTDB lineage: Bacteria > Pseudomonadota > Gammaproteobacteria > Burkholderiales > Burkholderiaceae_C > Rubrivivax. The sequence goes on along the minus strand of DAORNK010000499.1, from coordinate 2,403 downwards.
ATGGCCGACTCCTGACCCGAATCGTAGGCGCGCTCCAGATCGAGCGAACGCTTGCGCAGCTGCAATTGCGCGGCCTGCCTCAGGCTGCGCTGGATCTCGCCATCCCGCGGCGGGCCGCCGAGCAACTGGCGCTGGCGTTCGTCGCCCAGGACGGTCGCGACGGCTTCCTGCAGTTGCCGGTCGGAAACCCGGTCAGGGTTGCGCAGGCCCTTGTCGGCCAGCTCATGGAGCTCCTGCTGGTGATGCTTGACCGCGACATCCAGCGCGCGCATGACCAGCGGCATCACGGTGGAGCCCTCGCCGCCACCCAACAACTGGCGCGAGTGTTCCAGGTTGATGGCGCCGGTCACGGCTTCGCGGATCTGATCCAGGCTTGGGCATCCCGCGCCGCCCTTCTCGGCCCGGTCCAACAGTTGGGCCAATCTGGCATTGGCGCTGTCACTGCGGGCAGGCAGGGTCTCCAGGTAGCTGGTGGTGGCGATCAGCCCGTCGAGGGTCTTCAGCGTCAGACGCTGCAGTTGCACGGCTTTGGAGTGTTCGCCGAACTCGAACGCCGCATCGATCAGGAGCGAGGCGTGGGCGGCGCGCATCGCCTTCAGGGTCTTCACAGTGTATTGACCCTCCTTGAGCGACTCGATGGCCTTGAGGTGGCGCCGAATCTCGGGGTCGTTCGGATCCAGCCCGGGCTTGCCGACGCCCACCACTCCCGGGGCCGGCGTTGCGCCGACCGCCAGCGTGCCCTCGTCCAGCGCGATGGCGTTGGTGACGGCACACAGTGCACCGGGCAGTCTGAATCCAGCCATCGCGCCACCCTCTCTTGCCGTGTGTCCAGCGGCTCGGGCGCATTGGACTCCGGCCCGCCAGCGGCGGTCACTCCCTCGGACAAGGGAGCCTGTGGGCAGCGTCGGCTCGCCTACCACATCCACTGCCGGGCTTGAGACGTTTGTCCTACGAACATCAGGGTTTACGCTAATACAACCCGTCGCATCACCTAAGCTGTGGACGCTGCCCACCAGCAGTGGTCAGCACACTCGCAGCGAACCTCAGAAGGGGGCGAATCATGGGTGAGTTCGAGACCTGGCACTGGTGGATGACCGATCCGCACAGTGGCCAACGCGTCATGTCGCCGACCGCGATGACCCAAGCCGATGCTCTGAAGCTGGACAGCACCGCACAGCGCGTCTACGGCACGCTGGAAATCGAGCTGCCCGCCGATGCCGAAATCGCCGGGCAGACCGGCGGCCATCGTGCGGCGCCAGGTCACTGGGCGGTGTCCACCTGAACACGGGATCCTGCCCGCCGGGCCAGCGCGCCTGATCTGCATCAAGCGCGGCCCGTTCCGATGCACCAACAATACCCTGGATGGTGTACATCCCCGGTCCTCGGTGCACGGGCGCAACGCTGGGGCCTGCGTCGGCAGAGCCGTGTCGGCTGGCACGCCGGAGCTGGCTGACCCGTTTGCTGGCGGCTGCACCGGCTGCACTGTCACTGGCTTGCACCCCCCAGGACAAACCGCGTTCGCGGGCGCTGGACGTGTCCGGCGCCGCCTACGGGCGCGACTTCCGCCTGACCGATCCGCAGGGCCACGAACGCACACTGGCCGACTACCGCGGCAAGGTGGTGATGCTGTTCTTCGGCTTCGTGCAATGCCCGGACGTCTGCCCTGCCGCGCTGCTGCGCGGGGCGGAAGTGCTGCAGTTGCTGGGTGACGACGGCAGCCGCGTACAGGGACTCTTCGTGACCCTGGATCCGGAACGCGACACGGCCGAGACCTTGCTGGCCTATGCCACCGCCTTTCACCCCAGTTTCATCGGCCTGCGGGCCGACCCGCAGCGCACCCGGGAAACGGCGGATCACTTCAAGGTGTATTTCCGCAAGGTGCCCTCCGGCGGGACCTACACGCTGGAACACAGCGCGATGACCTACGTCTATGACCCGGCCGGCAGCTTGCGCCTGGCGCTGCGTGCCGAACTCAGCGCCAGGGAAGTGGCCGACGACGTGGCCTCGCTGCTGCCGCCAGCCGCTGCCGCGCGGGCCGGTTGAGTGATCATGCTTGCCGTCAGGGCTCGGCTGCGACAGGGTGCCTGGCTGGCGCTCGTGAGCCTCTGGCTGCTGACCCTGGCACCCACACTGGCGCGCTGGCACGCGGCGATGGACCCCCTGGCCTGGGTGCCGGTGTGCACCAGCCAGGGTCTGCTGCAGGGCCAGACCGCGCCCGATGGCAGCGCGTTGCCCAACCCGGCGCAGCACCTGCGGGGAAGTGAATCGCTCCTCCTGTCGCTGCAGGGCACGCCGCCTGCCATTGAAGCCGATGAAATGGCGGTGGCACTGCCCAGCCTGCCCGCCGAAGCGCCGGCGGCCGCGCCCATCGTGCGGATGGGTTGTGTCCGGGCAAGCAGCAGA
>DAORNK010000498.1:0-2784 GCA_035440985.1 Rubrivivax sp. | reverse complement strand
CGCCCCCACGCCGCCCGCCGAGCCGGCGCCGGCGCCGACCCCGGATCCCGTGCCCCAGGCCATCCGTGGCGTAGAAGGCCTGGACTGGCCCGCCTTGCGCCAGGCCGTTGCCGAATGCCGGGCCTGCGAGCTGTGCAACAGCCGGACACGGACCGTGTTCGGCGTTGGCCACGAGCAGGCGCACTGGTTGGTCGTGGGCGAAGCGCCGGGCGAACAGGAGGACCTCAGCGGAGAGCCTTTCGTCGGCGTTGCCGGCCAGCTGCTGGACCGCATGCTGGCCGCGCTGCAGCTGACCCGCTCGACCGACGGACCCGCACCCCCTTCGCATCGTGTCTACATCGCCAACACGCTGAAATGCCGGCCGCCGCGCAACCGCAACCCGGCGCCCGAGGAGATGCTCCAGTGCGAGCCCTTCCTGCTGCGCCAGATCGATCTGCTGCGGCCGCGCATGATCCTGGCCATGGGGCGCTTTGCCGTGCAAGCCCTGTTGCGCAGCAGCGAACCGATCGGCAAGCTGCGCGGGCATGTGCACCGCTATCACGGCGTGCCCCTGGTCGTGACCTACCACCCCGCCTACCTGCTGCGCAACCTGCCGGACAAGGCCCGAGCCTGGGAAGACCTGTGCCTGGCGGCCAGCGTGGCGCAGGCCGGTGCGGCGGAGCCGGTGCCGTGACACCCGATCCCGAACCCGACGAGCTGCGGGCCCTGCGCGCCGAGCGGGCGCAATTGCGTCTGCTGTGCAACAACGTGCCGGTGGCGATGGCGTACTTCGAGCACCCGGGTGAGATCTGCCGCTATGCGAACCAGGGCTATGCCGCGATGTTCGGCCACACCGAGACCTCCATCCTCGGGCTGTCGGTGCCGCAGATCATCGGCGAGGCGGCAGCCGCGCTGATCCAGCCCAAGGTGAAGCAGGTGCTGCAGGAACGCCGCGGCACCAGCTACGAACGGCGGCTGATCGACGCGCAGGGCACCCAGCGCGACGTGGAAGTCCACCTGCTGCCGCAGGGCGCCGAGTCGGGCACGCCGGTCGGTGCCTACGTGCTGATCAGCGACATCACGCGCCACCGCATGGCCGAAAACGCGCTGCGCGAAAGCGAAGAGCGCCTGGCCAAGTTCATGCATGCCAGCGTCGAGGGCATCGTGTTTCACAAGGGGGGGTTCGTCACCGACGTCAACCCGCCTCTGCTCGAACTGGTGGGCTACACGCTGCCCGAATTGCTGGGCCGTTCGACGCTGGAGTTCGTCGCCGAGGACGAACGCGAGCGCGTGCGGGCCGTGATGGCATCCGGCGCGGAGATCACCTATGACAGCGCCCTGGTGCACCGCGACGGCCGGCGCATCCCGGTCGAGTTCATCGTGCGCACGCTGCAGTACCAGGGCCAGACCCTGCGCATGACCATCGTGCGCGACATCCGCGACCGGCTGGAAGCCCAGGCGCGCATCCACCACCTGGCGCACCACGACGTGCTCACCGGCCTGCCCAACCGGGCGGCCTTCATCGATCGGGCCGAACTGCTGATGGCCCAGGCGGCCAAGCAGGGCCGTTCACTGGCCCTGCTGTTCATCGACCTGGACCATTTCAAGCGGGTCAACGATTCGCTGGGCCACCCGGTCGGCGACGTGCTGCTGCAGACGGTGGCCGAACGCATCATCGGCGTGGTGCGCGAATCCGACCTGGTCTCGCGCTTCGGGGGTGACGAGTTCGTGCTGCTGCTGGCGGGTGCCGAGCAGCCCGCGGCGGCGCTGGAGGTCGCGGGCAAGCTGCTGGCGGCCATCGGTGCACCGCTGCCGGTGGAAGCGGCGCTGATCTCGGTGACCCCCTCCATCGGCATCGCCCTGTTTCCGGAACATGGCGGCACGCCGGCGGAGCTGATCAAGCATGCCGACACGGCGATGTACCACGCCAAGTCCGGCGGGCGCGCGCGCTGCCGGTTCTTCGAGCCCGCGATGGCCGCCAGCGCCTGGGCCGAGCTGGCGATGGAAAGCCGACTGACCCAGGCCGTGCGCGATGGCGAGTTCGTGCTCGAGTTCCAACCCCAGCTGGCGCTGCAGGACCAGCGCCTGATGGGCGTGGAAGCGCTGGTGCGCTGGAACCACCCCGAACGGGGTCTGGTCTCGCCCGACGAATTCATTCCGGTGGCCGAGGCCCGGCTGCTGATCCTGCCCATCGGCCACTGGGTGCTGCAACAGGCCCTGGGCAGCGCCGTGCGCTGGCGGCAACAGGGCCTGTGCGATGTGCCGGTGGCGGTGAACCTGTCGAACCTGCAGTTCCAGGCGCTGGGCTTCGTCGAAACGGTCGAGCAGGCGCTGGCCGAGGCCGGGGCCGAAGGCGCGATGCTGGAACTGGAACTCACCGAGCGCATGCTGATGGACGACCTGCCCACGGTGCAGGCCGCGCTGCACCGGCTCAAGGCCATCGGCGTGCAGATTGCGGTGGACGACTTCGGCACCGGCTACAGCTCGCTGGGGCACCTGAAGGACCTGCCGCTGGATCGGCTCAAGATCGACCGCAGCTTCGTGCAGGACCTGCCCGGTGACCGCGGCTCGGCGGCGATTGCCCGCGCCATCGTGCAGATGGGCCGCGCGCTGGGCCTGCAGGTGGTGGCCGAAGGGGTGGAGACGCAGGCCCAGAGCCAATGGCTGCGCGAGCAAGGCTGCGACGCGCAGCAGGGCTACCTGTGCGGCGGGCCGATGTCGGCGGCGGCCTTCGAGGGCTGGCTGCGGGGTCAGAGTGTGAGAGGCAATCCCATGCACCCGCGCCGGGGTGGCCAAAGGCCCTGA
>DAORNK010000497.1:0-2791 GCA_035440985.1 Rubrivivax sp. | reverse complement strand
TTTGGCCCTATGCAGGGGCCTACGCGGGCACGATTCATATCTTCACAAGCTCTCACACGCTGCGCCTGGATCGGGCAGGCGGAACGGGCGGTGGCCGGGTGCGGTAGAACTGGATGGGCTGTGCCGCGGCCTGCCGGCGCGCCTGGCGCAGCACGTGGGGCTGGAGTTGACCGACCACGTGCATCTCGCAGGCCTTGCAGTCGAAGCGCAGCGTCAAACGGTCCTGGCCGTGGACCAGGGTCAGCGGCTCGGCGCGTACCGTGCCCTGCACGCCGATCACCCCCTTGGCCTGCTTGGGGCACAGGCTCAGGCTCCAGCGCACGCAGTGCCGCGTGATCATCAGGCTGGCCGGGCCCAGCTCTTCGTGGCTTTCGTAGGCCGCGGCTATGACGCGTACACCGTGGCGGGCGTAGAAGTCCGCCGCGCGGCGGTTGTGGACATTGGCCAGATAGCTCAGCGTGTCCTCGGGGTAGGGCACTGGTGGCGTTACCGGCCGGGCACGTGGCAAGGGCTGGAAGGCGGCTGCTCGTGCGCCGCGCTGGGCAGCCACCGCATCGCGGCGCAGGGTGTTGGCGGCGCTGGCCGGCACGAACCAGGTCTGGCTGAGTTCCAGCGTGACCGAACGTGCCTCGAATTCGGTGCCGCCCAGCTTGGCGAGTTGCTCGCGCAGTGCGGCCGCTGCGCGCGTGCTGTCCTTGGCCACCTGATGGGCGATGGCAAGCTCGGCGCGTGCCGTGTGCCCGTCGGCGTCGTGCACCTGCAGCGCAAGGCCGGTGGGCGTTTCCAGCAGCGCCAGATCCACGGCGATCCGCCGGTCCGCGGAGGGCTTGTCCAGCAGCCGGTCCCAGGCCATGTCGCGGTTGCGGCTGATGGCGGTACCGGGCTTCAGGTCCTTCAGTCCTGCCATCGGCGCATTCGGCTCGATGCGCCAGCCCCGCCCGCCCAGATGCCGGGCCACGTTGACCGGTACGCCCTGCAAGTCGCCCTGCAAGTCCCACCAGGTGAGGGCGTCACCGTTGTGCAGCACCGCCTGCGGGTCGCTGGCATTCAGGTCGAAGTGGTCGTGGCCCAGGCGCACCACGCTGCCCAGCGGCATGCCGGCGTGCTTGGGCGTGTCGAAAGCGCCGATGTCGATCTGACGGCCGTTGACGAAGTAGTCCGTCGCGCCGCGGTTGAAACCGCGCTGCGGATCCGGCAGGAAGCGGTGCTGGCAGCGGCCGCTGCTGGCGGCGGCCAGGTCCGGGCGACGTTCGAGCAGCGCATCGAGCAACTGGCGGTAGTGCGCGGTGACGTTCTTCACCGTCGCCATGTCCTTGTAGCGGCCCTCGATCTTGAAGCTGCGGATGCCGGCATCCACCAGCGCGGCCAGGTTGTGGCTCTGGTCGTTGTCCTTCAGGCTGAGCACGTGTTTCTCGTGCGCCACGATGCGGCCCGCCGCATCCGTCACGGTGAAGGCCTGGCGGCACTCCTGGCTGCAGCTGCCGCGGTTGGCACTGCGGCCCGTCAGCGCATGGCTGATGTAGCACTGACCGCTGTAGGCCACGCACAGCGCGCCGTGCACGAAGAATTCCAGCACCGCATCCGACACCTGTGCCGCGATGGCCTGGATCTGGCCCAGATCGAGCTCGCGTGCCAGCACCATCTGCGAGAAGCCGACGTCCTGCAGGAAGCGGGCCTTGGCAGGGTGGCGGATGTCGGTCTGCGTGCTGGCGTGCAACTGGATCGGCGGCAGTTCCAGTTCCAGCAGGCCCATGTCCTGCACGATCAGTGCGTCGGCTCCGGCCCGCCAGACGTCCCAGGCCATCCGGCGGGCTTCCTCCAGCTCGTCGTCGCGCAGGATGGTGTTGAGCGTGACGAAGATGCGCGCGCCATAGCGGTGGGCATGGCGGCACAGGCCTTCGATATCGGTCAGTGCATTGCCGGCCTTGTCACGCGCACCGAAGGCGGGCCCACCGATGTAGACGGCGTCGGCACCGTGGTTGATGGCTTCGATGCCGATGGCCGCGTCCCGTGCCGGGGCCAGCAGTTCGAGGTGCTTGCGCGGCATGGCGCTCCGGGGTCGATCAGCCGGCCAGGCGGGCGGCCGCCGCGTCGATGGCGGCACGCAGTTGCGCATAGCTGTGGTTGACCGGGAACTGCGGAAACTGCGCCACGATGCCCGGAGGAGGGTGGATGAAGAAGCCCGCGTCGGCGGCGCCCAGCATGCCGGTGTCGTTGTAGGAGTCGCCGGCGGCGATGACCTGGAAGTTCAGGCTCTGCAGCGCCCGCACGGCATGGAACTTCTGATTCGGCTGGCGAAGATGGTAGGCCGCGACGAAGCCCTCGGGGTCGGTCTGCAGCCGGTGGCAGAACAGCGTGGGCCTACCAAGCTGGGCCATCAGCGGATCGGCGAACTCGTAGAACGTGTCCGACAGGATCACGACCTGGAAGCGGCGGCGCAGATCATCGAGGAAGTCCCTGGCACCCTCCAGCGGGGCCATGCTGCCGATCACCGCCTGGATGTCGGCCAGTTTCAGGTCGTGCTGGCGCAGCAGGGCCAGCCGGAAACGCATCAGCTTGTCGTAATCGGGTTCATCGCGCGTGGTGCGGCGGAATTCGGCGATGCCGGTGCGCTCGGAGAAGGCGATCCAGATCTCGGGCACGAGCACGCCTTCGAGATCGAGGCAGACGATTTGCATGGGGGCTCCAGATGGGGCCAGATGCTAGCGCAGCGCAGCCAGCGCCGAGCCCGCCAGAGCGCCCGCGAGGACCCGGTGCCGCGCCCGCCGGCCTCGGCCGGGGGAACGGTCCT
>DAORNK010000496.1:0-2791 GCA_035440985.1 Rubrivivax sp. | reverse complement strand
CGGACTGGCGCGTCGCCAGGTCGGGGGCGCCGGCCTGCTCGCGCAGCAGGGCCAGCGCTTCGTCCAGGCCGAGCACGCCCAGTTCCTTGCCGTCGCGCGTGCGGATCGCCACGCTGCCGGCGGCGGCCTCCTGGCCGCCGACCACCAGCAGGAAGGGCACGCGCTGCAGGGTCTGTTCGCGGATCTTGTAGCCGATCTTCTCGTTGCGCACGTCGGCCTCGGCGCGCAGGCCGGCGCCGCGCAGTAGCCGCGCCACGTCCCCGGCATAGGCGGCGTGCGCTTCGGTGATCGACAGCACCATGGCCTGCACCGGCGCCAGCCAGGCGGGCAGCCTGCCGGCGTGGTGCTCGATCAGGATGCCGGTGAAGCGTTCCAGCGAGCCGAATAGCGCGCGGTGCAGCATGACCGGGCGCCTGCGCTGGCCGTCTTCATCGACGTAGTCGATGCCGAAGCGCTCGGGCAGGTTCATGTCCACCTGCAGGGTGCCGCACTGCCAGTCGCGGCCGATGGCATCACGCAGCACGAACTCCAGCTTGGGGCCGTAGAACGCGCCTTCGCCGGGGTTGAGCCGGTAGGCCAGCCCCATGCCGTCGAGGGCCTGGACCAGCGCGCCTTCGAGCAGATCCCAGGTGGCCTCGTCGCCCATGCGGTTGGCGGGCCGGGTGGACAGCTTGATGCGCACGTCCTCGAAGCCGAACTGGCGGTAGATGTCCAGCACCAGCGCCACGATGACGCGGCATTCGGCATCCATCTGCGCCGGTGTGCAGTAGATGTGCGCATCGTCCTGGGTGAAGTGGCGCACGCGCAGCAGGCCGTGCAGCGCGCCCGAGGGTTCGTAGCGATGCACCTTGCCGAACTCGCCCATGCGGATCGGCAGGTCGCGGTAGCTCTTGAGGCCGTGGCGGTACAGCAGCACGCTGCCCGGACAGTTCATCGGCTTGAGTGCCAGCGCGCGGCCGTCCTCGGTCTCGGTGGCGAACATGTGCTCGCGGTAGTTGTGCCAGTGGCCGGAGATTTCCCACAGGCTGCGGTCCATCACGTCCGGCGAATTCACCTCCACGTAGCCGGCATCCTGCTGGCGGCGGCGCATGTAGGCGATCAGTTCCTGGAACACCGCCCAGCCGCGCGGATGCCAGAACACCGCGCCGGGCGCGTCCTCCTGGAAGTGGAACAGGTCCAGCTCGCGCCCCAGCCGGCGGTGGTCGCGCTTCTCGGCTTCCTCGACGCGCTTCAGATAGGCGTCCAGGTCCTGCTTGCTGGCCCAGGCGGTGCCGTAGATGCGCTGCAGTTGTTCGTTGCGCGAATCGCCGCGCCAGTAGGCACCCGAGAGCTTGGTCAGCTTGAAGTGCTGCAGGAAGCGCGTGTTGGGCACGTGCGGGCCGCGGCACATGTCCACGTACTCCTCGTGGAAGTACAGGCCCATGTGCTGCTCGTCCGGCATGTCCTCGATCAGGCGCAGCTTGTAGTCCTCGCCGCGCTGCTTGAAGATGGCGATGACCTCATCGCGCGGGGCGATCTTCTTGACGACGTCGTAGTCCCTGGCGATCAGCTCGCGCATGCGCTGCTCGATGGCGGCCAGGTCCTCGGGGGTGAAGGGGCGCTCGAAAGCGATGTCGTAGTAGAAGCCTTCGTCGATCACCGGGCCGATCACCATCCGCGCCCCCGGGTAAAGCTGCTTGACCGCGTGGCCGACCAGGTGGGCACAGGAATGGCGGATGATCTCCAGTCCTTCCGCATCCTTGGGCGTGATGATCTGCAGCGTCGCATCCCGGTCGATCGGGTCGCAGGCATCCACAAGGCGGCCATCCACCTTGCCGGCCATGGTGTTCCTGGCCAGGCCTGGGCTGATGGCGGCGGCAACGGCAGCGGCGCTGACGGGCGGGTCGAAACGGCGCTGCAAACCATCGGCCAGGGTGAGGGTGACGGCGCGGTCCGAAGCGAGGGTGGACATGGTTCAGAACTCGTTCTGGATGATCTTGTAGCCGCGCACCAGCTGGTTGTTGGTGCGGGCCACGTCTTCGGAGAATTCGCTGGCATCGACCGACACCTTGGGCAGGGTCGCCAGGTCGGTCGCACGCCCGATGCGCACGGTCGATGGCACGTGGAAGCCGGGCGGCAGGTGACAGCCGTCGACCACGGCGTTGAAGCGCACCACGCAGCCGTCTTCGACGACGCAGTCGAACAGCACGCTGTTGAAACCGATGAACACGCCGTGGCCGACCGTGCAGGGACCGTGGACGATGGCGCGGTGGGCGATGGAGGTGCGCTCGCCGATGCTCACCGGCGCACCCGACTTGGAATGGATGACCACGCCGTCCTGGATGTTGGAGTGCGCGCCGATCACGATGGGCGCCAGGTCGCCGTCGGCATCGACCTCGTCGGCGCGGATCACCGCGTAGGGGCCGATGAAGACGTTCTCCTCGACGATGACCTTGCCGCACAGGATGGCGGTCGGATCGACGAAGGCGCTGGGGTGGATCTGCGGCAGGTCGCCGCGCGGGTTCTTGCGGATCATGAAGACCTCGTGTCGTCGGTGGCGGTTCTTGGCTTCCTTGAGGGATGACAGCACTTGCATGGCGGGTCGCTCCTGTGAGTCGGTGGGTTTCAACAGGACAGGGGCGGCCGTGTCAAAAGCGGGTAGCTGGGGGCGGGCAGGATGAGCGCCCGGGCGAGCCAGGGCCTCATGCCGGCGCCTCTTCGGCCAGGGCCCAGGTGCTGCCCTGCGGCGTGTCCCGGAGCAGGACGCCGGCCTCGGTCAGTTGGCCGCGCAGCGCATCGGCGCGGGCGAAGT
>DAORNK010000495.1:0-2800 GCA_035440985.1 Rubrivivax sp. | reverse complement strand
GCGGCTGCGCTCAGAGCACCCGCGTCGCTTTCAGCAGGCCTTCCACCTTGCGCCCCTTGCGGGCGCGCCTGCCGCGGTGCGCCTCCACGGCTGCCGCCTTGAGTTCCACTTCCCTGGGTTTGCCGCCCCGCCCACTGCCCAGCACCTGCAGCGTGGCGGCAAACGTGGCCACCGACACCAGCGGCGCCTTGCTGTCCACGTCCATCAACGTCAGGCCCTTGCCTCCGTTGGGCTGCAGCTTGAGCTCATCCAGCCCGAACACGAGCACGCGACTGTCCAACGCCAGGCAGGCGACGCTGCCGTGCGCTGCACCCACGGGTACCGGTGGCAGCACCCGCTCATGCGCATCGAGCGTCAGAAACGCCTTGCCGCCCCGGTTGCGGCCCAGCATGTCACCCACCCGGGCCAGCAGGCCGTAGCCACCGGTGTTGGCCAGCAGCAGCACCGTGTCCGCTGCGCCGGCGAAGTAGTGCGCGATCTGAGTGCCGCTTTCCAGGTCGATCAGCGTCGTGATGGGCACGCCGTCGCCGCGGCCGCCGGGCAGTTGCGAAGCGGCCACGCTGTAGACGCGCCCGTTGCTGCCGAAGACCAGCAGGCTGTCCACGCTGCGGCAGGCAAAGCAGCCGTACAGCGCGTCACCTGACTTGAAGCTCAGCGTGGCCGGGTCCAGTTCATGGCCCTTGAGCGCACGCACCCAGCCCTTGAGGCTGATCACCACGGTCACCGGCTCGTCCAGCACCTTCACTTCGGCGACGGCCTTCTTCTCTTCCTGGATCAGCGTGCGACGCTCGTCGCCATGGTTCCTGGCGTCGGCTTCGATCTCCTTGATCACCGTGCGTTTGAGCGCAGCCGGGCTGGCCAGGATGTCTTCCAGCCTGCCCTGCTCGGTGCGCAGTTCCTTCAGCTCCTGCTCGATCTTGATGGCCTCCAGCCGGGCCAGCTGGCGCAGCCGGATGTCCAGGATGTCCTCGGCCTGGCGGTCGCTGAGGGCGAAGCGTGCGATCAGCGCCGGCTTGGGCTCATCGGCGTTGCGGATGATGCGGATCACCTCGTCGATGTTCAGCAGCACCAGCTGCCGGCCCTCCAGCACATGGATGCGATCCAGCACCTTGCCCAGCCGGTGTCGCGTGCGCCGTGCCACGGTGAGCTGGCGGAAATCGATCCATTCCGCCAGGATGCGGCGCAGGCTCTTGAGCACCGGACGGCCATCGATGCCGACCATCGTCAGGTTCAGCGGCACGCTGCTTTCCAGGCTGGTGTGGGCCAGCAGCGCGGTGATCAGCTCGGCCTGCGCCACCGTGCGGCTCTTGGGCTCGAAGACCAGGCGCACCGGTGCGTCCTTGCTGCTTTCATCACGCACCGCGTCCAGCACGGCCAGCAGGCTCTGCTTGAGCTGCACCTGTTCCTGCAGCAAGGCCTTCTTGCCGGCCTTGACCTTGGGGTTGGTGATCTCCTCGATCTCCTCCAGCACCTTCTGCGCGCTGGTCTGCGGCGGCAGCTCGGTGACGACCAGCTGCCACTGGCCACGCGCCAGGTCCTCGATGATCCAGCGCGCGCGTACCTTGAGGCTGCCGCGGCCACTGCGGTAGGCATCGCGGATGTCCGCCTCGGGGCTGATGATCTGGCCGCCGCCAGGGAAGTCCGGCGCCGGCAGCAGCGCGTGCAGCTCGTCGTCCGACAGCTGGTCGTTCTTCAGCAGCGCCACGGTGGCGGCGGCTACTTCGCGCAGGTTGTGGCTGGGCACTTCGGTGGCCAGGCCCACGGCAATGCCCGAGGCGCCGTTGAGCAGCACGAAGGGCAGGCGCGCGGGCAACAGGCGCGGCTCCTGTTCGCTGCCGTCGTAGTTGGGTTGAAAGTCGACCGTGCCTTCGTCGATCTCGTCCAGCAGCAGCCGGGCGATGGGCGCCAGGCGCGCTTCGGTGTAGCGCATCGCCGCAGCACCGTCGCCGTCGCGGCTGCCGAAATTGCCCTGGCCGTCGATCAGCGGGTAGCGCTGCGCGAAGTCCTGCGCCATGCGCACCATCGCATCGTAGGCCGCCGTGTCGCCATGCGGGTGGTACTTGCCCAGCACATCGCCCACCACCCGCGCGCTCTTCACCGGCTTGGGGCCACTGGCGCTGCTGAACGCCAGCCCCATGCGCAACATCGAGTACAGGATGCGGCGCTGCACCGGCTTGTTGCCGTCGCAGACGTCGGGCAGCGCGCGGCCCTTGACGACGGACAGCGCGTATTCGAGGTAGGCGCGCTGGGCGTAGTCGGCCAGCGGCAGGGCTTCAGCGGCTTCGGGGGGCGGGAAATCGAACAGGTCGGGCATCGGATCGGGAGCGCGGCTACGCCAACACGGCGCGCGAGTATCCCTCAGCCGTGGATCGCCACCCTGCCGGCGGTCACCAGCCGAACGCCAGCAGCGGCCGTGGGTTCGATGCGCGGATCGCTTTCGCCAGCCTCCCTCATCCGTGGATTCTGCCCGCCGACCGCATGACCCGCCTGGCCTGTTCGTCCGCTATCCTCGATCGGCTACAGCCGACCTGGAGCACGGAACACCGATGAAGATCACGCCCGAGCGCACACGGCTGGCCGCCGTCGCCCTGGCGCTGGCCTTGCTGGCTGGCGCGGGTGCCTGGGCCTGGCGCAGCGTCGGGCAGTTGAACGACGCCGCGGCCCAGGCCGAACAAGCGCAGCAGGTGCTGACACGGCTGGCAGGCGTGCTGTCGGCCCTCACCGATGCCGAATCCACGCGTCGAGGGCTGGCGCTGGGCGGCGAGCCCGGCCTTGTCGAGGGCCACGGCCTGGCCCGCGA
>DAORNK010000494.1:0-2812 GCA_035440985.1 Rubrivivax sp. | reverse complement strand
GCCGGTAGGGCTTGTTGGCGCCGTCGCTGACCAGGTAGATGCCGAACTCGCCCTTGGGGTGTTCCACCGCCGCGTAGGCCTCGCCTTCGGGCACGTGCATGCCTTCGGTGAAGAGCTTGAAGTGGTGGATCAACTCCTCCATGTTGCTCTTCATGTCCACGCGGTGCGGCGCGGCAACCTTGTGGTTGTCGGTGGTCACCGGGCCGGGGTGGGCGCGCAGCCATTGCACGCATTGCTGCACGATGCGGTTGGCCTGGCGCATTTCTTCCACGCGCACCAGATAACGATCGTAGGTGTCGCCGTTGACGCCCACCGGCACGTCGAAATCCATGCGGTCGTAGACGTCGTAGGGCTGCTGCTTGCGCAAGTCCCATTCGATGCCGCTGCCGCGCAGCATGGGGCCGGTGAAGCCCAGGTTCAGCGCGCGTTCGGGCGTCACCACCCCGATGCCCACGGTGCGTTGCTTCCAGATGCGGTTGTCGGTGAGCAAGGTCTCGTAGTCGTCGACATTCTTCGGGAAGCGCTGGCAGAAGTCCTCGATGAAGTCCAGCAGGCTGCCGCGGCGGTTCTCATTCAGCGCCTTGATGGCCTTCTCATTGCGGATGCGGCTCGCCTGGTACTGCGGCATCCGATCGGGCATGTCGCGGTAGACACCGCCCGGGCGGAAGTAGGCGGCGTGCATGCGGGCACCGGACACCGCTTCGTACATGTCGAAGATGTCCTCGCGCTCGCGGAAGCAGTAGATGAGGATGTTCATCGCCCCGCAGTCCATGCCATGGCAGCCCAGCCACAGCAGGTGGTTCAGCAGGCGCGTCAGTTCGCTGAACATGACACGGATGTACTGCGCGCGCTCGGGCACCTGGATGCCCAGCAGCTTCTCGATGGCCAGGCAGTAGGCGTGCTCGTTGCACATCATCGAGACGTAGTCCAGCCGGTCCATGTAGGGCAGGCTCTGGATGAAGGTCTTGCTTTCGGCCAGCTTCTCGGTGGCGCGGTGCAGCAGGCCGATGTGCGGGTCGGCGCGCTGGATGACTTCACCGTCCAGTTCCAGCACCAGGCGCAGCACACCGTGCGCGGCCGGATGCTGCGGGCCGAAGTTCAGCGTGTAGTTCTTGATCTCGGCCATCTCAGTGTGTGCCGCTGCCGTAGTTGTCTTCGCGCACCACGCGCGGCACGACTTCGCGCGGCTCGATGGTCACGGGCTGGTAGATCACGCGCTTCTTCTCGGGGTCGTAGCGCATCTCGATATGGCCACTGACCGGGAAGTCCTTGCGCATGGGGTGGCCGATGAAGCCGTAGTCGGTCAGGATGCGGCGCAGATCCAGGTGGCCTTCGAAGATGATGCCGAACAGGTCGAAGGCCTCACGTTCGAACCAGTTGGCCGAGTTCCACAGTTCGTTCACTGAGGCCACGACCGGCAGTTCGTCGTCCGGCGCAAACACCTTCAGGCGCACGCGCCAGTTGTGCCGCACCGACAGCAGGTGGGTGACGACCGCGTAGCGCGGGCCCTGCTGCGCCTCGTTGCGGAAGTCGGAATAGTCCATCCCGCACAGATCGATCAGCTGCTCGAAGTGCAGCGCCGGGTGATCGCGCAACCGGCCGCATGCGGACAGGTAGTGGTCGGCGCCGACCGTGATGGTGATCTCGCCTCGGTCACGCACCAGGGTCTTGAGCGAATCGCCCAGCACCTGGGTCAGCGCCGCTTGCAGGGTGTCGAGTTTCTGGGTCATCGCGGTTCAGCGCGCAATGGTGTTTTCACGCCGGATCTTGGCCTGCAGTTGCAGGATGCCGTACAGCAGGGCCTCGGCCGTGGGCGGGCAGCCCGGCACGTAGACGTCGACCGGCACGATGCGGTCGCAGCCGCGCACCACCGAATAGCTGTAGTGGTAGTAGCCGCCGCCATTGGCACACGAGCCCATGCTGAGCACCCAGCGCGGCTCGGCCATCTGGTCGTAGACCTTGCGCAGCGCCGGGCCCATCTTGTTGCACAGCGTGCCGGCCACGATCATCAGGTCGCTCTGGCGCGGGCTGGGGCGGAACAGCATGCCGAAACGGTCGATGTCGTAGCGCGCGGCGCCCGCATGCATCATCTCGACGGCGCAGCAGGCCAGGCCAAAGGTCATCGGCCACAGCGAGCCGGTCTTGGACCAGTTGACCAGCGTGTCCACCGAGGTGGTGACGAAGCCTTCCTTGAGTACGCCTTCGATGCCCATTGCCGTTGTCTCCTGGTGGCCAGGGGGTCACTCCCAATCGAGCGCGCCCTTCTTCCATTCGTACACGAAGCCCACCACCAGGATCGTGAGAAACACCATCATCGCCCAGAAGCCTGACGCGCCGATGTCGCGCAGCGCCACAGCCCAGGGAAACAGGAAGGCGATTTCCAGGTCGAACAGGATGAAGAGGATGGCCACCAGGTAGTAGCGCACGTCGAACTTCATGCGCGCGTCTTCGAACGCCTCGAAGCCGCATTCGTACGGGCTGTTCTTGGCCTTGTCCGGACGGTTGGGGCCGAAGGCGAAACCCAGCAGCTGCGGTGCGACGCCGACTGCCACGCCCACCAGGATGAAGAGGATGACAGGCAGGTAGGCTTGCAGGTCCATGGCTTCGTCAGTGTGGCGTCAGGTCGGATCAGCTCAAGAAAAAGCGCGCCTTGCGAACTGCCTCCGGGCAGCAGCTGAGGCGCGCACCTTGTGGTTCTTCAGTGGCACTGGGCATCAATGGCCTTTCGCGCAGGGCCGACAGCGCCGGCGCAAAGCCCGTGAAGGAACGCTTGGTGCCGACGGCGAGACTCGAACTCGCACAGCTTTCGCCA
>DAORNK010000493.1:0-2834 GCA_035440985.1 Rubrivivax sp. | reverse complement strand
CAGGATCGCGGCGAGGTAGGCGCCGATGCCGAAGAACGCCGCCTGGCCGAAGCACACCAGCCCGACGCCGCCGACCAGCAGCTCCAGGCTGAGCGCCAGCACCGCAAAGATCATGGTCTTGGTGACCAGGTCGACACCGAACTTGCCGCCGACCAGCGGGTACAGCGCCAGCAGCACGAAGCAGGCGCCCACGAAGGCCGCCTTGCCGCGGTCGATGCCCGGCGGCGCCTGCGGGGGGATCGAGGCTTGCGGGCCGCTCATGCCTTGAACAGCCCGTCGGGCTTCCACAGCAGGATGAGCGCCATCAGCACGTAGACCAGCACGCCCGCGGCCTGCGGCAGCAGCACCTTGCCGAAGGTGTCGGCGGCGCCGATCAGCAAGGCGGCGACCATCGCGCCGCGCACCGAGCCTATGCCGCCTATCACCACCACCACGAAGCAGATGATCAGCACCTGGTTGCCCATGCCGGGATAGACCGAGCTGATCGGCGAGGCCACCATGCCGGCAAACACCGCGATCGCCACGCCGGCGGCGAACACCACGCGGTAGAGGAACTTGATGTCTATGCCCAGGCTCTGCACCATCTCGCGGTTGCTGGCGCCGGCACGGATCATCATGCCCAGCCGGGTGTGCGCGAACACCCACCACAGCGCCGCCGCCAGCGCCAGGCAGACGCCGCTGACGAACAGCCGGTAGACGGGGTAGGTCATCACCTCGCCGAGCGCAATCGTGCCGGCCAGCAGCTCAGGCACCTTGACGCCGTGCACGTCGTCACCGACCAGCAGGCTGCGCAGCTCCTCGAAGACCAGGATCAGCCCGTAAGTCATCAGCACCTGCTGCAGGTGCTCACGCTGGTACAGGTAGCTGTAGAAGGCCCATTCGAGCCCGTAACCCAGCAGCACCGCGAGCACGGTGCCGACCGCCAGCGTGGCGAAGAAGCCACCCCCGAAGCTGGCCGCGACCACCGGCGCCAGCGCGAAGGCCATGTACGCGCCGATCATGTAGAAGCTGCCGTGCGCCAGGTTGATGACGCCCATGATGCCGAAGATCAGCGTCAGCCCGCTGGCCACCAGGAACAGCAGCAGCCCGTACTGCAGCGAGTTCAGGCACTGGATGAGAAACGTTGCCAGGTCCATCGCCGTCGCCTCGCGAGACCGAGGGGAAGAAATCCGAGCGCCCGCCGAGGATGCGGCCTGGCCGGTCCTCTGGCGGTCCCCCTGCAGGGAGGCGACCGCCAGGCCGCTGCGGGGCGGTCACATCTTGCAGCCTCGCCCCGGGTCGGCCAGCTGCTTGGAGGCCACGCCGATGGACTTGTTCTCCTTGGCGCCCACCTGGCGCAGGTACATGTCCTGCACCGGGTTGTGGCTGGACGACAGCGTGAACTTGCCACGCGGGCTGTCGATGGAGGCCTTGCGCAAGGCGGCCGCGAATTCGGCCTTGCGGGAGACGTCGCCCTTCACCGCGGCCAGCCCGATGCCCAGCATCTGCGCGGCGTCGTAGCCCTGCACCGCGTACACGTCGGGCTGCAGCTTGTAGGTCTTGGCGTAGGCGAGCCGGAAGGCGTTGTCGCGCGGCGTGCCCAGGCTGTCGGCATAGTGCAGCGTGGTCAGCAGGCCCTCGGCGTCGCCACCCTGGGCTTCCAGGGTGCCGTCGGTCAGGAAGCCCGCGCCGTAGAGCGGGATCTTTCCCTTCAGCCCCGCCGCCGCATAGTCCTTGACGAACTTCACCGCGCCGCCGCCGGCGAAAAAGGTGTAGACGGCATCGGGGCGGGTGGCGGCAATGTCGGTCAGCAAGGCCTGGAACTCGACATTGGGGAACGGCAGGCTCAGCTCCTTGAGCACCTTGCCGCCGCCCTTCTCGAAGGACTCCTTGAAGCCGCGCACGCTCTCGTCGCCGGCGGCGTACTTCCAGGTGATGGTGACCACGTTCTTGTGGCCGCGCTTGGCCACCACTTCACCCATCGCATAGCCGGGTTGCCAGTTGCTGAAGCTGGAGCGGAAGATGTTGGGCGCGCACAGTGCGCCGGTGACGGCGTCGGCGCCTGCATTCGGCACGATCAGCAGCGTGCCGCTCTCCTTGGCCACACGGGCCATCGCCATCGCCACACCGCTGTGCACGGTGCCGACCAGCACGTCGACGTTGTCGCGCTTGACCAGCTTGTTGACGTTGTCGGTGGCCTTGGCCGGGTCGCTCTCGTCGTCGACCTTGACGAACTCGATCTCGCGGCCGGCGAGCTTGCCGCCCTGCTCGGCCACATGCAGGCGAAAGCCGTTCTCGATTGCCGTGCCCAGCGCCGCGAAGGTGCCGGTGTAGGGCAGCATCAGGCCCACCTTGAGCTTGGCGCCCTGGGCGAGGGCCGAGCCCGCAAGCAGGGTGGCCGCCGCAGCGGCAAGAACGGCTGGAACGCGCTTCATGTGAGGTCTCCTTGGGTGTCCCGTGGTGCTGGGCGCCGCGGGCCGGTTGACGATTCAACGGGCATAGACGCGCAGTATCCTGCGCTTCTACTGACGATGGCTTTCAGAACCACTGATACAGATCAAACATAGGCTCACGCTAGCGCAAACCACATGCACGATTGTGCGCATGAGTGTCGTGAGTCGGCCATAAGGAATTGCCCGACCATCGCCGGCTCCCCGCCGCCACGGGCGGCGGCCCCCGGGGGGCCCCCCGGCCATGCCCGGCGGGCTTACAGCCAGCGCGCAATGCCCTCGACGTCCTCGGGGAACAGCTGGCCCGCCTCGGCCATGCGGACCTTCCCGTCACGCCCGACGGCCACCGTCACCGGCAGCCCGGCGGGCTTGGGATAGCGTTGCCCGAGATCCGGCGAGACCCAG
>DAORNK010000492.1:0-2834 GCA_035440985.1 Rubrivivax sp. | reverse complement strand
CCCATGGCCCTGCGCTCAGCTCTCGCAGTCCGGCGGTGCCCGCCACGGATCAGTCGTCGGCCGGGCCCACCGGCGGGCAGGTGCAGAACAGGTTGCGGTCGCCGTAGACGTTGTCCACCCGCCCGACCGGCGCCCAGTACTTGCTGCGCCGCAGGCTGGCCACCGGGAACGCGGCGGCTTCGCGCGGGTAGGCGTGTGTCCAGTCGGCCTTCAGCAGCACTTCGGCGGTGTGCGGCGCATGCTTCAGCGGGTTGTCGTCGGCCGGCCATTCGCCGCTTTCGACCCGCGCGATCTCGCCACGAATGGCGATCATCGCGTCGCAGAAACGGTCCAGCTCGGCCAGCGGTTCGCTCTCGGTGGGCTCGATCATCAGCGTGCCGGCCACCGGGAAGCTCAGCGTCGGCGCGTGGAAGCCGTAGTCGATGAGGCGCTTGGCCACATCCTCGGCACCGACGCCGGTGGCCTTGGCCAGGCCGCGGATGTCCAGGATGCACTCGTGGGCCACACCGCCGCCCCGGATGGCGGCAGCGCCGCCGCTGTACAGCACGGGGAAATGGTCGACCAGCCGCGCGGCGATGTAGTTGGCATTCAGGATCGCCATCTCGGTGGCGCTGCGCAGGCCTTCGGCACCCATCATGCGGCAGTACATCCAGCTGATGGGCAGCACGGCCGCATTGCCCAGCGGTGCGGCGCTGACCGCGCCCACGCTGTGGGCGCCGCCGAGGCCGGCCGTGCGGTGGGCCGGCAGGAACGGCACCAGGTCGGCCACCACGGCCACCGGGCCCACGCCCGGGCCGCCACCGCCGTGCGGGATGCAGAAGGTCTTGTGCAGATTCAGGTGGCTCACGTCGCCGCCGAATTCACCCGGTGCGGCCACGCCCACCAGCGCGTTCATGTTGGCGCCGTCCACGTAGACGCGGCCCCCGTGCTGGTGCACCAGCGCGCAGAGTTCCTTCACACGCACCTCGAACACGCCGTGCGTGCTGGGATAGGTGATCATCACGGCAGCCAGGCGGGCGCTGTGCTGCTCGCACTTGGCCTTCAGGTCGTCCATGTCGACGTTGCCCATCGCGTCGCAGCGTGTCACCACCACCTGCAGGCCGGCCAGTTGTGCGCTCGCCGGGTTGGTGCCGTGCGCGCTTTCGGGAATCAGGCAGATGTTGCGGTGGCCTTCGCCGCGGCTTTCGTGCCAGGCCTTGATGACCAGCAGGCCGGCGTATTCGCCCTGGCTGCCGGCATTGGGCTGCAGGCTCACGCCCGCGTACCCCGTGGCCTGGCTCAGCCAGGCACAGAGCTGCTCGTTCAATGCCCAGTAACCTGCCAGCTGATCCTGCGGCGCGAAGGGGTGCACGTCGGCGAACTCGGGCCAGGTGATGGGGATCATCTCGCTGGTCGCGTTGAGCTTCATCGTGCAGCTCCCCAGCGGGATCATGCTGCGGTCCAGTGCCAGGTCCTTGTCCGACAGGCTGCGGATGTAGCGCAGCATCTCGGTTTCGCTGTGGCAGCGGTTGAACACCGGGTGCGACAGGAAGGCGCTGCTGCGGCGCAGCGCCGCGGGGATCAGGTCGGCCTGCGCGGACAGGGCTTGCACGGTGGGCAGCGTCTGGCCATCGGTGGCGAAGATCTGCCACAGCAGCGCAAGGTCGTCGCGCGTCGTGGTCTCGTCCAGCGAGACGCAGACGTAGTCGCCCCAGGCGCGGCGCAGGTTCGCGCCCAGGCTCACGGCGCGCGCCATCAGCGCTTCGGTGCGCGCACCGGTCTTCAGGCTCACCGTGTCGAAGGCACCACGGTCGAGGTGGTGCGTGGCGGCCAGGTCGTAGCCCAGCTGCTGCAGGCCGGCGCAGAAGATGCCCAGGTAGCGGGCCACCCGTTCGGCGATGCGGATCAGACCTTGCGGCCCGTGGTAGACGGCGTACATGCTGGCGACCACCGCCGGCAGCACCTGGGCCGTGCAGATGTTGCTGGTGGCCTTTTCGCGGCGGATGTGCTGCTCGCGGGTCTGCAGCGCCAGCCGGTAGGCCGGGGCGCCTTGCGCATCGACGCTGATGCCCACCAGCCGGCCCGGCATGTTGCGCTTCCATTCGTCACGGCAGGCCATGAAGGCGGCGTGCGGGCCACCGGCGCCCATGGGCATGCCGAAGCGCTGGGTACTGCCGATGGCAATGTCGGCGCCCATCTCGCCAGGCGGTTTGAGCAGGGTCAGCGCCAGCAGGTCGGCGGCCATGATGAAACCGGCCTGCTTGGCATGCACGGCATCGGCATCGGCCGTCCAGTCGTGCAGCCAGCCGCTGCTGGCGGGATACTGGACCAGCGCCGCGAAGTAGTCGTCGCCCGCCAGCGCGTCCTGCCAGGCCTGCGCCGAGTCGGCCACCTTGACCAGCAGCCCCAGTGGTGCGGCGCGGGTCTTCAGCACTTCCAGCGTCTGCGGGTGCACGTCACCGGCGACCAGCAGCGTCTGGCCCTTGGCGCGCACGCTGCGCCTGGCCAGCGTCATCGCCTCGGCCGCGGCCGTGGCTTCGTCCAGCATGCTGGCATTGGCGATGGCCATCGCGGTGAGATCGCAGACCATGGTCTGGAAGTTCACCAGCGCTTCCATGCGGCCCTGCGAGATCTCGGCCTGGTAGGGCGTGTAGGCCGTGTACCAGGCCGGGTTCTCGAGGATGTTGCGCAGGATGACGCCCGGTGTGTGCGTGCCGTGGTAGCCCTGGCCGATGAAACTCCTGAGCCGGCGGTTGCGGCCGGCCAGCGCCTTGAGTTCAGCCAGCGCCTGCGCTTCCGTCGCCGGCGGCGGCAGGCGCATGGGCTGGCCGCGCGCGATGCTGCGCGGCACCAGC
>DAORNK010000491.1:0-2835 GCA_035440985.1 Rubrivivax sp. | reverse complement strand
CCGTCGTCGGCCTGGGCCTGGACTTGCGCCTGGAAACGCCAGGCCCGCTGCGTGCCGGCGACACGCTGCGCGCCCAACTCCTGCGCGATGGCCTGCCCCTGGCCGGCCAGCCCCTTGAACTGCGCAGCGATCTGAGCCCCTTGGGCAACTGGCGCCAGACCGATGCCGATGGCCGCATCAGCGTGACCGTGCCGCTGGCCGCGAACTGGCTGCTGCGAGGCGTGGAACTTCGACCTTCCGAATCCAGGCCCGACGCCTGGGACAGCCGCTTCATCACGTTGGCTTTCGAGGTGCTGCCCAAGCGCTGAGAGTCTGGCGAACGGCCTGCTCGAATACAGCAGCAGCAACGCCCCGCCACGATGGGTGGTCAGCTGCCGCCGCCCACCTGTGTCTGCAGGAAGTTGTGCTCGCCCAGACTGGTCACCAGCGCGATCTGCGTCTCCAGATGGTCGATGTGCTCTTCGGTGTCTTCCAGGATGTCGGCGAACAGGTCGCGGCTGACGAAGTCGCGCACGCTTTCGCAGTGGGCGATGGCCTCCTTCAGGTTGGCCTGCCCGGTCAGTTCCATCTTCAGGTCGCCATGCAGGGTCTCGATGGCGTTTGAACCGATGAGCAACTTGCCCAGGCTCTGCATGTTGGGCAGGCCATCGAGCATCAGTACCCGCTCGATCAGGCGGTCGGCGTGCTTCATCTCCTCGATCGATTCTTCGTACTCGTGCTTGGCCATCCGTTCGAAGCCCCAGTTCCTGAGCATGCGCGCATGCAGGAAGTACTGGTTGATGGCCGTGAGCTCCAGCTGGAGCTGCTTGTTCAGAAAGGCCAGCACCTGCGTTTCACCCTGCATGACCTGCTCCTGTTGTCGGTTGGGAAGCGGGGGATTGTCGCCGTCGTGTCGTGGGCTGTTCTTGACCCTTCTGACGAGGCCGGAATGTGAACCGATCCGGCCGCGCTACTGCCAGCTCAGCGCCGTCAGGTCATTGACGAACAGCGGCATGTCCTTCCACAGCCCCTTGAGCCGGGCATTGGCCACCGTGATCCAGGTCGGCTGGTACAGGTAGGCCGACACGGCGTCGCGCGCCACCAGGGTCTGGGCCTCGGCCATCAACCTGTTGCGCGCTTCAGGGTTGGTGGTGGCCTGCACCCTGGCCCACAGTGCATTGAACTCGGCCGATTCGTAGCCCCAGTAGTAGTTGGGCCGCGCGAAGTTGCCGAAGTCCAGCGGCTCGACATGGCTGATGATGGTCAGGTCGTAGGCCTTCTGGCCATAGACCCCGGACAGCCACTGCGCCCACTCGATGTTTTCGATCCTTGCCTTGATGCCCACCTTGTCGAGCATGGCCGCGATGACTTCGCCACCCTGGCGGGCGTAAGGCGTGGGCGGCAGCTTCATCGTCAGCTCCAGCGGCAGCGTGACGCCGGCCTGGTGCAGCAGGGCGCGGGCCCTGGCCACGTCGTAGGCGTTGAGCGCCGTGGTGTCGATGTAGCCCGGCGCACCGGGCACGTAGTAGCTGCCGATGGGCACACCAAAGCCGTCGGCCGCGCCTTCGATGACGGCCTTGCGGTCGATGGCGGCGGCGATGGCCCGCCGCACCCGTACGTCATCCAGCGGCTTGCGCTTGTTGTTGATGGCCAGGATGGTCTTCGCCCGGCTGCCGCCCACCAGCACCTGGAACTTCTTGTTCGCTTCGAACTGCTTGAGGCTGCGCGCCGCCGACACCCGCGGGAAGGCGTCGACGTCGCCCGACAGCAGCGCCGCCACCTGGGCGGCGGGGTCGCTGATGAAGCGCATCGTCACCCGGCGCAGTTTCACGTCCTTGGCCTGGCGCCAGCCCTCCCAGCGGGCCAGGGTCACCGCCGAGCCCTTGGCCCAACTGTCCAGTCTGTAGGGGCCGGTGCCCACCGGCTGGGTGGCGTTGCCGGCCGCGCTTCTGGGTTCGACGATGACGGCGGTGGCCTGGCCCAGCTTGAAGAGCAGGTCCGGGTCGCCGTTCTTCAGGGTCAGCACCACCGTGTTCGCGTCGGGCGTGTCGATGCGTTCGATGTTGGCGAAGCTGGCCTTGTCCTTGTTGGCGCTGGCCTTGTCGGCCGCGCGCTCGAAGCTGAACTTGACGCTGGCCGCACCGAAAGCCTCGCCGTTGTGGAAGCTCACGCCGCGCCGCAGCTTGAAGCTCCAGGTCCTCAGATCGTCCGACACCGTCCAGCTTTCGGCCAGCAGCGGCGTGGTGCGGCCGTCGCTGCCGATCTTGGTCAGCGTCTCGTAGATGTTGTACAGCGCGACTTCCGCAATGGCACTGGCGGCGCCGACGGTCGGGTCCAGGCCCGGGGGCTCCAGCGTCATGGCCAGCACGGCCGTGTCCTTGGCGCGCTGCGCATGGACGGCCGGCGTGCCCAAGCCCAGGGTCAACAGCAGCGCAGCCGAGGCCGTCGCCCAGCGCCAGAACGGGGTCATCATGGTCCGCACTCCTTGGGTCAACACCGTTTGCCAAGCGCCCCGGTGGGCGCTCGGCGCGCATGTTAGCCGCGGGTCAAGGACTGGCGGGCTGGATCGCTGCCACCGGTTCGGGTGCCAGCAGGCTGCCTTCGCGCAGGCCACGCACGGTGCCCAGCACGAGCACGCAGATCACCAGCGTGGCCAGGGCCAGCAGCACCGGGCCCAGCACGACCAGCGCGCCGCCCGGCGTGGCCAGACGCAGTGTCAGTGCGGCAAAGGCGGCCAGCGGGAAGGACAAGCCCCAGTGCGGCACGGCAAAGGGCTGGCTGGCGATGGCGCGCGCCTGTGAGCCTGCCCATAGCAGGCAGAACAGCGCCACGCCCCACAGGCCCCAGGCCACGCCC
>DAORNK010000490.1:0-2840 GCA_035440985.1 Rubrivivax sp. | reverse complement strand
CATCGCGCGCCGCCAGCGCCTGCACGATGGCGCGCGCGTGGCCCCGGTCTACGCTGCCCAGCATGGCGCGCACGACGGACTCGTCCAGCCGCCCGCTGCCATAGGCGATGGCCTGGTCGGCGAGCGAAAGGCCGTCGCGCATGGACCCGCGCGCCGCGCGGGCCAGCAGACGCAACGAGCCTTCGTCGAAAGGCACGCCCTCGGCGTCCAGCACGCGCTGCAGGTGCTCGCGCACGGTCACCGGCGCCATCGGCCGCAGGTTGAACTGCAGACAGCGGCTCAGCACCGTGGGCAGCATCTTGTCCGGGTCGGTCGTGGCCAGCACGAACTTCAGATAGTCCGGCGGCTCTTCCAGCGTCTTGAGCAGCGCGTTGAAGGCTTCCTTGGTGAGCTGGTGTGCCTCGTCGATCATGAAGACCTTGAAGCGGCCTATGCCCGGCTTGTAGGCGGCGCGCTCGATCATGTCGCGCACCTCGTCGATGCCGCGGTTGCTGGCGGCGTCCAGCTCGATGTAGTCGAGATAGCGGTCGGCGTCGATCTCGGTGCAGGACTGGCACACCCCACAGGGCTCGGCAGTGATGCCGCCGCTGCCGTCGGGCCCGGTGCAGTTCAGGCTCTTGGCCAGGATGCGGCTGACGGTGGTCTTGCCGATGCCGCGCGTGCCGGTGAAGAGATAGGCATGGTGCAGCCGCTGCGTCTGCAGCGCATTGCTCAGCGCCTGCACGACATGTTCCTGCCCGACCATCTGCGCGAAGCTGCGCGGGCGGTACTTGCGGGCCAGGACGACGTAGGCGGACATGCGGATCATTCTATGGGGCGGGGATAATCACCCGCCATGACGCAAGCCCCTCCAACCCCGCTGAGCTACGAGCAGGCGGGCGTGCAGTACGAGCTCATCGACCCGCTCAAGGTGGCCGCCCAGCGCGCCGCCGCCGCCACCGGCGCCCACCTGGGCGCGCACGGCTTCCACGAGTTGGCGGCTTCGCGCGGCGAATCGGCCTATGTGCTCGATGTCGGCCCCTTCTACCTGGCCAGCATCGTCGAATGCCTGGGCACCAAGACCCTGGTGGCCGACGAGATGCACAAGCTCACCGGTCGCAGCTGGTTTGCCGGCATCGCGCAGGACACCCTGGCGATGGCCATCAACGACCTCATCACCGTAGGCGCCACGCCGTTGGTGGTGCAGGCCTACTGGGCGGCCGGCGGCAGCGAATGGTTTGCCGATGCCGATCGCGCCCAGGCCCTGGTGGCCGGCTGGAAGGCCGCCTGCGACATTTGCCAGGTAGCCTGGGGCGGTGGCGAGACACCGGCACTGGCCGGCATCGTCGAAGCCGGCCGCATCGACCTGGCCGCCGCCTGCACCGGTCTGGTCAAGCCCCGCGGCAGGCTGACCCTGGGCGAGAAGCTGGGCCCGGGGGACGCCATCGTCCTGCTGGCCTCCAGCGGCATCCACGCCAACGGCCTGAGCCTGGCGCGCAAGCTGGCCGAGCGGCTGCCACGCGGCTACCTGACCGAGATCGCGCCCGGGCTGGGCTACGGCGAGGCGCTGCTGGCGCCCACCACGCTGTATTCGCCGGTGACCGAAGCGCTGTGGGCCAGCGGCGTGCGCGTGCACTATGCGGCCAACATCACCGGCCACGGCTGGCGCAAGCTGTTGCGCCACCCCAAGGCACTGCGCTACCGGGTGCACACCGTGCCGCCGGTGCCGCCGGTTTTGCGCTTCATCCAGCAGCAGGCCGCTCAGGACGACGAAGAGGCCTACGGCACGTTGAACATGGGTGCCGGTTTCGCGCTGTACGTGCATGGTGACGACGCCGAACAGGCCGTCGAGGTGGCCCGGGACTGCGGCGTACCGGCCTGGATCGCCGGCGCCGTCGAAGAAGGCCCCAAGGAACTGCTGATCGAACCACTGGGCCTGCGCTTCGCCGGGGACACGCTTCAACTGCGGTGAACACGCGCTGAAGGCCCGGCGGGGGCGCGTCGAGGGCACCATCGGCCCCGCTCGCCTACAATCGTCAGCGACGGGCCTCCCCGCATGGAAGCGCGCCCAACCGGGTCAGGTGGGGAACCAAGCAGCCCTAAGCGTTGCAACCAGTGCCGGGGGTAAGGCTCGTCACCCGCCCCCGGGCCCCTCTCGTCCCTCTCGTCATTGCCCGCGCTTGAAGGCGGCCACCGCCTCGTCGCGCAATGCACGCAGCAGTGCCAGTTCGCCTTCGTGCAGCACGATGGAGCCGGCGGCCATCTTGTCGGCGTAGATCAGGCCGATGCAGCGGCCCTGGAGTTGCAGCGGCATCACCATGAAGCTGCCGGCGTTGACACGCTGACGGTACCAGTGCGGCAGGTGGCCAACGACCGCCGTGGCGTCCTTGATCAGAAGGTCGGCGCCCTTGGCGCACAACGCGGCGAAGAGGTCGCCATGCGTGGCGCCGCCCAGTCCGATGCGGAACGCCGGGCTGATGTCGGCCGCACCCAGACCAAGGCCCAGGCGGCCCACCAGCTGGCCGGTCTTGGGGTCGCGCAGGCACAGCACCACCCAGCGGAAGTCCAGCGCACGATGCATCGTGTCGAGCACCAGGTTGAGCACTTCGCCCAGGCGCAGCGGATTGGCGGCCAGCGCGGCGCGCAAGTCGGCCAGCCCGCGACTGAGTGCCGCCTGCGCAGGCACCGGCTCGTGGTGGGGTTCGATCAGCGTCCTGTCGTGTGCCTGCAGCACGGCGGTCGCCGCGTCCGTACCCATCGGCAGCGTGGCTTCCAGCAGGCGCCGTGCCGGCGCACCCACCGCCACCTGCAGACCCATCGCGTTGGCCAGCTGGCGCAACTGTTCGCGCGACTGCAGCGTG
>DAORNK010000489.1:0-2849 GCA_035440985.1 Rubrivivax sp. | reverse complement strand
CTCGCCCTGCCCGCCGCCGCCGAAAACGCGGTCTGGGTGGCCGGCCTGCTGGGCCTGGTTGCCGCCCGGCTGGCCTATGTGGCGCTGCATGGCAGTGCCTATGTGGCCGAGCCCCTTTCAATGCTGGATATCCGCGATGGCGGCTGGTGGGCGCCGGCAGGCTGGCTGGTCGGCGCCGCCTGGCTTCTTCGCTGTGCCTGGCGCCGGCCCGAGTTGCGGCGCGCCTTGCTCAGGGCAGCGTCCGTACTGGCGTTGCTGGCCCTGGGCCTGGTGGCCTGGCGCGGCCTGGAGAACGCCGCCCGCATGCCCTCAGTGCAACTGGTGCACCTGGATGGCGCGGCGCCTGGCAACCTGGCGCAAGCCGCCGGTGGCAAGCCCGTGGTCGTCAACCTGTGGGCCACCTGGTGCGCGCCTTGTCGGGCCGAGATGCCCGTGCTGGCCGCGGCCCAGCAGCGCGAAACCGCCGTGGCCTTTGTCTTCGTCAACCAGGGAGAATCTGCGGAGACCGTGCGGCGCTACCTGGCGCGCGAGAACCTGCCGCTGCGCCATGTGCTGCTGGACCCGGCGCAAGCCCTGGGGCCGGCCGTCGGTTCACGCGGGCTGCCCACCACCTTGTTCTACGATGCACAGGGCCGTCAGGTGCACGCGCACTTCGGCATCCTCAACGCGGCTGCGCTGGAGAGCCGGCTGCAGTCGTTGCGCGGCGCACCTTGACCGCGAGCCACCGATGACCCACGACCTGCCCCGCATCGACAACGAACTGGAACTGCTGGCCCAACTGGTGCCGCTGGACGGCCAGCGCATCATCGAACTGGGTTGCGGCGCCGCCCGCTTGCTGCGCGATCTGCTGCAGGCCCACCCGGGCAGCGAAGGCCTGGCGCTGGAGGTGGACGAGCGCCAGCTTGCCAAGAACCTGGCGCAGCCGCAGCAGCGCCTGCGCTTTGCCGCCGGCGGCGCACAAGCCATCGCGCAGGCCGATGCCAGCTTCGATCTGGCGCTGATGCTCAAGAGCCTGCACCACGTCCCCATCCCGCTGATGGACCGCGCGCTGGCCGAAGTCGCACGCGTGCTGCGGCCGGGTGGCCATTTGTATGTGTCGGAACCGGTCTACGAGGGACCGTTCAACGACATCGTGCGGCTCTTCAATGACGAAGGGGTGGTGCGTGCTGCCGCCCAGCGGGCGGTGGACGCGGCCCTGGCACCCGCGGCAGGCCCCGCACTCTGGCAGGCCGCGCGCGAACTGCGCTTCATGACCCACGTGGGCTTCAGCGACTTTGCGGACTTCGAAGCCCGCCTGATGCGCCCGACCTTTGCCGACCACCGGCTGGACGACGACAAGGTGGCACGCGTGCGGGCGGCCTTCGAGCCGCACCTCACACCCACCGGCGCGCACTTCGTGCGGCCCATGCACATCCGGCTGCTGCGTCGCACCGCGGCCAGCATCCCGGCCAGCATCCCGGCCGTCACAGGCTGATGCGCATCTCCTGGTGCGGAATGCCGGCCTCTTCGAAGACCGGGCCGCACAGGCGATAACCCAGCCGCAAGTAGAAGCCCACGGCGCTGGCCTGGGCCTGCAGCATCACTTCCTGCGCGCCTGACTCGCGTCCGGCCTGCATCAACGCGGCCAGCACGGCGCTGGCCAGCCCGCCGCCGCGCACGGTGGGCAGCGTGGCCATCCGGCCGACCTTGATCACGCCCCCGCCCACATCCACGGCGCGCCCGGCGGCCACCGCCATGCCCAGGCGGTTGAAGGCCACGGCATGCACGGCGCCCGCGTCGGCGGCGTCACACACCAGTTCGGCCGGGATCTGCTGTTCGTCCACGAAGACCGTCTGTCGGATGGCCCGTGCCGCGGCGCCCAGCGTGGCCCAGTTGCCGCGCTGCACGTCGACCAGGTCTTGCCCGGCTTCGAAGCCCAGCAGCAGTTCGCGCAGCGCCGGCGGCACGGGCTGACTGCGCTGCGTGGCCGGATCGGCAAAGACATAGACGAGCTCGCCGTGCACCAGGCAGGCTTCACCGCGGAAGGCCGCGGCCTCGAACACGATGGAAGAGTTGCCGATGCGCGAGCAGCGCATGCCAACCTCCAGCTGCTCGTCGTAACGTGCCGAACCCAGGTACTCCAGCGTGGCCTTGCGCACGTACAGGTCACCGTGCAGGGCGTGCATGGTCTCGTGGTAGGGCATGGCCAATGCGCGCCAGTAGGCGGCCATCGCGGTGTCGAAGTACATCAGGTAGTGGCCGTTGAAGACGATCTTCTGCAGGTCCACCTCGGCCCAGCGCACGCGCAGCCTGTCCAGCAGGCGAAAGTCGGCTCTCTTCATGCCATCTCCTTGAGGGCTAGTGCGGCGGCGTCGAGCGCGGCATGGGCCTGCGGGATGGCGCGGCCCATCTTGATGAAGTCGTGCGTCACGCCGCGGAAGAGCTCCAGCGCCACCGGCACGCGCGCGGCGCGCAGCTGGTCGGCATAGGCCAGGCCTTCGTCGACCAGCGGGTCGCACTCGGCCAGGATCACGCAGGCCGGGGCCACGCCTTCGACCTCGGCGTGCAGCGGCGCAAAGCGCCAGTCCTTGCGGTGGTGGTAAGGCAGCGTGTGGTCGAACAGCCAGGCGATGGTCGCCGCATCGAGCAGGAAGCCGTTGGCAAACAGCCGGTGCGAAGGCGTGTCGGCATGCGCGGCGGTGCCGGGTGTGATCAGCAACTGCAGCGCCAGCGGCAGGCCCAGGTCGCGCGCATGCAGGGCGCAGACCGCGCTCAGCGTGCCGCCGGCGCTGTCGCCGCCCACCGCGCGCAAGGCCTGGATGCCGTAGCGCCGGGGGTCTGCCGCGAGCGCCTCCATCGCCGCCCAGCAG
>DAORNK010000488.1:0-2853 GCA_035440985.1 Rubrivivax sp. | reverse complement strand
CCGGCTCCGCCCAGGTGCTGTCGGTAGAAACCGAGCGCGTTCGCGAAGGGCCGCCGCTGCCGTTCGACCTGGGCACGCTGCAGGAGGTGTGCTCCAAGCAGTTGGGCCTCGACGTGCAGGAGACGCTGGACATTGCCCAGGCGCTGTACGAGACGCACAAGGCGACAACGTATCCGCGCTCGGATTCGGGCTACCTGCCCGAGAGCATGCTGGCCGAGGTGCCGACCGTACTCGACAGCCTGGTCAAGACCGACCCCAGCCTGCGGCCGCTGATCGAGCGCCTGGATCGCCAACAGCGTTCGCGTGCATGGAACGACGGCAAGGTGTCGGCTCACCACGGCATCATCCCGACGCTGGAGCCCGCCAACCTGTCGGCCATGAACGAGAAGGAGCTGGCCGTCTACCGGCTGATCCGCGCCCATTACCTCGCGCAGTTCCTCCCACACCACGAATTCGACCGCACGATGGCGCAGTTCTCGTGCGGCAGTCAGTCGCTGGCGGCCGTGGGCAAGCAGATCGCCGTCACCGGCTGGCGCGAGGTGCTGGCGACGCCGGGGCCGGACGATGCCGATGGCGAGGATGCGCAGCGCAGCCAGGTGCTGCCCGCCCTGCATGCGGGCCTGTCCTGCCCGGTCAGCAAGGTGGATCTCAAGGCGCTGAAGACGCTGCCGCCCAAGCCCTACACGCAGGGCGAGCTGATCAAGGCCATGAAGACCGTCGCCAAGTTCGTGACCGACCCGCGGCTGAAACAGAAGCTGCGAGATACCACCGGCATCGGCACCGAGGCGACACGCGCCAACATCATCAACGGTCTGATCGGTCGCGGCTACCTGGTCAAGAAAGGCCGCGCCGTCCGCGCTTCCGACGCGGCATTCACGCTCATCGACGCGGTGCCCTCGGCCATCGCCGACCCCGGCACCACGGCGGTGTGGGAGCAGGCGCTCGACATGATCGAGGCCGGCCAGATGGCGCTGGACACCTTCATCGAGAAGCAGTCCGTGTGGGTCGGCCAGCTCGTGCAGCAGTACCGCGGCGCAACGCTCTCGCTCAAGCTGCCGCCGGCGCCGGCCTGCCCGCAGTGCGGCGCACCGATGCAGCAGCGCACGGGCAAGAGCGGCGCGTTCTGGTCCTGCTCGCGCTACCCGGACTGCAAGGGCACGTTGCCGATCGAGTCCCCGACGGGCCGGCGCAGCGCACCGCGCAAGCGGCGCGCTGCCTCCAAGGCGTCCTGATCCTCGCTTCCCCCTGCCGCGCCGGCCACTTCACTGGCGGCGAGGCAAACGTCCCGCACCGCGCGGGACTCCAAAGCGCGCGTCTCCTTCTGCAACGGTGTGCGCGCCCCGTCTGCCCGCCATCGGGCGACGGGGCGAGAAGGTCATTGCTCCACGAATCGCGCCCGCCGCCATTCCCTTGATCGGTGTGCCTTGCCTCGGTCATGAGGGGCTTCCTGACGCCTTGCCGCCGCGCGAGCCGTGAGGAGGCCCCTTGGGCCGAGGGTATTCCGTGCCGGTGCCCGCCGGCGGAACAACGGGCTCCCTTTGTGTGTGGATGCACGCCAGAGGTTTCCGGCCCCAGCCACGAAACGGGCCGGGTGCGATTGCTGACGCAGCGAACGGCTTTGACGACGGCCCGCGCTGACGCAGCCCACAGGTGGTTTTCCTTCCTCTCCAGCCGAAGGCCCGCGTGGCCTTCGGCGCCCTGGTCCTTGCCTTGTCCCGTGACGCGGGCCTGCCCTAAAGCGGGCCGTCCGCGATTCGGTTTTCCCTGCGACGGCAGCCATGCTTCGCGCCCATCCTCACGCCATGCGTTGCTGACAGTCGTCAGCGGCATGCCCTGGCAGTCTCGGTCTTCAAGACTGCAACGCGGTTCGCCGCGTTGACCGATCCAGTCCGCTTCGCATCGCCCACCGCGGACGCTCGCCGGCCTGGCGACGATGCACTTTTCTCAACCACCCGAGGGGAACCCATCCCCTGCGGGATGCGTGCTCCCCGACCCACCAAGGAGCACGGCATGTCTGAACCTTCCGCATCTTCCTCTGCAACCGCAGTGCGCAGTGGTGCGCTGGCGCTGGCCTGGACCGGCAAGCGTTTGCCGCTACAGGTGCTGCGCAGCGCGGCCGGCCACTACATCGGCACGCAAGACGACGAAGGCCCGGTATCGCGGGAGTCCGTCGAGTATTTCCCGACCCACCTCGCAGCACAGCGCGCCCTGGATACCCATGCCTGGACACAGCGCGCTCACCCCTGATTCCCACCCTTCAAGGAGTTCTCTCATGAATCTGTCTTTACCCGAAGACGTGCTCGATCAGATGGCGCTGGAACAGGCGCACTTCGACGCTGCACCGCAGGCCTTCTTCGAGGCCTGGAAGCGCGGCGCGCAGATCGCCGGCCACGAGTGGTTCGGCGACGGCACACGCGAAGGTCTGCAGCGTGCCACCACCAAGTGGGACCTGCGGCCCAACATGCTGATGCTCAACGACGCCCTGGGCGTGCTGAGCAGCGGTCAACGCATGTTCCTGTCCGCGATGGTGAGCTTCTACAACTCCCGCGAGGGCGGCGCGATGCTCAAGCGTTGCGGCTTCGAGGGGCTGTCCGACTTCGGCGGCCTCGATCTGGAACGGCGCCAGGTCATCGCCGACCTCACGCTGCACTACAACGGCTGGTGAGCCGCGCCTGGCAACCCACCGTCCTTTCATCCCACCCCACGAGGGACGTGCGTCCCCGTTCGGGGCCATGTCCCTCCTTCTTTTCGCAGGAGCGGCCATGTCCCGAATCAGCATCTTCCACTGACCCGCACCGCCCGCCACCAGGGCGGTCCGACGCCGCGGCCGGCTGACCGGCTGCCACTTCATCC
>DAORNK010000487.1:0-2855 GCA_035440985.1 Rubrivivax sp. | reverse complement strand
GAGCGTAGTCCGTGCACGGCGTAGACTGCGGACCAAAACGGCACTACTAGGAAAGGGCGCGACGGCCCGTACTGCGCACGCAGACGCGAAAACAGCGCCAACGCTCGTGCTGTCCCCGGAGGCACCAACAGACGGTCCTTGCCCGCATCCACGACCTTCCAATTGCCCGCGTAGGCAGCACGGAATGCGGGCTGCGTGGGAACCATGGCCACGACACTGGCCGCGAACAGGCCGACAAGCACGCCCGCGGGGACAGGCCGCAGCCCGGAGAGCGGGAACGTCATGACCGCAATCAACGCCGGAAACAGGCCTGAAGCCCGGCCGACACGGCCTCGGGCAGCGGCGACGGCATGGCCACCGTGTGGTAGCCCTCCAGACGCACGATCACGCGTCCCTTGGCATCCACCACCTGGCAGTCGAAGGCGCTGTCACCAGTCTGTCGTGCCGTGGCCACCAGGCCGCCCGTTGCCGTGGCCGGATCGCGCAGCCAACGCACCCGATCCACCCGCGCCGGCAGGGCCAGCACGCCGTCGATGCCCGCCTGCCAGAGGCCGGCGGTCTGGAAGCACAGCTCCGCCAGGCGCGGTGCGGTGGCCAGCGGCTGTTCGGGCGGCCGGTGGTTGTCGGGCAGGTCGGCGGCCAGCGCAGCCGCGGCCTCGTCGCCTTCGCGCCAGGCCGTCGCCACCACCTGGTAGGCGGGGCCATGGAAGTAGAAGGCGTAGACCTGTTGCGGGTTCATCAACGCCGTCCCTCCGTCGCCAGAAGGCACGACCAGCGGCGTGGCCTGTTCGGCCGCGGCCGCCTTGCGCGACAGGCGCACGGTGCCGCTGAAGTGCAGCGTGCGTTGCGGCTGCGCCTGGCCCGCCAGCTTGCGTTCGGCGACCAGCCGGGCATGGGCCACCAGCCCTTCGCCGTCCGGGCTGACCACCACCTGCACGGTCAGCGTGCGGGGTTCGTCGCGGTAGAACTTCAGCGGCGCGGCAAACTCCACGTCCTCCAGCGCCACGACCTTGTGGTCAGGCGCCAGCAGCAGGGCCGCTTCGGCGAAGGCCTCCATGCCCATCACGCCCGGCAGCACGGCGGTACCGTCGATGCGATGGTGATCCAGGAATGGCTGCTCCTTGGGCGTGAGCAGGGTCTGCATCACCAGGCCCTGGTGCGCGCTCATGCGCACCGCCCCGGTCATCGGCCCGGCCTGTCCGGGTGCGGGTTCGCCCAGCACCACGGCCGCCTCGGCCGGCGGCTCGGCAGCCATCAGGCCCAGTTCGCCAGCGACGATGACCTCGCCCCGGAAGTCGCTGGAGAGCAGCTCGCGCCGGATCCAGGCCACGCCCGCTTCGGGCGGCAGCATCTGCACGCCGGCCATCTCCATGATCTTCGGGATCGAGCCGCGGGTGGCCATCCCGATGCCGCCCCAGGCGGTCCAGTCCAGCGCCAGCGCCCGCATTTCCGGACGCTCGCGGCGCAGACCGCTGCTGATCTTGCAGAGCAGGTCGTTGGCGGCGGCGTAGTCGGTCTGGCCCTGGTTGCCGAAGCGCCCGGCCACCGACGAGAACACCACGCTGGCTGCCACCGGCAGGCCGCGTGCTGCGCGCATCAGGTGGTACCAGCCGTCGCTCTTGACGTCGAAGACGAGGTCGAACTCGCGCGGCTCCTTCTCGGGCAGGTTGCGGCTGATCTCCAGCCCCGCCGCGTGCAGCAGCAGGTCGATGCGGCCGCTGATGTTGCGCACCGCATCGATGGCGCGTGCCACCGCTTCGCCGTCGCGCAGATCGACCGCGTGGTAATGCACGCTGCCACCGGCCGCCTGCACCGCCTGCACCGCGGTCAGCGCGGCGTTGAGCCGTTCCAGGCGGGCGAGTTCACGTTCGATGGTCACCGGCGTCGGGCGTTCGCCTGCGGCTTTCATGCGCGCCGCCAGCGTGGCCTTGAGGCCGTCCCTGTCGTTGCGGAAGGCCAGCAGGTCGGGGTCTTGCGGATTGGGTTCGGGCGTCAGGTCCAGCAGGTGGAAGACACCGCCGCTGGCCATCGCCAGATCGGCGGTGATCGCCGAAACGATGCTGCCCGCTGCGCCGGTCACGACAAACACCGAGTCGCGCCCGAGCTTCAGGCTCGCACCGCCCACCAGTTGCCCATCCGCTGCCAGAGCAGGGAAGGGCTGCTCGATGAAGGCCACACCAAAGCGGCGATCGCCCAGGCGGCCGATTTCGCCGCAGCCCGGATCGAACAAGGTCTCCTCGATCAGCCGCGTGGCCACCGCCGCAGGCTTGGCGCCGGCCGCAAAGTCCACGGCCTTGACCAGCGCGGCCGGCCGCTCCTTGCGGTACGACTTGGTGAAACCGGTGACCGCGCCGCCCAGCGGATTGCTGGCACCGGCTGCGTCGTAGCCGTGGCATCCGCCCAGGCGCGTGCCCGACACCAGGAAGGGGCTGCCTTCATAGAGCTGGCGCATCGCAGCGTACAAGGTCTTGACACGGCGCCGCAGGGCTTCGTGCCAGGCAGGCGCGTCGAGCTCCACCCAGTCGCCTTCGGCATCCAGCGCCGGCAGCCAGTACACACCGGCGATCGGCCCTTGCTTCTGCCACTCGGCCAGTTGCGCCAGCAGGTCTTCGGTGCTGACGCCAGCGGCCAGACTCAGCACCTGTGCGCCGGCCTGGGCCAGCTGCTTGGTCAGGGCCTTGGCCACGCCGCCTTCGTCGGCCATCAGCACGACGCGCGCGCCGGACAGCACCACGCCGCTGCCGCCGCAGTGTTCCGCCGCGGGCCTCAGTGAAGGCATGGGCAGGCGACGCGGCAAGGCGTCGATGGCTTTCAGGTCGCCCTGCACCACCGCAGGCGCCATCGGGCGCGGCGCG
>DAORNK010000486.1:0-2878 GCA_035440985.1 Rubrivivax sp. | reverse complement strand
CGGGCTGCACGCGGCGCTGCGGCTCGGGCCAGACGGGCGGGTCGGGGGCGCGTTCGGCCAAGCTCAGGCGCGCCACGCACAACGAGCCCTGGCCACCCTCGCGCCCCGCGGCCACCACCCATTCGATGAACTGCGTCTGGCGCAGGCTGCGGTCGCTGGCCGGGCCCCAAGCGAAATCGATGTGGCGACGGCGCAGCTTGATCTCGCCCAGGCTGCGCGGCAGCGTCGTTGCGGTCGAGTTGGGGCGGTTGACCCACCAGACGTTGTCGCCGCTGGCATCGACCAGCTTGAACTGGAAGTCGTTGACCGCACCCGTGGACTTGAGCCGCGCGGCCAGGTCGAAGTGCGCCGGCCACTGCACGGGCAATTCGCGGCGCATCACGGCGTAGCCGGAGACACCTGCGAAGTCGTAATCCAGGCACAGGCTGCCATCCCCATCGCGACGCAGGCTGGCGCGCACCTGGTCGGAAGCGCTGGCCTTCCAGGCCGCCGCGTCGCGGAAGTCGTCGAGCACTTCGTTGCGCAACGGTGCGGCCTGGGCCGCCAGCGCGCCCGTCAGCATGAGAAGGCAGGCCAGCCGCTTCACTTGACGCTGCCCATGAGAAGGCCCTTCATGTAGTGCTTCTGCAGCACCAGGAAGAGCAGCAGCACCGGCATCACGGTCAGCACCGAGCCGGCCATCATCAGCTCGGTATCCTGCACGTGTTCACGGCTGAGGCCGGCCAGGGCCACGGGCAGGGTCTGCAGGTCGCGGTCCGAGAGCACGATCAGCGGCCACATGAAATCGTTCCACGCGCCCAGGAAGACCAGCACCGCCAGCGTCACGACGATGGGCTTGAGCAGCGGCAGCACGATGCCGGTGAAGATGCGCCACTCGCTGGCGCCATCCAGCCGCGCGGCTTCCAGCAGGTCGTCCGGGATGCTCTGCGCGTACTGGCGCACCAGGAAGATGCCGAACACGCTGGCCAGCCAGGGCACCAGCGCGCCGGCGTAGGTGTTCACCAGGCCCATGTTCTTGAGCATCAGGAACAGCGGCATCATCGTCACCTGCCCCGGGATCACCAGCGCACCCAGCAGCAGCTTGAAGAGCCTGTCGCGCCCGGCAAACTGCAGCTTGGCAAACGCATAACCCGCGCTCAGGTTGAAGGCCAGCGAAAGCAGCGTGGCCAGCACCGCCACCAGCAGGCTGTTGGCGGCCTGGCGGCCAATGCCTCGCGCAGCAAACAGCTCGCGATAGTTGTGCAGCGTGGCTTGCGCAGGGAGCAGCGGCGGCGGAAAGTGGCTGGCCTCGCCGGGCGCCATGAAGGACGCACTGACCATCCACACCAAGGGGAACAGCGTGGCTGCAGCCAGCAGGGCCAGTGCCCCGTTGACGGCGAAGAAGGCGGGCGTGCGCTTCATGCCTGCGCCTTCTTGCTGACGTGCATCTGCAGCAGCGTGATGACAAACATGATCACGAACAGCACGAAGGCCACGGCCGAGGCCGAGCCCAGGCTCCACCACTTGAAGCCTTCTTCGTACATCAGGTACAGCACCGTCACCGTGCGCTGGGCCGGGCCGCCTTGCGTCATCACATAGGGCTCGGCAAAGAGCTGGAAGTGCCCGGCCATCGTCAGGATGCTGACCACCAGCAGCATCGGCGCCAGCGAAGGCAACGTGATGTGGCGGAAGAGGGCCCAGCGTCTGGCGCCGTCCAGCCGCGCGGCCTCGTACAGGTCTTCGGGGATGGCCTGCAGCCCAGCCAGCAGGATCACCATGTTGTAGCCGAAGTTCTTCCACACCGAGAGCAGCACGATGGAGGGCATGGCCCAGGCCGGGTCGCCCAGCCAGTCGATGGGGTCCAGGCCCAGGCCCGTGAGCACGTAGTTGAGGAAGCCGTAGCGCGTGTGGAAGAGATAGCGCCACACCACGGCCACCGCCACCAGGGTGGTGACCACGGGCGCGAACAGGGCGGTGCGGTAGAAGGCCTGGAAACGGGCCAGCGGGCTGTGCAGCAGCATGGCCGCGCCCAGCGAGGTGCCGATGGACAGCGGCACGCCGACCACGACGAAGAACAGGGTGTTCAGCAGCGCTTGCCAGAACAGCGGGGTCTGCAGCAGTTGCACGTAGTTGTGCAGGCCGACGAAGCGCAGGTTGCGCAGGTCGGCCAGAGCGTAGATGTCGAAGTCGGTCAGGCTCATGGCGAGCGCGGCCAGGACCGGCAGTGCGAAGAAGACGGCGATGGCGGACACCGCGGGGGCGATGAAGATCCAGCCGGCCAGGTTGCGCTTCAGCATGGGGTGGGGGCCTGCTGGTGCCTGGCTGGCATTGCATGCTTTGCTTGCAGTGCCGTGCGCTCCGCGGTGCGTCTGCCGGGTGTGGGCTGGCATTGCAGGCGGGGGTTTCGGCCCCGCGGCCGACTCACTTTCTTTGCTGGTGCAAAGAAAGTAAGCCAAGAAAGCACCTTCAATACCAATGCGGCGTGCGGTGGTTGGCGTAGCCATCGGTCGCTGCGCTCCAGCCGGTGGCGCGCACGGTCTCGCGCAGCCGGCGCTCGACAGGGCTGGGAATGAGAGTTCAGCGGCTCGTATGCCAACCCGCTTGGGCACCGGAATGCCGGCACTCGGCTGCCAGTGGCCCCTCGCGCATCGCTTCGCTCGCTGTACGCACCAGCCCTTTCAGGGTAGCGAGCGCAGCGATGCGGCACGGACTGAAGGGCCGCGATAGACACTTGACGCGAGTGACCCAGCGGGTTGGCCTGCGGCCCGCTGTGCTGGTGCAAGTGGCCCTGTCGAGCGCCGGCTGCGCGAGACCGTGCGCAGCACCGGCTGGAGCGCAGCGACCGGTGTCTACGGGCACCACCGCACGCCGCGTTGTATTCCAGGTGCTTTCTTGGCTT
>DAORNK010000485.1:0-2893 GCA_035440985.1 Rubrivivax sp. | reverse complement strand
TCGCCAGGAAGGCGCTCTTGGCTTCGTTGGCGCTTTCGGCTTGCGCCTTGGCTTCCTTCGCTTCAGCGAAGAGCTGCGCGTTGCGGATGGCCACGCCCACGCCGGCGGCCAGGGTTTCGAGCAGCTTCTGGTCGTCGGCCGTGAAGCGGCCTTCCTCGCGCGTGCTTTGCACGCTGATCACGCCGATGGCGTGGCCGCGCACGCTGATGGGAACGCCCAGGTAGCTGGCGGCCTTCTGGCCCAGCTGCTCGGCGCCGATGGCCTCGATCTGGCGTTCGACGTCCTCGTTGATCAGCTGGGCCCGGCCGCTCTCGATGATCTTGCCGGTGATGCCGCTGC
The DNA here is from genome assembly GCA_035440985.1 of Rubrivivax sp. GTDB lineage: Bacteria > Pseudomonadota > Gammaproteobacteria > Burkholderiales > Burkholderiaceae_C > Rubrivivax. The sequence continues at coordinate 2,554 of DAORNK010000485.1, read as the reverse complement.
CGCGGGGCTGGGGCGGCAGTTCCTCGCCATGGGCGAACGGGAAGTGGATCATGCCGGCAGCTTCGTCCAGCAGCGCCACGTAGGCGATGTCGGCGCGGAAGGTCTCGCGGATCTTCTCGCCCAGCGTGCGGATCAGCTCTGGCAGATCGATCTTCGAGTTCAGCGCCTGGCCCAGCGCGTTGACGGTGGCCAGCTCGCCCGCGCGCTGCTCGGTCTGCGCCAGCAGCTTCTGCGTCTGCTCGAACAGCCGCGCGCTTTCCAGCGCCACGCTCATGCTCGCCGCCAGCGTGGTCAGCAGCCGCACGTCGGCGTCGCTGAAGGCGTCCTCGCGGTCAACGTTGTCCAGGCCGATGACGGCGATGACGCGGCCGTCGCGCAGCACCGGCACGCGCAGCAAGCTGCGCGAGGTGACGGTGCCGGGCAGGGTCTTGCGCTGAATGCCCAGGGCGGCCATCGCGCCGTCCATGTCGCGGTTCACGAGGAGCGGCACGCCGCTGCGGATGTTGTGCCAGCCCAGCGTGGAGATCGGCGCGTCGGGCACGTGGTGGCGCTGGCCGCGCTCCAGCATGTAGGCGTAGTGCCGCGTGCCGGCCTCGACGTCGAAGGTGGTGATGCTGATGCCCTGCGAGTCGAACAGCTCGCGCAGCCTCTCGCCCACCAGCTCGAAGATCGCGCGGGCTTCCAGCTTGTTCGCCAGCCCGGCCTGCACGCCGTTGATGATGGCCAGCTCGGCCGCGCGGGCGTCGGTTTCCTTGAGCAGGCGCTGGGTCTGGTCGAAGCGCTGCGCACTCTGCAGCGCCACGCCCATCGCTGCGGCCACCGTGCTGAGCAACCGCACCTCGGGCTCGCCGAAGGCGTTTTCGCGCTCGTGGTTCTCCATGCCGACGAGGCCCACCAGCCGGTCGCTCGCGATCATCGGCACGTAAGCCACCGCGAGCGCCAACGCGGTGCCCGGCGCCGCGCCGGTGGTGCCTTCGAGGCTGTTGCGCACGAAGGGTCGGCGGCTCGCGCTGACGCGGCCCCACACGCCCTTCATCGCCTGCAAGAGCGGTAGCGCCGGCACCTCGATGCGCCGGCCCTTCTCGTAGCCGTAGAGCTGGCGCACAAGGCCCTGGTCCTCGTCCAGCCAGCGGATCGCGATGTCGCCGCTCTTCAACACCTGGCGCAGCGTGTCGCCCACCAGGTTCACGATGCCCTGGAAGTCCAGGCTGCCGGCCATGCCCTGCTGGATGCTGTTGATGACGGCCAGCTCGGCGTTGCGCTGCTCTGTCTCCTTCAGCAGGCGCTGGGTCTCGTCGAAGCGCAGCGCGCTCTGCAGCGCCACGGCCATGGCCGAGCCGATGGTCTGCAGCAGGCGCACCTCGGGTTCGCCGTAGGCGTGCTCGCGCTCGTGGTCCTCCATCTGGATGCCGCCGACGCGGCGGTCGCCGATGACGATGGGCACCATCAGCGAGCTGGCCGAGACGTCGGTCCCGGGCACGGCGGTCGCCAGGCCCTCCGCCCGCGTTTGCCTGAGCACGGGCTCTCGCCGGTCGGCGCGCCGGCGCCAGAAGGCCTCGTCGGTGTGGATCGCGTCCTCGATGTAGAGCCGCTGGCCGTGTTCCTTGGCGTACAGATAGCGGGTGGCGTGGCGCTCGTGGTCGAGCCACGAGATGCCGTAGGTGTCGCTGCCCAGCACCTCGCCCAGCCGGTCGCCGACCAGCTCGACGATGCCCTGGAAGTCCAGGCTGCCGGCGATGCCTTGCTGGATGCTGTTGATGATCGCCAGCTCGGCCGCCCGCTGCTCGGCCGCCGCCTGCGCGGCGCGGGCTTCTGCGGTTCTGGCCTGAACCTGCGCTTCCAGGCCTTCGCCCCAGCGCGCGTTGCTCAGCGCCACCGCAGCCTGCGAGGCCAGCATGCCCAGCAGGTCGCGGTCCGTTTCGCTGAAGCGGCCGAAGGCACCTTCCATGTCGGCGTACAGGTAGCCCAGCACCTGGCGCTGCGCCACCAGCGGGGCCACCAGGCAACTGCGCTGGTCCACCGGCGCGGCACCTTCGGGGCCGTGGCGCAGGCGAATGCTGCGTGTCATGCGCGCTTCCAGCAGCCAGGGCGTGATGGCCTGCAGCAGCGCGGCGCGTCCCTCGGGCGTGTCTTCTTCCAGCGGCAGTTGCCCGCCGGCCAGGTGCAGGCCGGCGGTGGGTCCACCACCTTCGTCACCGTCCAGCACCAGCAGCACACGCTCGGCGCCGCTCAGTTCCAGCAGTTCTTCGATCAGGAAGTCCTGCAGTTCCTGCGCGCTGCGGAAGTCGTTCAGCCGCACGCCCGTGTCCACCAGGCGTTTGAAGGGCTCGCCCACGTCGCTGGGCAGGCTCAGGTGGGCCAGGCGCTGTTCGTCGGGCAGGCCGCGCCGGGCGGCTTCGCGCAGCCAGGCCAGCGTGACGGCGCGGTTGGCGGGCACCTTGTTCAGGTAGCTGCGGCGCAGGCCTTCGTCGCGCACGTTCTTCACGCCGTGCAGCACGAAGGCACGGGCCTGCTGCAGCGCGGCCCAGGCTTCGCTGTCGCGGCCGTTGCCGGC
>DAORNK010000484.1:0-2894 GCA_035440985.1 Rubrivivax sp. | reverse complement strand
TGGCAGGCTCGGGAGCAGCCGGCGCAGGCGCCGGTGCGGGCGCTGGCAGCACCGCCGGGCGGCGATCCTCGACCGGGGCGCGGTGGGTGGGCGAAGCGCAACCCACCAGCAACACCAGGACGGCCAGGGAACTGCCGGCGAGCAGCCTCGACGGGGCCAGGGACAGACGATCAGGCATGGGCATGTGTTCGATCACTCCGCGCCGGATTTTAGAGGGACGAAGTGCACCGCATCCTGGTGCTGCGTGACCAGGCCTTCGGGCAGACGGTCGACCACCACCAGCACCTGGCCTCCCCGACGGGCGTCGTGCATCGGTGCCACCAGACGCCCGCCCAGGGCCAATTGTTCGAGCCAGGCGCCGGGCAGCGCATCACCGCCAGCAGCAGCCACGATGCTGGTATAGGGCGCGCGGGGCGCGTGCCCGAGGCGGCCGTCGGCGTGCAGCAGCCTCACATCGCCAACCGGCAGGGCGGCCAGGTTCTCGCGTGCCTTCCGATGCAGAGGCCCCAGCCGCTCGATGGAGACAACGCTGCGCGACAGGTGGGCCAGCAAGGCGGCCTGGTAGCCGCAGCCGGTGCCGATTTCCAGCACACGGCCAAGGTGGCCCTGTTCCCGCGCGGCCTGCCCCAGCAGCAGCAGATCCAGCATGCGTGCCACGACCGACGGTTTGGAAATCGTCTGCTGCCACCCGATGGGCAGGCTGGTGTCCTCGTAAGCCTGGGTCGCCAGCGCCGAATCGACGAAGCGGTGCCGTTCCACGGCGCCAAAGGCCCGCAGCAACGCTTCGTGGCGCAGGCCGTCGTCGTGCAGGCGCTGCACCATGCGCTGGCGGACGGCCGCCGAGTCCAGGCCCAGACCGCTCGGCACCGCCTGGCGCGCCGCCACTTCGGCCGCATGGTGCAGCGGCCTCTGCGGGCGCAGCACGTCGGCCGCTGGCGTGCCCGTGCGCGACCTGGGCTTGGCATGCACCCGGTCCAGGGCCATCGGGAAGCGCGACGGCCGCGTCATCGGGTCAGCCGGGATACGGGACTCGGATGGCGCAGGCGGCGGCGCTCACTCATGCGCTGGCCAGGCGTGTGGCCCAGTGGGCGCTGCTGGCGTGGTCGGTCAGGTCCACCTGCAGCGGCGTGATGGACAGGCAGCCCTGGGCCACGGCGTGGAAGTCGGTGCCCTCGCCGCATTCGCGCGCGTCGCCGGCCGGGCCGATCCAGTAGATCGTTTCGCCACGCGGGTTGGTCTGGCTGATCACGGCTTCGCTGGCGTGGCGACGGCCCAGGCGGGTGACGCGTCGCGGCAAGGTGGCCGCATCGGGCCGGTTGGGGATGTTGACGTTGAGAAGCCAGGGCACGCCGCCCAGGGGCATGCAGGCCAGCACCTGGTCGACCACGCTGCGCGCCGCTGCGGCAGCGGCATCCAGTTCGCCCCAGCCCTTTTCCACTTGCGAGAACGCGATCGCAGGCACGCCGAACAGATAGCCCTCCATCGCCGCCGCCACGGTGCCGGAGTACAGGGTGTCGTCGCCCATGTTGGCACCGTTGTTGATGCCCGAGAGCACGAGATCCGGCCGCTGCGCGACCACGCCGGTGAGGGCCAGATGCACACAGTCCGATGGTGTTCCGTTGACGACCCGAAAGCCCTGCACATGTTCACCGCGCGCCTCGAACACCGACAGGGGCCGGCTCAGCGTCAGCGCATTGGAGGTACCGCTGGCGTTCTGCTCGGGGGCGATGACGTCGATCTGGCCGAGGCCACGGCAGGCCTGGACCAGGGCGGCGATGCCGGGAGCGAGGTAACCATCGTCGTTGGCGATCAGGATGCGCATGAGGCCATTGTAGGGAGCGCTCCAGGGCCTGCTCCACACGGGTTCCCCGGGCCTCGGCAGCGCTTGCCACTGCCCGATGGGCCTGGCAGCCGCCTATGCATGCATGTTCATATCGCGTCAGGTCCGATGGCCCACAACAATCGGGCACCTCCTTCACCACACCAGAATCCGACCCATGTTCAACTGCAGATTCACCCGACGCGCGCTCCTGTCCACGCTGGCCCTGGGCTGGGCCTTGCTCGCCGGTCACCTCGCGATGGCCCAGGACAAGTTCATCGTGATGGCCTCCACCACGTCCACCGAACAGTCGGGGCTCTTTGCGCATCTGCTGCCGGCTTTCAAGCAGGCCACCGGCATCCAGGTGCGCGTCGTCGCGCTGGGCACCGGCCAGGCACTGGACAGCGCTCGCCGCGGTGATGCCGACGTGGTCTTCGTGCACGATCAGGCCGCCGAAGATAAGTTCGTCGCCGAAGGCTTCGGCGTGAAGCGCCTGCCCGTGATGTACAACGACTTCGTGCTGATCGGCCCCAAGGGCGACCCGGCCGGCGTACGGGGCAAGGACATCGGCGCGGCACTGAAGAAGCTGGCCAGCGGCTCTGCAGCCTTCGTCTCGCGTGGCGACAAGAGCGGCACCCACGCCGCCGAACTGCGCTACTGGAAGGCGGCCGACGTGAACCTGGAAGCAGCCAAACCCGCGGGCTACAAGGAATGCGGCTGCGGCATGGGCCCGGCGCTGAACATGGCCTCGTCCCTCAACGGTTACGTGCTGGCCGACCGCGGCACCTGGCTCAACTTCAAGAATCGCGGCGAGTTGGCGATCCTGGTCGAAGGCGACCAGCGCCTGTTCAACCAGTACGGCGTGATGGTCGTCAACCCGGCCGTCTGGCCGCATGTCAAGAAGGACCTGGCCCAGGCCTTCGTCGACTGGGTCGTATCCCCTGCCGGCCAGGCGGCGATCGCCGGCTACCGGATCGGCGGCGAACAGCTGTTCTTTCCCAACGCTCGATGAGCGCCTGAGCTCAGAGCTTGTGAAGATATGAATCGTGCCCGCGCCGGGGTGGCCAAGGGCCGT
>DAORNK010000483.1:0-2947 GCA_035440985.1 Rubrivivax sp. | reverse complement strand
AGCTGCGAACGCAGGTACATCAATGCCTCGGGCGTGCCGGGCATGCCGCCGGGCACGCCCAGCACGAGGTCGACGTGCCCCGGCGCGGCGACCACGCCCTTGGCCACCCAGCGCGCCAGCGCGGCCAGCATGCCAGCATCGAAGACCTCGAACTCGGGCACCACGCCGTGCGAGCGCATGGTGTGCAGGAAGTGCTCGATATCCGGCGGTGGGTTGAGGAACACGCCGTCGCCGAAGTTGACCGAGCCCATCGTCAGCGTGGCCATCTCCGGGCGCAACGCCAGCGGTGCGATGCGCTCCTGCGCCGTCATGCCTACCGCACCGCCGGTGGAAACCTGCACGATCACGTCGCAGCGCGCACGCACGGCTTCGATGATCGAACGATAGGCCGCCGCCTCCTGCGTCGAGCTGCCGTCGGCGCGACGGGCGTGCACATGCACGATGGCGGCACCGGCCTGTGCGCATTCCCACGCCGCCTGGGCGATTTCTTCGGGGGTGGTGGGCAGCGCGGGCTGCTGCGTGCGCGTGAGTTCAGCGCCGGTCAGGGCCGCGGTGATGATGAGCTTGTCCACGGCGCGGTGCTCTCACAGGGGTCTGCGCTGGCAGCCCGTGGGCACGACGCAGGTGCCGCTGGCCCTGCACACGACGATCGGTTCGGCCAGCACGTCGGCAGCCGACGCCTGGCCCGGCAGCCCGGCCGAGGCGATCACCTTGCGCGCCTCGAAGACCATCCGGCGCGAAGTCCGGCCCATCGAGACGATGCGGCCGTGCGCCTCGATGTAGTCGCCGGCGTGCACCGGCGCCAGGAACTGCACCTCGTCGTAGGCCACGAACAGGCCCTCGTCGCCGTCGCTCCTGATCAGCAGTTCGGTGGCGACGTCACCGAACAGTTGCAGCATCTTCGCGCCGTCCACCAGGCCGCCGGCGTAGTGCACGTCGTGCTGGCCGATGCGCAGGCGGATCAGGCTGGTGATGGTGTGATTCATGGGGTGCTCCGGGCACGCTGACGCCTGATCCAGGCATCGATGGCGAACGAGGCCACGTTCTCGGCGTAGCTGCCAGGGCCGAAGCCGGCGTCGTAGCCCAGTTCCTTGGCCAGCTCGTGGCTGATGCGCGGGCCGCCGACGACCAGGATGACCCGGTCGCGCAGGCCCTCGGCTTCCAGGATGTCGGCCAGGCGCGTCAGGTTGTCGAGATGGATGTTCTTCTGCGTCACCACCTGCGAGACCAGGATCACGTCGGCCTGCTCCTCGATGGCACGCGCCACCAGATCCTCGCTGTCGACCTGCGCACCCAGGTTGATGGCGCGGATCTCGTGGTAGCTCTCCAGCCCCTTGTGGCCGTTGTAGCCCTTCATGTTCATGATGGCGTCGATGCCCACCGTGTGGGCGTCGGTCTCGATGCAGGCGCCCAGCACCACCATCTTGCGGCCCATGTGCTCGGCGATGCGGCGGTCGACCGCCTCCTTGTCCAGCACCTCGAACTCGGGCTTGGCGACCTGGATCGTCGACAGATCCACGCGGTGCTGGCACTGGCCATAGACGACATAGAACGAAAAACCCTGCCCGATGTCCTGCGCGTGGGCGACCGCCGGCTCCGCGAGCCCCATGGCCAGCGCCAGGCGGCGCGCCGCCTCCTTGGCGTTGTCGTCCAGCGTCACCGGCAGCGTGAAGGACAGTTGCACGCGCCCGTCGTCGAGCGTGTCGCCATAGGGCTTGATCCACTTCGCAGCTTGCATGCTTCAGACCCTTGGCAGCATCAGCGCCGGGAAGGGGTTGTGATAGTCGTCGGCCTTGGCCAGCACGCCGTCTAGGCCCTTGCCGCCGTCGACCTGACGCGCGATGTCGGCAAAGCGGCCACGGGCGATCGCGGCCGGCAGGCCGATGCGCTCGATCTCGGCCAGCGTCGCCTCGGCCGCGGTCAGCACCTGCTGCGCGCGCTGCTCGATCTGCCCACCGGGCTTGAACTCGATCTCGGCATGCAGGTCGCACATCGTGCGGAACACATAGCGCGCGTTCTCGATCGAGAGATAGCGGTCCTGGATGAAGGGTGTGTGGATGGCTTCGGTCATCATGCCCAGCAGATGGATGTGCTGGCGCGTGAGCGTGCTGGCGATGTTGAACAGCGCATCCTGCACATGGCCGCGAAAGATGTTGCCGGTCATGTGCTTGGTCGGCGGCATGTACTTCAGCGGCGCCTGCGGGAAGACCTGGCGCGCCAGCTGCGCATGCGCCAGCTCCCACAGGAAGCCGTTCTCGAGCCCCGGGTCGATCTCGAAGGCATGACCCAGCCCCATCAGCTCGGGCGTCAGCCCCGACAGCACGGCGAACTGCTCGTTGATCAGCTGCGAAGCCAGCACCGTGTGGGCGGCTTCGACGGCGTCGGCGGTGGTGAGGTAGTTGTCCTCGCCGGTGTTGATGATGATGCCGGCAAAACCATTGACCATGCGCGAGAAGAACTGGTCGATGAAGGTGCGCTGCATGTTGATGTCACGGAAGATGATGCCGTACATCGAATCGTTGAGCATCATGTCCAGCCGCTCCATCGCGCCCATCGCCGCGATCTCGGGCATGCACAGTCCGGAGCAGTAGTTGGTCAGCCGGATGTAGCGCCCGACCTGCGCACCCACTTCGTCGAGCGCGGCGCGCATGAGGCGGAAGTTCTCCTGCGTGGCGTAGGTGCCGCCGAAGCCCTCGGTGGTGGCGCCGTAGGGCACGTAGTCCAGCAGGCTCTGGCCGGTGGAGCGGATCACGGCCACGATGTCGGCGCCCTGCTCGGCCGCGGCGCGCGCCTGCACGATGTCCTCGTGGATGTTGCCGGTGGCCACGATCAGGTACAGCCAGGGCGTGGGTGGTTCGCCGCCGGCGGCGATGCGCGCGGCGCGCGCCGCGCGTTGTGTGGCGATGTGCGCGCACATGCGTTGGGCCACCACACCGGCCACCGCGTG
>DAORNK010000482.1:0-2956 GCA_035440985.1 Rubrivivax sp. | reverse complement strand
GTGTCGGGCGCCATGATGGCGCCGGCGATCTCCTCCGCACCGTCCACGCCATCGGTGTCGCCGGCCAGCGCATGCACGCCGCTCAGGCCGTCCAGCGCCACGGCCAGCGAGAGCAGGAACTCCACGTTGCGGCCGCCGCGCCCGTCGCCCGTGAGCGTGACGGTGGTTTCCCCGCCGGACAGCAGCACGCAGGGCGGTTGGAAGGGCTGGCCCTGCCGGGCCACCTGGCGCGTGATGCCGGCCAGCGCCTTGCCGATGTCGCGCGCTTCGCCTTCCAGGCTGTCGCCCAGGATGCAGGGCTGCACGCCCGCCGCCCGCGCCACCTGGGCCGCTGCTTCCAGCGCCATCTGTGGTGCCGTGACGATCCGGGTCTGCGCGCGGACCAGGCGCGGGTCCGCCGGCTTGACGGATTCACCAGCGCCGCTTTCCAGCAGCGCACGCGCCGCCGGCGGCAGGTCTATGCGGTAGCGCTCAACGATGGCCAGCGCGTCGGCGCAGGTCGTCGGGTCACCCACCGTCGGGCCTGAGGCGATGTCGGTCGGGTCGTCGCCCGGCACGTCGGAGATCAGCAGCGTCAGCAGCTGCGCCGGGTGGCAGGCGGCGCCCAGCCGCCCACCCTTGATTGCCGACAGATGCCGGCGCAGGCAGTTCATCTCGGCGATCGTCGCGCCGCTGCGCAGCAAGGCGGTGTTGATGGCTTGCTTGTCGGCCAGGCTCAGGCCCGGCGCAGGCGCCACCAGCAGCGACGATCCGCCGCCCGAGATCAGCGCGATGACCAGATCATCGGCTGTCAGGCCCTGCACGAGCTGGTGGATGCGCTGTGCCGCCCGTTGACCGGCTGCGTCCGGCACCGGGTGCGCGGCCTCGATGATCTCGATGCGCTGGCAGGGCACGGCGTAGCCGTAACGGGTGACCACCAGGCCCTGCAGCGGCGCAGGCCAGTGGTCTTCCAGCGCGCGCGCCATCGCGGCCGAGGCCTTGCCCGCGCCGATGACGACGGTCCGGCCCTTGGGAGGGGGCGGCAGGTGCGGCGGCAGGCACAGCGCGGGCTGTGCGGCGCCGATGGCCGCATCGAACATCGCGCGCAGCAGCGCTCGCCGGTCCGGCACGCTGGCGCGGGTCATGCCTGGGCGACCTCGTGCCCGGCCAGCAGCTCCAGCGCCTTGACCAGTGCCGAGTGGTCCAGCTCGGCCATGCCGTTGGCGGCGCAGGCCTGCATCAGCTGCGCCGCGCCGGCGGTCTGCGGCAGCGCCACGCCCAGCTCCTTGGCGCCCTGCAACGCCAGGTTCAAGTCCTTCTGGTGCAGCCTGATGCGAAAGCCGGGATTGAACGTGCGCTTGATCATGCGCTCGCCATGCACTTCCAGGATGCGGCTGGACGCAAAGCCGCCCATCAGCGCCTGGCGCACCTTGGCCGGGTCGGCACCGGCCTTGCTGGCGAAGAGCAGCGCCTCGCCCACGGCGGCGATGTTCAGCGCCACGATGATCTGGTTGGCGACCTTGGTGGTCTGGCCGTCGCCGTTGCCGCCGACCAGCGTGATGTTCTTGCCCATCTTCTCCAGCAGCGGCTTGACGCGCTCGAAGGCGGCCGGTTCGCCGCCGCACATGATGGTCAGCGAAGCCGCCTTGGCACCCACCTCGCCGCCGGAGACCGGCGCGTCGATGTAGTCGGCGCCCAGCGTGTTGATGCGCCTGGCGAAGACCTTGGTGGCCATCGGCGAGATCGAGCTCATGTCCACGATCACCTTGCGCGGCGCGCCGGCGCTGGCCTGCAGGCCGGCCGCCACGCCGCCCTCGGCAAACAGCACGGCTTCGACATCGGGCGTGTCGGGCACCATGATGAACACGACGTCGGCCTTGCGCGTCACTTCATCGGCCGTGGCGCAGCCGACGGCCGAGCTCGCCTTGATGGCTTCGGGCAGCGGGCCGATGGTGTTGACGAACAGCGTGTGGCCCGCGTCGATGAGATGCAGGGCCATGGGCACGCCCATGATGCCCAGGCCGATGAAACCGATCTTCATGTGAGGTCCTTTCGTGGAGGTCTACGTGTTCAATAGCCGCTGGCCGCCTTGGGCGCGAGGCCGGCGCGCATCCGGGCCATCACCTGCTGCGCGCCGGCGGCCATCAGCCGCGCGTCGGAGCTGACGGTGACGAACTGGAAGCCCTTGGCGATGCGCTTGAGCGCCGACTCGGGCGTGCCGTTGTGGATGCCGGCAACCACGCCGTGTGCCTTGGCGCGCGCCAGGATGTGGTCCACCGCCTCGGCCGCCTTGGGGTCCAGGTCGTCGAAGGTGGGGGTGCAGCCCAGCGCCAGCGACAGGTCCGACGGGCCGATGTAGATGGCGTCCAGCCCTTCGACGGCGAGGATCTCGTCCAGTTGGTCCAGCGCGGCTGCGGTCTCGATCATCGCGAAGGTGACGATGGTGTCGTTGGCGTGCTGCGGGTAGTCCGCCCCGCCGTACAGCAGCGCACGTACCGGGCCGAAGCTGCGCGTGCCGCGCGGTGCGTAGTGGGTGTAGGCCACGAGTCTCTGCGCGTCCTCGCGGCTGTTGACCATCGGGCAGATCACCCCGTAGGCGCCGGCGTCCAGCGTCTTCATCAGGACGCCGGGCTCCAGCCAGGGCACGCGCACCACGGGCACCGTGGCGGTGGTGCTGATGGCCTGCAGCATGCCGACCATCGCCTGGTAGTCGACCACGCCGTGCTGCAGGTCGATGGTCAGCGAGTCCCAGCCCTGGTGGGCCATCGTCTCGGCGCTGAAGCTGTTGGCAATGGCCAGCCAGCCGTTGACGACGGCGCCGCCGGACTGCCAGATCTCACGCAGGCGGTTGGGTCTCATGGGGGTCCTCCGCTCAGAGCTTGTGAAGATATGAATCGTGCCCGCGCCGGGGTGGCCAAGGGTCGTGGGCAAGGCGCGGCGCGCCGCCCATGTCGCGGACCTGGGCAAGCGGCGCAAC
>DAORNK010000481.1:0-2989 GCA_035440985.1 Rubrivivax sp. | reverse complement strand
ATGGGCTTCGGCGAGGAGGAGCTGGATGCGCTGAAGCACCCCGAACTCGTGAGCATGCTGGTGAATGCCACGGTGTCGTGGTGTTCGGTGTCGGTGAACCGGGAAGTGTTGAAGCGGCTGCTGAGCCAGGTGCACGACGTGGAGCGGGAGATCGCCACGGTGGACCGCATGCTGCGCCTGGGGGCGAGCACGGAGATGGTCAGCAAGTTCTACGGCCTCACGCATCAGGAAGTGGCGCTGCGCCGCGACATCCTCGGGCTGCCCAAGCGCAAGGGCCGGCATCCGGTGCTCGACGAGGCGCAGGACGTGGCCCTGTGGGAACGCTGGAAGGCCGGCATCACGGAGCGGCACATCGCACTGAACGACGACATGGCGATGCTGGCGCTGACCATGGACCTGGCCGAGGCCATGACCCTGCCCATGTCGGTGATCTGGTCGGCGATACGGAACTGGGTCGACCAGGGGCTGGTGTAGGTCATGACGACGGGCGACGCTCCACGGCGTGATGGCCCGGTTGCGCTGTCGGCGTTGTTCGACGAGGCGCTGCGGCACCTTGAGCCGAAGGAACCGGCGCAGGGCACGGCGCCGAGCCAGGACGGTTTTCTCTACAGCGGCAACCGGCACGAGAGCGTGCCGCGCGCGCTGTTCCTCGACCGACGCCTGACGCCGCTGGAGCGCAATGCCTGGCAGGTGTTCCGCCTGCAGCTCAACGACGACGGCGTGACCGCCTTTCCCACCTACGACCAGCTCCGCCCCTATCTGGCGTCCATGCCCTGTGCGGCGCAAGCCTCGCACGAGACCGTGGCGCGCGCCTTGACGCTGCTGCGGCTGACGCGCTGGCTCAGCCTGGTGCGGCGGCGGCGCGATCCCAAGACCGGCCGCATCCAGGGGAACCTCTACGTGCTGCACGACGAACCGCTGTCGCCCTTCGAGGCGATGCAGCTCGACCCCGACTATCTGGGCCTGGTGAGCCAAGCGCTCACGCACGCGGCGAAGGCGGTGCAGGTCGTGGGCATGAACACGCTGCGGGAGATCGCCGAAGACCCGCTGCTCAGCGGGCGCACGCTGCCGACCCGCCTGCAGGTGCTCGCGCAGCGCATGGCACGGCATGGCTGGACGACGCCAGGTTATCCACAGGAGGGTGCGGACCACGAATCCGAAGAAGGCCAGGAAGCCCTTCTTCGGAATGCTGCGCGCCCGTCTTCGGAATCCGAAGCAGGGCCGAAACCCGCGCCGGACGGCTCTCTTCGGATTCCGAAGGAGGACCGTACAGTACGTAATGATCGTATAAATGAAGTACGTACAGTACCGCGCGCGAGGGCCTTGCAGAACCTGCGGCTGCCCGAGCGTTTCCTGCGCTTGAAGGACGAGCAGCAGGCCGGCGCGCTGGTGGCGCTGCAGCAGGTGGACGAGGCGCAGAGGCAGGCCGTTCTCGACGAGTGGGCGGCACGCTGCCACAACAGCGCGGTACGCAACCCGGCCGGCTACCTGTTTGGCATCATCCAGAAGGCGATCCGCGGGGAGTTCAAGGCCTGGGCCGGAGAAAGTGCATCGGCACCGCCAGCGCCCCCGTCACCTGCGCCCTCGTCACCGCCGGCATCCCGTGCGGCTGACCCCGAGGTCGCACGAGCCTACCTGGCTCAGCTCCGAGAAGCCTTGCGTGATCGCTGATGTTGACTATCCCCAGGGGATAGCTGGAACAGACATCTTTCCGCCGCGCTCGATTGTCGCCCGCCGAATGACAGGCGAAACTGTCGCCTGTGAATCAGACGAGGACAGCCACGCACGAGCCCGGCCGATGATGGACATGACGACTTCCCCCGTCACAAACGTACTGCAACCACTGCAGCGAGACGTTCAGCGCTTGCTGGGCAGATGCCTGTTGCGCCTTCAACAATACGAGCGCCTCATGAAAGCCATCGTGGCCCACCACGAGATTTCAGGCCCGGCGCATTCGCTGGAGGCCATTCGCGCAGCGCGGATTGAAGATGCCGCGACCAAGACCCTGGGCACGTTGGTCGGACAACTGTTTGGTTCGTATGTGGTCACCGATGGAAATGGTGGCAAGGAACGCGACAACGATCTTCCCGGCGACGTGATTTCCTTTCGCACGCGCGTGCAACTGAGCCTGTCTGCGCAGGACTACGCCAAAACCCAGGCCGACCTCAAAGACCTGGTATCGCTGCGCAACACCCTGGTGCACCACTTCATCGACCAGCACGATCTATGGACCGTGGACGGGTGTCGCGCTGCACAGGACGAACTCGGTTCCGCCTACACGCGCATCGATCAACACTTCGAGCAGCTGCGCGGCTGGGCCGAGCACATGGATCAGGCGCGGCGCCTGGCAGCGGAGTTCGTCCAGTCGGATGTGTTCCACGACCTGGTGGTCAATGGCATCGCGCCGGACGGCACGGTGGACTGGCCGGCCGCCGGCATCGTCCGCGCGCTGCGCGAGGCCGCCGCGCAGTTGGCCGTCGAGGGCTGGACACCCATTGCCGCCGCTGGCCGCTGGATCGCGGACCGGCATCCCGAGCAGCTTCCAGCCAAGTACGGCTGCAGCAGTTGGCGGCAGGTGGTGCACGAGTGCCGCCTGTTCGAGCTTCGCTACCGTGAGGTGGAGGGGCAACGGGCCGCCTGGTACAGACCTCGCGAAGCATAGCCCCGCAACGCGGTCTCACCTCCGCGCGAGCCGCGAACACATCCGCCGAGCTATCCCCAGGGGATAGCCGGCACACACAGCCTTCCGTGCGGAACAAACCGGGCGCGCATGGGCTGCGGTTTGTTGACTGACAGCCTTCCGGCCGATGCCGATGCTGGCGACTCGCCCCTTCACCGCGAGTCGCTCCCATGGCCAACGAACGCACAGAACCCCTGCAACTGAATCTCGGATCGCTGCGCAGCGCGATGTCGCTGACGCTGCACACCCACCACGCATCGCGCATCTGGCACGGCCGCGCGCCGGCCGAGGGGCGCCCCGGCATCATCG
>DAORNK010000480.1:0-3054 GCA_035440985.1 Rubrivivax sp. | reverse complement strand
CAACAGCGAAAGCGGCTGGCTGCTCATGCCCGGATCATGCCGCAAGCGCGGCGACCCGGCGCCCGTCACTGCCCTCAGGCCAGAGCCAGGGCGTCGCGCGCGGCCACCAGACCTTCGTCGGTCGGCACGACCCAGACCTCGACACGGCTGTCGCTGGCGTGGATGGGCACTGCGGCCGAGCCGTCAGCCGCCCGATTGGCCGCTGCATCGACCCGCACACCCAGGAAGGCCAGCGCCGCCCCCACGTCGGTGCGCAGCGCCTGATCGTGTTCACCGATGCCACCGGTGAAGGCCAACACATCCAGCCCACCCAGGCAGGCCACCAGCGCGCCGCTTTCGCGCACCACACGGTAGGTGAAGAGCGCGATGGCCAACGCCGCAGCGGGATCCGTGCTCGCACGCAGCGTGCGCATGTCGGCGGACAGGCCGGACACGCCGAGCAGGCCCGACTGCTTGTAGAGCAGCTTCTCCAGTGCCGGCAGGTCCATGCCCTGGCTGAGCAGATGCAGCAGCACGCCGGGATCGATGGCACCGCTGCGCGTGCCCATCATCAGGCCATCCACGGCCGACAGGCCCATCGTCGTGCCCTGGCTTCGCCCGTCCTGCACGGCGCACAGGCTGGCGCCATTGCCCAGGTGGGCGATCAACATGCGGCCTCTGGCACGCGGCGTGGTCCCGATGAGGTGTTCGGTCACATAGCGGTAGGACAAGCCGTGGAAGCCGTAGCGGCGCACTCCGCGGTCGAAGTAGGACTGGGGCAGCGCGAAGCGCTGGGCCAGGTCGGGCGCCGTGGTGTGGAACGCGGTGTCGAAGCAGGCCACCTGCGGAATGTCCGGGCAGGCACGGCGGAAGGCCTTGACGCCTGCGAGGTTGTGCGGTTGGTGCAAGGGGGCCAGCGGGTTGAGGCTTTCCAGGAAGGCCTGCGTCGGATCGTCGATGCGCACCGACGCGCTGAAACGCGCGCCACCATGCACGACGCGGTGTGCAACGGCCACCAACCTGGCGCCGCCCTCGCGATCCACCGCGGCGATGACGGCGCGCAGCGCGGCCTCGAAGGCGGATTCACCTGCGCGCAGCGCCAGTGCCGATCGGGCCGGCGCCTGCCCAGGCACCAGGATGCGGATCACCGGTTGTCCACCCGGCTCCAGGCCCTCGGCCAGACCGGACAGGCCGGCCGGGCCGACGCCGTCGGCCAGCACGGGGTAGACGGCGAACTTGAGCGACGACGAACCGGCGTTGACGGCCAGCACGGCCCGCGGCCGTGTGTCTGCGGCAGCCGCGCTCACAGCGGTCTGACCTTGTAGCTGTGCGCCAGCAGCACGGCCAGCGCGGCCGAGCACAGGCGCGCGGTGGCACCGTCGGCGCGGCTGGTCAAGGCGATCGGAACGCGGGCGCCCAGCACCACACCACTGCCCATCGCACCGGCCAGGTACTCGAGTTGCTTGGCCAGGATGTTGCCCGAGACCAGGTCGGGCACGACCAGGATGTCCGGGTCCCCCGCCACGGGCGAGAAGATGCCCTTGGTCTGCGCCGCTTCGGCAGAGATGGCGTTATCGAAGGCCAGCGGGCCATCGATGATGCCGCCGGTGATCTGGCCACGGTCGGCCATCTTGCACAGCGCGGCCGCGTCCAGCGTGGCTTCCATCTTCGAGTTCACGCTCTCGACCGCGGCCAGCACGGCCACCTTGGGCTGCGCCACGCCCAGCACGCGCACCAGATCGATGGCGTTCTGCACGATGTGGACCTTCTCGTCCAGCGTGGGGGCGATGTTCAGTGCCGCATCGGTGATGAACAGGGGCTTGTGGTACATCGGCACGTCGAAGCGGAAGACGTGCGACAGGCGCCGCTTGGTGCGCAACTCGGGCCGCAGCAGCACGGCCTTCATCAGCTCATCGGTGTGCAGGCTGCCCTTCATCAGGGCCTGCACCTGGCCGGCAGCGGCCAGCGCCGCAGCACGCTCGGCCGCTGCATGACTGTGGGGCACGTCTTCGAGCTCCGCATCCCGCAGGTCCAGGCCGGCTTCGGCGGCAACCGCCAGCAGCCTTTCGCGCGGCGCCACGATCACCGGGGTGAACAGGCCTTCGCGCGCCGCGTCCAGCGCGCCGCGCAGCGACTCGCTGTCGCAGGGGTGGACGACGGCGCAGCGGATGCGTTCGTGCTGGGTGGCCTGCTTGAGCAGGTTCTGCACGCCGGCGGCGGCGTCGAAGACATGCCAGCGCAAGCCGCTGGCGCTGGGCACGCGCTGCTTGCGCGACGGCGCCTTGACCACCGCTTCGCCGACCATCAGGTCCTTGCCGTCGGCCTTGCGCACCACGCAGTCCATCACCACCTGCTGGGTCGCGGCGTCCTTGGACTTGACCTTGACGGCGATCTCCAGCTTGTCGCCGGAACGGGCCGCCGCCAGGAACTGCATGCTCTGCGAGACGTAGACCGTGCCCGGGCCCGGGTACACCGTGCCCATCAGCGTCGAAATCATCGCGCCGCACCACATGCCGTGCGCTGTCCGGCCGCGCAGGCCTTCGCTGCGGGCGTAGTCATCGTCCAGATGGGTGGGGTTGAGGTCACCGGAGACGGCGGCGAACCCGGAAATGTCCGCGTCGGTCAGGACCCGGGTGATGGTGGCGCCCTGCCCGACGACCAGTTCGTCGAAGGTATGGTTCTGCAGCCACTCTTGATGCAGGTCCGAATGCATGGAATCAACTCCCTCCTAGAAAAAGAAGACGGTTCAGCCCCAGGGCATGGCAGGCACCCAGGTCTGCAGGCGGCGACCATGCCAGCGGCAGCGACGGATGCGATCGGCCAGCCGCCAGGCGAGTTCACGATCAGGGGTCAGGTGCACCACGGCAAACGCCTGTGCAGCGTCGCCCGGCACGGCGCAGAGATCCAGTGTGGCACTGCGGCAACCACGCAACAATTCGCGCACATCGGCCGCGGTGTCCTGGGCAGCCAGACCAAAGATGAGGATACGGGCTTCGCTCAACATGACCCGGCTCCTTTCAAGCTGACAGGCCGCGTGGGGCCGGCAGGCGCGCGGCCGGGCGACGGCGGGCACGG
>DAORNK010000479.1:0-3075 GCA_035440985.1 Rubrivivax sp. | reverse complement strand
TGGCCGGGCTCTCCGCGCTGGTCGACCGGCTCGGCCGGGTGCCGGCGCCGACCTCGGCAGCCGCCGGCGTCTCCACGCCACCTTTGCGGGCCGTGTCGACCTTCCAGGACACCTGGTCGCGACTGCGGGCCGAACAACGCCTGCGCCAGGCGCTGGCCGTGGTGCCGGCGCAGGCCGGGCCGTTGAACTCCTCGCAGGTCGTGCATCGCGCCCTGCAGGCCCTGCACGAGCTGTCACCGGCCTATCTGGACGCCTTCATCGTGTACCTCGACACGCTGCTGGCGCTGGACGACGCCAGCGGCGGGCTGGACCGCCTCACCCGCCCCGCGCCATCCAGGCGCAGGGGGCCGCGCTAACCGACGTACTGAACCAGCCACAGCGAAATGGGCGGAAATCCGATCAGCAGCAGCAGCCGCAAGGCGTCGCTGGCCAGGAATGGCATGACACCGCGGTAGCTCTCGCCGATGGGTACGTTGCGCGCCATCCCGTTGACGACGTAGACGTTCAGCCCCACCGGCGGCGACAGCAGCCCGAAGCTGACCGTCATCAGCACCAGGATGCCGAACCAGATGGCCACGCTCTCCTTGGGCATGCCGAAGTCCAGCCCGATCACGGCCGGAAAGAAGATCGGGATGGTGAGCAGCAGGATGGACAACTCGTCCATCAAGCAGCCCAGGATCAGGTAGAAGACCACGATGGCCGACACCACCGCCCACGGCGACAGGCCCGAGCCCTGCACCAGGGAGGCCAGCTGAGCCGGCACCTGGGTCAGCGCCAGCGCCGCGTTCATCAGATCGGCGCCGAGGAAGATCATGAAGATCATCGCCGAAGCCTCCGCCGTGGCAAGGAAGCTCTGCGCGAACTTGCGGCGTGTCATCTCGCGCTTGGCCAGCGCGGCCACGAAAGTGGCTGCGGCGCCGACCGCAGCGCCTTCGGTGGGCGTGAACTTGCCGCCGTAGATGCCGCCAAAGACGACGATGAAGATCACCACGATGGGCAGCACGCCCCACAGTGCGGCGCTGCTAAGGCGGGGTACGTCGGCATCGTGCGCCGGCGCCTGACCCGGCACCAGGCGCACGTAGATCGCAATCGCAGCGATGTAGCCCAGCATCGCGATGATGCCGGGGATCATCGCGGCGGCGAACAGCTTGGCGATGTTCTGCTCGGCCAGGATGGCGTAGACCACCAGCGGCACCGAAGGCGGAATCAGGATGCCCAGCGTGCCGCCAGCGGCCAGCGTGCCGGTGGAAAGGCGGTCGTGGTAGCCGTGGCGCCGCATCTCGGGCAAGGCCACCGAAGTGATGGTGGCGGCCGTGGCCACCGAAGAGCCGCAGATCGCGCCGAAGGCCGCGCAGGTCAGCACCGCGGCCATCGCCAGGCCACCCCGGAAGCGCGCCATCGCCGCCGCCGCGACCTCGAACAGCGCCTTGCTGATGCCACCCTGGGTGGCGAAGTTGCCCATCAGGATGAACAGCGGGATCACGCTCAGGTCGTAGCTCGCGAACCGGGCAAAAGCCTGGGTGTTGAGGAAGTTGGCCAACGGCAGCCAGCCGGCCTGGGTGACGTAGCCGACGGCACCGGCCGCGAACATGGCCACCGCGATCGGCGCCCGCAGCGCCATCAGCGCCACCATGACCAGCAGGATGAGCAGCGTGAGCTGGATCGGGCTCATGCATGCACCGCCGGGCGGTGGAAGCCACGCAGGGCCTGGTTCAACGCGATCACCGCCGTCAGCGCGAGCGCCGGCACCATGCAGACGTAGACCGTCCACTCGGGCAGGCCCATCATCATCGATGCCGAGTTGGACTGCCACGCCTTGAGCGCACCGACGCCCGTGCGCCAGGTCATCAGCCCCATCACCAAGCCGAGCAGCAGCGCCCCCAGCCGGTCCAGCAACGCCCGGGTGGCGGGGCTGGCCCTGGTGGTGAAGAAGTCGACGATGATGTTGCCGCGCTGAAGCTGGCACCAGGGCAGGAACAGTGCGATCGCGGCCCCCGCCACGAAGCCCGAGATCTCCACGTCGCCGACGATGGTCCAGCCGGTGGTGTTGCGGCCGATCAGGCTGACACAGGTCATCAGCGTGATCACGGTCAGCAGCACGCCGGCCAGCACGGCACAGGCTTTGGCCAGTCGTTCAAGGACTCTCAAGGATGGGCTCCTGGGGCGCGTCGGGCGCGGGTTCGGTTCAGTATTGTCTGTCGGGCAGCCGCACGCGCAGGCCGTCCAGCGCCGGTTGCAGCAGGATCTGGCAGGCCAGACGGCTGGTGGCCTCGCGCGCGGCGGCCGTCATCTCGAGCATCGCCACCTCGTCGGCCGCCGGCGGCGGCAGCCTGTCGGCCCAGTCGGCGGCGACGATGACGTGGCAGGTGGCACACGACAGCACGCCACCACAATCGGCGGCGATGCCGGCCACGCCAGCCGCCACGGCAGCTCGCATCAGGCTCTGGCCGGGTTCGGCCCGCACCCGCGTCTCGCTGCCGTCGGCGGCCTGCAGGTGGACGTCGATGGTCCGGTTCGGGCGGGTCATTGGCGGCTGAAGTACTCACGCCGCTCCCAGGCCGCCGGGTCCTGCGCCTGTGCGTAACGGCCCAGTTCGTGCTGCTTGACCACCTGGAAGATCGTGGCCATCGTGTCGCCCAGACCCTGCTGCAGCACGACGTCGTTGCGCAACGCCTCCAGGGCCTGGCCCAGCGAGGCCGGCAGCCGCGGCGCGCCAGGGGCATAAGGATCTTCGGTGGCGGGGCCCGGATCCAGGCGGCGCTGCAGCCCATCCAGCCCGGCGATGGCCTGCGCGGCCAGGGCGAGATAGGGGTTGGCGGCCGGTTCGGCGATGCGGTTCTCGATGCGCGTGCCGTCGTCTCCGGGCTGGCCCAGGACGCGCAGCAGTGCGCCGCGGTTGTCGCGGCCCCAGACCAGCGCCTGCGGTGCCATCACGCTGCCCTGGAACCGGCTGTAGGCGGGCATGCTGGGCGCACACAGCGCCGCCATGCCGGGTGCATGTGTCAGCAGGCCGCCCAGCCAGTGCGCCCCGGCATCGGACAGCACCTGGCGCGCATCCAGCGCGTGGCCGGCGGG
>DAORNK010000478.1:0-3114 GCA_035440985.1 Rubrivivax sp. | reverse complement strand
CCGGCACCCCCCGCAGCCGGCGCCGCACAGCGCCTGGCCGAGTCGACGGACACGCGGTTCCCGAGCACCCAGTTTTCGCCGCCGACACGGGCCGCGGCGCCGGACACGCCGGCGGCCGCCGGCACCCCGAGTTCGATGACGCCGCCCCATGGCAGCAGCACTCTGCCGGGCCGCAGCGGGAGCAGCGAGAACACCACGTTGCCGCATGGCGGCCTGGGCACGATGGCCGAAGGCCAGATGCGACAGGTGGGGCGCTATCAGGTGAAGAGCAGGCTCGGCCGGGGCGGCATGGCCACGGTTTATCGCGCCCACGATCCTTCGATCGGGCGCGACGTGGCGATCAAGTTCCTGCACGCCTCATTGTGCGAGGACGAGGACTGCCGCATGCGCTTCCTGCGCGAAGCCCGTGCGGCGGGCGGGCTGTCGCATCCCAACATCGTGGTCGTGCACGACGTCGGCGAAATCGAACGTCGGCCCTACATGGCGATGGAGCTTATCGACGGCTCACCGCTGTCGGACAAGCTGGAAAAGACCCGCTGCCTGCCGGTCCGCGAGGTCGTCATCATCGGCCTGCAGCTCGCGCGGGCACTGGAATACGCCCACGCACGCGGCATCGTGCACCGCGACATCAAGCCCGGCAACATCATGATCCTGGCCGACGGCCAGACCATCAAGGTGGCCGACTTCGGCATTGCCCACATGGACGACGGCAGCACGGAGCAGCGCACGGTGGTCGGCGCCGTGATGGGCACGCCGCAGTACATGTCGCCCGAGCAGACGCGGGGCGACAAGGTGGATGGCCGGTCAGACCTCTTTTCCGCCGGCATCGTGCTGTACCAGCTGCTGGCCGGGGAGCGACCCTTCCGCGGCGAAAGCCTGGTCGCGGTGGCCACCAAGATCGCCACCGAGGACCCGCCACCACTGAACCAGAAGCGCCCGGAGGTGCCGGCTTCGTTGCGCCGCGTGATCGACCGCTGCCTGGCCAAGAAGCCCGAGCAGCGCTACCAGACCGGCAAGGAAGTCGCCGAAGCACTGCAGAAGGTGCTGCAGGAAGTCGACGAGGCAGCCCGCGAGAGCAACAAGCCCCGCATCGTGCCTTTGCGCGTCAAGTGGGCGCTGACGATGGCGTTGATCGTCGCCGTCGTGATGGGCCTGACCACGGCCGTCATCACGCAACGCCAGTACGCCGCGATGATGGGCCAGGTGACCGACTACGGCGCCTCGCTGGCGCGCTTCATCGCGGCCCAGAATGCCGCCGCCGTGCTGGGCGACGACTGGGATGCGGTCGACGTGCTGGTGCAGGAGATGATGAAGACACGCAACTTCGAGCGTGTGTCGGTGGTGGACATGGCCGGCGTGGTCAAGGTGTCCAGTCTGCCTGCCCTGGTGGGCCAGCCCTACAAGGCAGAAGCCACCCAGACCAGTGTGGCCAGTGGCAACGGTGCGGCGCTCAAGCGCTACAGCGCGCAGGGTGAGGACATCCTGGGTTTCGAAGCGCCGGTGCTCTTCCAGGGCAAGCAGGTCGGGCGGGTGGAGCTGGGCATCCCCGAAAAGCCACTGACCCAGGTCGCTCGGCTGTCGATCACCTTGATGGTCGTGCTCGCCGTGGTCACCGTGCTGGCTGTCGCCATCGCCATGTACTTCGTGGCCAACTGGTTCGCCAAGCCGATCCACCTGCTGGGCGAGTCGATGGCCGAGATCGGCAAGGGCCGCTTCGATCACCGGATCAGCGAACGCCGCAACGATGAATTCGGGCTGCTGTTCCAGGCCTTCGACGAGATGGCGCTGGCGTTGCAGCGCCGCATCCACGGCGGCGCGCCCGCTGCGCCGCCAACCCTGCCGTCCACCACCATGGCCGCCAAGCCTGCGCAGGAACAGCCTACGGCGGATGCCGGGCGGACGCCGACCTGATGGATCGGGCAGGAGTCAATCCGCCGGCCCCTGCGCGCGGCACGGGCCGCCTCTGGCGCTGGATGCCAGCCTGGTTGCTCGTCAGTCTGCTGGCGGCCTGTGGATCGGCGCCGCAGGCCCCGGTGCCGAGCGCCGATCGTCCGGCTGAGACCGCGCCCGCCGTGGTGGCCGCCGCCGCACCCGGCGCGACCGGGGAAGGCGCCCGCGGCAGCATCGTCGGACAGAACAGCCGTGTCGCCGTGTACCTGCCACACAGCGGCGACACGCTGCAAGGTGTCGCCGCGCGCCTGCTGGGCGACCCATCCCGCGCCTGGCGCATTGCCGAGGCCAACGGGCAGGTCTGGGAACCGCAGGCCGGCCATCCGCTGGTCGTGCCCTTGGGCCAGGGCAATGCCATCGGCGTGAATGGCGACGGCATCCAGACCGTGCCCATCCTGTGCTACCACCGCTTCGGCAGCGGGTCGTCGAAGATGCTGGTGGCGCCTGCACAGTTCGAGGCGCAACTCGAATGGCTTGCCCGCAACCACTACAAGGTCCTGCGCCTGCGCGATCTGAGCGGCTTTCTCGCCGGACGCGAGGCTTTGCCCCAGCGCTCGGTGGTCATCACGATCGACGACGGCTATGAGTCCGTCTACCGGCATGCCTATCCCGCGCTGAAGAAGCACGGCTTCACGGCCACGCTCTTCGTCTACACGGACTTCGTGGGCTCCAGGGATGGCCTGAGTTGGGCGCAACTGCAGGAGATGGCGGCTTCCGGCGTCATCGACATCCAGGCCCACTCGAAGAGCCACCGCAACCTGATCGAACGCAATGGGGCCGAGACCGAGGCCGCCTATCGGCAGAGCATCGAAACCGAAGTCCGGCAGCCGCGCCAGGTGCTGGAGCGCCGACTCGCTGCGGCCGGCGTGCAGGTGCGCCACTTTGCGTTTCCCTTTGGCGATGCCAATGAGCTGGTGCTGGAATCGATGGAACGCAACGAATACAGCCTGGGCGTGACCGTCAATCCGGGCGGCAATCCCTTCTTTGCCCAGCCCTACATGCTGCGGCGGACGATGATCTTCGGCGACCACGACCTTGATGACTTCAAGGCCCGGCTGCAGATACGCCGGGGCTTCGCGCGGCCATGATGCCGGATTTCCCCTGGCGCGCGTGCCGGCGGCGCCCGGGCTCGGCGTTGCTGGTGCTGATGCTGCTGGCGGGGTG
>DAORNK010000477.1:0-3137 GCA_035440985.1 Rubrivivax sp. | reverse complement strand
CCGAGGATGCGGCCGACTTCGACGGCATCGCCCGGCAGCGCCGGCGTCTCGGCGGCCGGCGCAGGGTGTGGCGTGATGGGGTTCACGCCGCGCGGCTTCAGGCCGCCTTCTTGGCCTGGTCGACCAGGCGGGCCACGGTGGGCGACAACTGGGCGCCGACGCCGGCCCAGTGGGCCACGCGGTCCAGCGCCACGCGCAGGGCCTGTTCGCCACCGGCGGCCACCGGGTTGTAGAAACCCACGCGCTCGATGAAGCGCCCATCACGGCGTTCGCGAGCGTCGGCCACGACGATGTTGTAGAACGGGCGCTTCTTGGCGCCACCACGGGAAAGTCGGATCACGACCATCTTGATTCCTTGGATCGGGGGCCGGTGCACAGGCCACGGGGACACGCCGGGCCACGCACCGAGTTGGCTGCCGGGCGCCCCTTGCGGGCCACCCCTTCAACCGCGGATGGCGCCGTAGATACGCCCGTGGATCACCCCGCAGGCCAGCGCCGCAAACCGCGCATTATAAACTGCCCGACCGCCGCTTCGCCGCCGACCCGACACCCATGCCCTATCGATCCAAGACCGTTGCGGCCTGGCTGGCACTGTCCGGGGGCTTGCTGGGCCTGCATCGGCTGTACCTGCATGGCCTGCGCGACCCGCTGGCCTGGATGCACTGGCTGCCCACGGCTGCGGGCCTGACCGGCGTGGCCCGTCTGCACAACCTGGGGCAGGACGATCCGGCCGCATGGCTGCTGATCCCGGTGCTGGGGCTGACGATATCGGCCGTCATGCTGACGGCCATCGTCTACGCGTTGACACCCGACGAGCGTTGGGACGCCCGCCACAACCCGGGCCAGTCCGGTGCCGCGGCCGGCTGGGGTGCGGTGCTGGCGGCGATCGCCGCACTGCTGCTGGGCGGCGCCGCGCTGATGGGCAGCGTCGCCTATGGGGGTCAGATGTATTTCGAATGGGCGCTGCGGGCCGCGCAGACACCGCCACCCGCGGCACCAGGGCGCTAGAAGACGAGCCGCCCCAGACCGTAGAACACGGCGGCGATGAAGGCCGTGACCGGGATCGTGATGACCCAGGCCATCACGATGTGCCCGGCCAGCCCCCAGCGCACCGCTGAAGCGTTGCGTACCGAACCCACGCCGAAGATCGCGCCCGTGATGGTGTGGGTCGTCGACACCGGGATGCCTATGGATGAGGCCAGGAACAGGGTCATCGCACCGCCGGTCTCGGCGCAGAAGCCACCCACCGGCTTGAGCTTCGTGATGCGCTGCCCCATCGTCTTGACGATGCGCCAGCCACCGAACATCGTCCCCAGGCCGATGGCCAGGTAGCAGCTCCAGATGACCCAGACCGGCGGCGCGGTGTCGGCCGGTGTGCTGATGCCGGCGGTCAGAAGCAGCAGCCAGATGATGCCGATGGTCTTCTGGGCGTCGTTGCCACCATGGCCCAGCGAGTACAGGCCGGCCGAAACGAGTTGCAGGCGCCGGAAGACGTTGTCCACACGCAGCGGCGAAGTGCGCCTGCAGACCCAGGCCACCACGACCATCAGCAACGAACCCAGCAGGAAGCCCAGGAAGGGCGAAACGAAGATGAAGGCCACCGTCTTGAGCACCCCGCTGGCGATCAGCGGCCCGGTGCCGGCCTTGGCCACCGTCGCACCCACGATGCCCCCGATCAGCGCATGCGAACTGCTGGAGGGAATGCCGTAGAACCAGGTGATCACGTTCCAGGCGATGGCACCGACCAGTGCTCCGAAGATCACGTACTGGTCCACCACGCCGGGATCGACGATGCCCTTGCCCACCGTGGCCGCCACCTTGAGGTGGAAGACAAAGATCGCGACCACGTTGAAGAAGGCGGCAAACACCACCGCCTGCGACGGTCGCAGCACACCGGTGGAGACCACGGTGGCAATCGAATTGGCAGCGTCGTGGAAGCCGTTCATGAAGTCGAACAGCAGCGCCAGCGCCACGAGCATCACCACCACCCACAGGGCGATCTGCATGATCAGTCGGTCTCCGCGGCCAGGCTCAGGAGTTCTCGAGCACGATGCCTTCGACGATGTTGGCCACGTCCTCGCATCGGTCGGAGATCGATTCGAGATGCTCGTAGACGGCCTTGAGCTTGATGAGCTGGCGCGTGTCGGGCTCCTCACGGAACAGGCGCGACATCGCGCTGCGCATCACACGGTCGGCGTCGGACTCCAGCTGGTCGATCTCTTCGCAGGTCTTGAGCACCGATTCGGCGACGCTGGGCTCCTTCAGGCGCGACAGCAGCGTCAGCACGTGCTGCACGCGTTCGCAGCAGCGCACCGAGATCTCGGTCATGCGCAGCACGTCCTCGGAAAGTGTCTGCAGGTCGTACAGCGACATGACTTCGCCGGAATCCTGCAGCAGGTCCAGCACGTCGTCCATCGCGTTGATCAGGCGGTGGATCTGGTCCCGGTCCAGCGGCGTGATGAAAGTGCGGTGCAGCAGTCGGTGCACCTCGGCCGTCAGCTTGTCGGCGGCGTGCTCGGCCTCGTTGACCCGTGCGGCGCAGCGTTCGCGCTCTGCCGGGTCGGCGTAGTTCTGGACCATGCCCAGGAAGGCGCGGGCTCCTTCGGCGATGCGTTGGCCGTGTTCGTTGAACAATTCGAAGAAGTTCCCCTCTCGGGGCAGAAGCCTGCCAAACACCACGACGTACCCCCAACTGTCACCAGACAGTCATCGTTCTGTCACAAACGATTCTAGGGCCCTGGGTGCGCTCCGTCGTCGTGGCCCCCGCTTCGGTTCAGCCGCTCGATCGCCTGCCCACGGACGAAGGCGTACTGTGCACAAAGGCCACCCAGAGTCGGATGCACAAGGTCAGGAGCAAGGTCCAGCAGGGGTGCCAGCACGAAGGCCCGTTCGTGCAGGCGGGGATGGGGCAGACGCAGGGCCTGGGTGTCCATCACCCGCTGCCCGTAGAGCAGCAGATCCAGGTCCAGGGTGCGCGGTGCGTTCGGATAGGGTCGGCGCCGGCCATGGGCAGCTTCGATCCCGTGCAGGGCGGCCAGCAACGCCGCCGGCTCCAGATCGGTCGCCAGTTCCACCACGGCGTTGAGAAAGTCCGGTCCGCTGGCCAGCAGGGGGGCGGTTCGGTAGCGGGGCGACAC
>DAORNK010000476.1:0-3146 GCA_035440985.1 Rubrivivax sp. | reverse complement strand
CGCCAGCGGCTTGCTGCGGTCAGCGGCCTCGGCCAGCCAGGCCAGGTCCTGCGCGGCCGCCGCCGGCCATGCGCCGCCCCACCCAAACGCCACGGCGATGTGCTGCAGCGCGGCAGGCGGCTGCCAGACGGCCGGCAGTTGCACACCCAGGCGCTCCATCCACAGCTGCAAGCGGCCGGGTTCAGCTTCGATGTACCGCAGTGGCGCGTCGGCCGGCAGCTTGCCCAGCCTGACTGCTTCGGCCACCGCATCGGACAGGCCGCCCAGACGATCCACCAGGCCGCGCTCCAGTGCCTGCTGGCCGCTCCACACACGGCCCTGGGCGATGGCGTCGATCTTCTCCGGCGTGCTCTTGCGCGCCTTGGCCACCAGCGTGGTGAACTGGCCGTAGTAGTGGCTGATCACCGACTGGATCAACTGTTCGAAGCGTGGGTCCATCGCCCGGCGCGGGTCGTAGGCGCCCACCAGCCAGGTCGTGCCGGCACCGGCCACGCGCACGTCCAGCTTGTCCACCAGACCTTCGGCCGTGGGCAGGATGCCCACCACGCCGATGCTGCCGGTGATGGTGGTGGGGTCGGCGATCACCTGGTCGGCGGCCATGCTGATCCAGTAGCCGCCGGAAGCCGCCACGTCACCCATCGACACCACCACCGGCTTGCCGGCCTGGCGCGTGAGCTCCAGTTCGCGGCGCACCAGTTCACTGCCGAAGCCGCTGCCGCCGGGCGAATTGACGCGCAGCACCAGCGCCTTGATCCGGTCGTCGTGGCGTGCCTTGCGCACCAGTTCGGCGGTGGACAGGCCGCCGATGCTGCCCGGCCCGGCCCGGCCGTCGCTGATGCTGCCCTGGGCCACGATGACGCCCACCGCATCACCCCGGCTCTGGGTCTTGATGCGGTTCAGGTAGCCGGCCATGCCGACCTGCTGGAAGGTCTTGTCCTTGTCCTTGCCTTCGTCGGGCGCGCCCTTGCTGATCATCAGCTGGCGCATTTCGTCGCGCGTCTTCAGTGCGTCCACCCACTTGTGCTGCAACGCCCAGCGCGCCGGGTCACCACCCGTGGCGGCCAGGCCACCCGGCAAGGATTCGATGGCCGCCGCGATGGACCCGGCCGGCTGCTGACGCGCCTTTTCCACGTCCTGTGTCCACACCGACCACAGGCTGCCATACAGCGCCGCGTCGGACTCCACCGTCTCGGGCGAGGGGCCGGCGGCCGCATAGGTCTCGCCAGCGTTCTTGTACCTGCCGGCGCGGATGACGTGCGCCTTCACGCCCACGCGCTCGAACAGGTCCTTGTAGTAGTTGCGATAGCGGCCATAACCTTCGACCAGGACACTGCCCATCGGGTGCAGCCAGATTTCGCTGGCGCGGGCCGCCAGGTAGTACTGGCGCTGGTTGAAGTTCGAACCCCAGGCGTAGACGGGCTTGCCCGCAGCTTTGAGGCGCTCGATGGCGGCGCCGATCTCGCGCAGCGTGGGCAGGCCGGCACCCGCGAAGTTGTCCAGCATCAGCAGTGCGTGCGAGATGTTCGGGTCCTTGGCCGCGGCGTCCAGCACGGCCAGCACGTCACGCAAGCGGGTCTGGTCGTTCTCGGCGCCCTGCAGTTGCTGTAGCGCCGCTTCGCGCGCACTGCCCGTGCGCTGCTCCACCACCGGGCCGGCCAGGTCCAGCACCAGGGCCGTCTTGGGCTTCAGCGCCGGCGCACCGGGCTTGAGCAGGGCCCAGGCCAGTGCCACCAGCAGCACCAGCAGCAGCAGGTTCAGCAGGCCGCGGCGCGTGGCATCGAGAAACCACCAAAGGCCCTTGAAGGCGCGCGTGAGGCGCGCGAGGATGGATGTGCTCATGGTGTCGGGGTCGCACCCGGGTCGTGGTCAGGGCCTGTAGCTTAAGCACGCCCAGCGCCCGCGCAGGACCGTTGCGACGAAAGGCCGGCTGGGGCGGACGGGTGAGCGTCGGCCGCCGGGCCACCGGGGTTGCGATACTCGTGGTGCATGACCCCGATCCTGGCCGTCACCGTCCCCTTCTTCGCGCTGGTGCTGTGCGGCTACCTGGCCGCACGGCGCCACGTGCTGCCCGAAAGCGCCATCCCCGGGCTCAACGCCTTCGTGCTCTATTTCGCCCTGCCCTGCCTGTTGTTTCGCCTGGGCTCGCGCACGCCGATCGTCGAACTGCTGAACCCTTCGATGCTGGGGGTCTACCTGAGCGCGGCTGGCCTGATCGTCTTCTTCACCATCGCCACCACGCACAGCAAGACGGTCAGGCTGCAGAACGCCGCCTTCGGCGCGCTGGTGGCGGCTTTTCCCAACACCGGCTTCATGGGCGTGCCGCTGCTGGCCGCGTTGCTGGGGCCGGCCGCGGCGGGCCCGGTGATCTGCACGATGCTGGCCGATCTGTTCGTCACCAGTTCGGTCTGCATTGCCGTGGCGCAGGCGCACAGCGCAGCCGAACACGGTGCGCGCGAAGCCGCCTGGCGTGCGCTGCGCGGCACCTTGTCCAATCCGTTGCCCTGGGCCATCGCGCTGGGCGGCGTGTTTTCGGTGGCCGGTCTGCAGCTGTGGGGCCCGCTGCAGACCGTGGTCAGCCTGTTGGCCGACGCGGCGACGCCGGTGGCGCTGTTCACCATCGGTGCGGTTCTGTGGCGGGCCGGCCAGCACGCCAGCCGTCACACGCCGGTGCGCGAGTACGTGCCGGTGGCGCTGATCAAGCTGTTCGTGCACCCGCTGCTGGTCTTCCTGCTGGGCGCCTCCGCCCACCGCCTGGGTGCACCGCTGTCCAGCTTCCAGGTGATGGTGCTGACCCTGGCTGCCGCGCTGCCCAGCGCCAGCAACGTCTCGCTGCTGGCGGAACGCTACGGCGCCGACAACGGGCGCGTGGCGCGCATCATCATGACGAGCACAGTGCTGGCCTTCGTCAGCTTCCCGCTGCTGGCCTGGCTGTTCGGCGTGCGCCCGACCTGACCCCGCCGGCCAGCGCGTCGATTTGCGCCGGGTTCCCCGCCAACTTCCGGCGATCGGCGCCAAGCCCCCCGCCGCACACTGTCCAGCACCCGCCCCGCCGCCTGCGGCCCAGGGGCGGCTGGAGCTGTGTCGATGAACCTTCGCCCACCCTCGCCCGCCTGCCGCACGGCCCTCGCCGTGGCGCTGCTGTGGGT
>DAORNK010000475.1:0-3155 GCA_035440985.1 Rubrivivax sp. | reverse complement strand
TCGGCCGGCGCACCCAGCAGCGTGGCCGCCAGCGCGGTGATGGCCTGAATCAGTTGGCCGCGTGGCCCGGGTTCGGCGAGCCTGGTCTCGGCCAGCACGACCAGCCGCTCGGTGCCGCTGCGCAGGTCGCTGGCCGGGAAGACCGCCACGCCGCCCTTGCGCACGCCGGGCAGTCTGGCCACCGCCGACTCGAGCTCCTGCGGATGGATGTTCAAGCCGCCGCGGATGATGATGTCCTTCTCGCGACCGGTCAGGAACACGGGCAGGCACGCGACCAGCGCGGCGAGCATCACCCACAGGTCGAAGCGCGCCACGTCCGGCGGCAGCGGCAGTTGGCCGCGGGCGCGCAACGGCTGCCCGGACAGAGTCGCCGAGAACGCATCGAGCGTGATGCTGCTGGATTGCAGCAAGTTGCGGCACTGGCGGTGCGTGCTGGAAGGGCCGCGGAATTGCACGCGCCCCTGCGCGCGTTCGGGCAGCTCACGCCCGCGGCCATCGACGACGCGCAATTCATGGCCGGGCAAGGGCAGGCCGCAGCTGACGATCCGCAGGGGCTGCGGGTCGTCACGGGCGGCGGGTGCCGCCACCCCGTCGCGCACCAGCCGCAGGCGATCGACGCGGTCGATCAGCGGGCCGCGGTCCATCGGCGGAAAGGCCAGCCCGACCGAACTCTCGGCCAGGCCATACACCGGCGTCAGCGCTTCGCGCTTCAGACCGCAGCGCGCGAATCGCTCCGCAAAGCGCTCCAGCGTGTCGGGGCTCACGGGCTCTGCGCCGTTGAAGGCCAGCCGCCAGCTGGACAGGTCCAGGCCTTCGAGATCGGCGTCGGTCAACTTGGACAGGCAAAGTTCGTAGGCGAAGTTGGGGGCCGCCGAGACCGTGCCCCGGTGGCGGTGGATGACCTCCAGCCAGCGCGCCGGCCGCGCCAGGAAGGCCAGCGGCGACATCAGCACCAGGTGAAAGCCCAGCACCAGGGCGCCCAGGCAGGCGCCGATCAGGCCCATGTCGTGGTACAGCGGCAGCCACGAAACGAAGGTGTCGTCGCGGCCGACCTTGGAAGCCCGCCTCATCGCGCGCAGGTTGGCCAGCAGGTTGGCGTGCGTCAGCACCACGCCCTTGGGTTCACCGGTGCTGCCCGAGGTGTACTGCAGGAAGGCTACATCCGTCGCCAGCACCAAGGGCCGCAGGTAGCCGGCCTCGGCCCGCGACAGGTCCGCGACGGTACCCACCGTCTGCAGGCCTTCGGCCTGCGCCCGCAGCAGGTGGACCAGCGGCTTGGCGCGTTCGACCGTCACCAGCACCCGGGCCATCGCGTTGCGCAGGATGCCGGCGATGCGCCGCAAATGGTCTTCGAGCTGCGAGGGCCGGGCCGGCGGGTACAGCGGCACCGGCACGCAGCCGGCCACCAGGGCACCGAAGAAGGCCGCAAAGAATTCGCGCCCGGTGGGCAGCATGATGGCCACGCTGTCGCCCTTGACCAGACCGAGCGCCTGCAGGCCGGCGGCCAGTGCGACGGCGTCGCGGTGCAAGTCGGCGTAGCTCAACCCCATGTGGGCATCGCCCTCACCGTACAGCGTGACCAGGGTACGGTGGGGCTGGTGCCGCAGGTGCGCGTCGAAGACGTCGACCAGCGTCTGTACCGAGTCGGGCAAGTCCAGAGGTGCCACCGGTGCCGGCGGACGCGCAGCCTTCGCGCCGCGCATGGTCCCGAGCTCTGCGCCGACCGGGGTGGCCGCGCTGACGGTGATGTGGCGCAGCAGGTCCCGTGGCGTCTCAGCCTCCGTCAGTGCCGCTTCGCTCAGCGCCACGCCCAGATCGTGGCTGATGCGCGCGATCAGCTCGACGCGGGCGAGGCTGTCCAGGCCGAAGTCGCGCTCGAGCGAATGATCCAGCCCCAGCGTGGGGGACAGCCTGGTCTGCGGCCGCAGTTCGTCGGCCACGCTGCGCACGATGGCCAGCACGCGCGGCCCCAGAGCTTGCTGGCCCACAGGGGTGGCAGGGTCAGACCGGCAGGCCACTTCCACCATCAGGCGGCGCCCAGCCGGCATGCACGCAGACGTGCCATCGGACGATTGAACGTCATCGCCGGCCCGCGCGCTTGCTGTGGATCAACAATGGCTTGGCAATCCACGGCCAACGGCATGCGCAGTACCGGGGTGGCACGCAGGGGCAAGGGCCGGCGGCCCAGGGTTCAATGCACCATCAGCACCGGCAGCGTCATCGATTGCAGCACCGTGCGCGAGGCCCCACCCAGCACCAGCTCGCGCGCCCGGCTGTGCCCGTAGCAGCCCATCACCAGCAATTCGGCGCCGGAGCCTGCGGCCAACGTGAGCAGGGCCGCCCCGACTTCGCCTTGCGCTAGGCGATGGTGCTCTATCGGCGCCGCCACGCCATGCAGTTGCAGCCAGTGGGTCAACCTGGCCGGGGCGTCGGCGTGCTCCTCGTCAACCCGTGTCGCGACGTGCACGGCCGTCGCCCTGCGCAACCACGGCAGCGCTGCCGTGAGGGCGCGTGCGGACTCACGGGTCGGTTTCCAGCCCACCAGAATGCGGCGCGGAATCTCGAACGATCCGTTGGCCGGCACCACCAGCGTGGGCTTGCCGGTGTCGATGATGCTGTTGGGCACGAGGCCCGGCGTCAGCGGGCCGGTGAGCCCGTCCTGGTCATCGGCTTGTCCCAGCACCAGCAAGTCCGTGTACATCGCCTGCTGCAGCAGGCTCCAGTACGGCGCCGCGCCGCCGTCGACCCAGGTCACCGGGCTTCGCCCAGCCGCCTGATCGACAAGCGCACGAGCCCGCTTGCGCTGTTCGGCATCCAGTTCGGCGAGCGCCGAGGTCACCGAGCCCATGTCTTCGGCCGCCGCCCAGGGCAGGGCCACCAGCATGGGCTCCACGCCGTAGAAGGCGTCGAGTTCGGCACCGTCGCGGTGTGCCAGTCGCTGTGCCAGCGCGAGCCGCACGGCGGTTCGCGGCGAGGCGTCCAGGTGGACGAGGATGCGCTTCATGATGCCTCCCGGTTGGGGTGTGGAACGGAGTCGATCGTGTGCGGATCGGTGGCCGCCCCCTGGCCTGCGAAGCCGGGGGGAGGGGGCGCCTGTGCCGACAGGCACTCGGCCTCGCGGCCGCGCACGACCCGCAGGCCGACGCCCGCGCCGC
>DAORNK010000474.1:0-3166 GCA_035440985.1 Rubrivivax sp. | reverse complement strand
AGACGGTGGTGGCGTGGCCGGCGCGCGCCAGGTGGCCGGCCATCGGGTGGCCCATCACGCCCAGGCCGATGAAGGCCGTGCGGCGCGCGGGAGTGGGTTCGTAGCTGCGGGGTGTGTTCATCGCCCGCATGCTGCCACGAACCGCGGCCCGTGCTGGGCCGTGGCCGCGGTCACTCGCCGTACAGCGCGCCGGAGGTCTTGAAGCCGGACACGGTGGTGGCGGTTTCGCTGAGGATCAGGCCCTCGCTGAGGATGAGCCCTTCACTCAGGATGAGACCTTCACTCAGGATGAGCCCTTCGCTGAGGATGAGGCCCTCGCTGAGGATCAGCCCTTCACTTAGGATGAGGCCTTCGCTGAGGATCAGGCCCTGGCCGAGGGTCTGCCCGCTGCCGGCCACGAGCCAGGATGTCAGCGTCGGCGTGGGTGTGAAGACGCCCGTCTTGCCCAGCAACGAGCTGGCGCCCAGCAGCCCGTCCGCCCGCACCACGCCGCTGGTCAGCAGTGTGCCGAAGGTCCAGGGCCAGTCCATCGTGAAGGACTTCGGGAAGGTGTTGGCCGCGATGCCGGTGCCGGACCAGTAGGTCGGCACGGTGCGCACGACGGTGTAGGTGTCGCCCCAGACGGTGCGCGGATCCCAGATCGGCTGAAAGGCGGTGAAGAGCTTGTCACCGGTGGCGATGCGGTTGCCGCCGACGTAGACGATGCGCGACCAGTTGAAGGCCTGGCCGCCGATGGTGGAACTGCGCGCGGTGGGCAGCGTCTTGCCGCTGGCCAGCAGGTTGGCGCCGGCGCTGATGGTGCCGGCCTGGACGGCGCTGTGGATGTCGGTGCGCAGCGCTTGCGCGAGCTTCACCGCGCCTTCCAGGTTCAGCAGGCCGGCGCCCTGTTGCAGCAGGTTGTGGCCGGGCAGCGGTTGTGCGGTGTACTGCAGGATGGCCTTGACCAGCGGCGGCGTGAGACCGGGGTTGGCCTGCAGCAGCACGGCGGCGGCGCCGGCGACGGCGGGTGCGGCGACCGAGGTGCCGCTCAGGTACATCAGACGCTGGCCGTAGGCGGTCGGCGTGGGCACGGTGGATTCGAGGGTCGGGAACAGCGTGGCCAGCGTGTTCTTCGTCGCCGATGCCGCATCGGCCTTCGTGGCGCTGGCGCCCAGCACCTTGTTGCCTGGCGCCACCAGGTCCGGCTTGAGGGCGTCGTCGGGCCAGCCGATGTTGGTCATCGGGTCGACCCAGACGCCGCGCGTCGGGCCGCGTGAGCTGAACATGTTGACCTTGTCGTCGCCGCGCGCCGTGGTGGTCAGCGTGTTGACCGAGCCCACGGTGATGACCGAAGGCTCGTTGCCCGGCGACGAGATGGCCCCATAGACCTCCCGGCCCGCCAGCGTGAGGCCGAAGTTGCCGGCTGCTGCGACCACGGTGATGCCCATCGCGGTGGCCATGCGCACGGCCTGGCACAGCGGGTCATCGCCGTAGGTGTCGGTGGACTGCGCGGCCAGGCTGATGTTGAGCACGCGGATGTTGTATTCGCGGGCGTGGTACATCACCCAGTTGATGCCCTCGATGGCGTCGCTCATCGTGCCGATGCCCTGCGAATTGAGCACGCGCACGTCGTAGATGTCGGCGTTGGGCGCCACGCCGGTGGCGTCGGGCGTCTGGTAGAAGCCGCGGCCGGCGGCCACCGAGGCCACGTGCGTGCCATGGCCGTAGGCGTCCTGCGTGGTGGCCGTGTCGGCGGCGATCGTCGCTTCGTAGCTGGCCAGCGCGGTGCTGCCCGGCTGCAGCGAGACCGTGCCGCCCCAGGGGTCGGACCAGTCGTACAGCGCCGCATTGAGCATGTTCACGCTGCGCTTGACGCGCGAGGCGCCGCTGGCGTTGAGGAAGTTCTTGTGCGCCTTCATCACGCCGGAGTCGAGGATGGCAATGCCCACGCCCGTACCGTCCAGGCCGGTGTAGGTCGTCGGGGTATAGGTGCGCACCGCGCTGGTGGTGGCGCCGGTGATGGTTTCCAGCGCACTGGCGGTGCTCTTCGTGTCGCGGTTGGGGATGATGCGCAGGACGTCGTCGTGTTGCGACAGCGCCGTGACCTTGGCGGCCGGCAGCAGCACGGTCAGGGTCTGCAGGTTGCGGTGCACGACCTGCACCTTGCCACCCTGGCGGGCCACCTCGGCGCGCAGGGCGGTCATCTGCGGGTCTGCGCTGTCGCTGCTGACCAGCAGCTGCACCATGTGCACGCCGTCGACGTCGCGCGACCAGCGGGCCTTGTCCCTCTTCTGGTGGCGCGGCGCCTTCAGTTCGTCGGACAGGTCCCTGGCGATGCGGTCCAGCCGGTTTTTGCGCGCTTCTTTGCGGGCCTCGCTCTTCTGGGCGCCACGTTCGCCGCGGGCCATGGCGGGCAGCGGCATGGCCGCGGTGATGACGCCGGACAGGGCCATCACGCCGGCCATCAGGCTGGGCATCAGGCGGTGGTGAATGTAGTGGTGGATGCGGTTCACGGCGGGTCCTTGGTCCGGTGACAGGAACAGTTGCCCTTGCACACCTTTTGATACATCCAAGGATAGTCCTGAAACAGCGCCTGAAAAGGCTCCCAGATACTCGCCCGGCCGCAGAAACGGGGCTAATTCACAGGGTTTGCCCGAGCCGAAAAAGAGTGGGCCGAAGCCCGCCGTTTCGCTGCGCCTTATCGGCCGTTGAATCCCCGACTTGAGGTCTCTCGCGCCTGGGATGACGCCACTTCACCTGGGTCACAGCCCGATGGGAGGACTCCTGAAAAAAAGTCCTCAAGTTGGCCTGTGCTCGGCCGATAAGGTATCGGATGGGGTTTTGATTTTACCCGGTCGGCGCGTGCACGCCCGCCCGGCAGATACTCGTGCCGGAGCGGGCGCTGGGGGTTTTCAGCGCCGGAGATATTCTTGGGCGGCGGGACAATGCCGGGGCGGCGTGCGCGGGCTCGGCGCGGCCACAGCCCCGTCGCAAGCATGCGCCGGGGCCTTCGGCAGGCACTCGGCCGCGCGCAGGCGCGGCCTCGGTCCAGCCTTAGACCACGCGCATGTGCTCGGTGCCGGCGGCCAGGTCGTTGCTGCGCGCGCGCTGGCTCTGCAGCTTAATCTGCAGGCGCAGGTCGTTGACGCTGTCCGCGTTGCGCAGCGCGTCGTCGTAGCTGATGTGG
>DAORNK010000473.1:0-3172 GCA_035440985.1 Rubrivivax sp. | reverse complement strand
CGGCCGCCGGTGCCGGGTTGGCAGCCGCGGGCGCGGCCGCCGCTGCAGCACCTTGCGACGGTACCGCGGCCGGCGCTGCGGTGGCTGGTTTGCCATCGGACTTTTCGTCGCCTTTGGCAGCCGCCGCCGGTTTGTTGCCGTCGCGGAAGTCGGTCACGTACCAGCCGGAACCCTTGAGCTGGAAGCCCGCGGCCGTCAACTGCTTGGCGAACGTGGCGGCCTTGCAGGCCGGGCACTCGGTGAGCACGGGGTCCGAAAGCTTTTGCAGCACGTCCTGCGCATGACCGCATGCGGTGCATCGGTAGGCGTAGATGGGCATCGCTAAACCATTGATTCAAAAGGGTGAAAGTATAGGCTGGCCGGCCATCTTCAAGGGCGGACGCGGGCGCGCGGCGGCGCGCCGGTGCATCAGTGCCACCAGTTGAGCATTACCCGCGTGGCCAGCAGGCCGCCGACGAAGCCCACCACGGCCCAGAGCAAGGCCTGCAGCAAGGTGTTGGTGCGCCGCTGTTCGGCCAGCAGGGCCAGCAGCGCGGCGTTGTCGTTCGGCGCCGCCTGCTGCTGCAGTGCCTTGTGCACCAGACGCGGCAGTTCCGGCACCATCTGCGCGTAACGCGGCGCCTCGCGTTTGAGCCGCTCCATCAGGCCACGCCAGCCAATCTGATCGTTCATCCAGCGTTCCAGGAAAGGCTTGGCCGTGACGTAGAGATCCAGGTCGGGGTCGAGCTGGCGCCCCAGGCCTTCGATGTTGAGCAGCGTCTTCTGCAGCAGCACCAGTTGGGGCTGGATCTGCACGTTGAAACGCCGCGAAGCCTGGAACAGGCGCAGCAGCACCTGACCAAAGGAGATGTCCTTCAGGGGCCGGTCGGTCTGCGGTTCGCACACGGCGCGCACCGCGCCTTCCAGGGCGTCCACGCGGGTGTCGGCCGGCACCCAGCCGGCTTCGACGTGCAGTTCGGCCACCCGTTTGTAGTCGCGCTGGAAGAAGGCGATGAAGTTGTAGGCCAGGTACTCCTTGTCGCTTTCGGTCAGGCTGCCGATGATCCCGAAGTCCAGCGCGATGTAGCGTCCGAAGGTCCGCGGGTCCAGGCTGACCTGGATGTTGCCCGGGTGCATGTCGGCGTGGAAGAAGCCGTCACGGAAGACCTGGGTGAAGAAGATCGTGACGCCGTCGCGGGCCAGCTTGCGGATGTCCACGCCGGCGCTGCGCAGACGTTCGAGCTGGCTGATGGGTACGCCATGCATGCGCTCCATCACGATCACGCCCGGCGTGCACAGCTCCCAGACCATCTCGGGTACCAGCACCAGACCGTCCATGTTGCGGCGCAGTTGCGCGGCATTGGCGGCCTCGCGCACGAGATCCAGCTCGTCGTGCAGGTAGCCGTCGAACTCGGTCACCACGTCGCGCGGCCGCAGCCGCTTGGCTTCGGTCGAAAGCCGCTCCACCCAGCGCGCCAGCGTGTGCAGCAGGGTCAGATCCTGGCCGATGACCTGCAACATGCCGGGACGCAGCACCTTCACGGCCACCTCGCGGCCATCCCGAAGCACCGCAAAGTGCACCTGGGCGATGGAGGCACTGGCCACCGGCTCGGTTTCGAAGCTGGCGAAGAGTGCGTCGATGGGCTTGCCGAAAGCCGCTTCCACCAAGGCCCTCGATTGCGCGGTCGGGAACGGTGGCACACGATCCTGCAGCTTGGCCAGTTCGTCGGCCACGTCCAGCGGGATCAGGTCGCGGCGGGTGGACAGCACCTGACCGAACTTGACGAAGATCGGGCCCAGCCTTTCGAGACCCTGGCGCAGCCGCTCGCCGCGCGGTGCGTCCAGCCGTCGCCCCACGGTGACCAGGCGCACGAGCGCTCGCACCCAGCGCTGGCGGAAGGCGCTCAGCGCCACCTCGTCCAGGCCGAAGCGCAGGACGATGATGACGATGAAGACCAGACGCCCGAAATGCGCCATCTAGCACCTGTTGCCGGGGCCAGAAACCGGCACAGCGGGTCTCACGAGCCGGGCCACAGACGCCCGGCCAGCCCCACCAATCCCCTGGAGGCCAAACGCATGCCAGCAGCAAGTGCGCGGCCCAGCTGGGCCAGTTGCTGCGCCACCAACGGCCCGAACAGGCGCTCCAGGTCGGCCGCGACATCCCAGCGCAGGTTCTGCATCAGCCAGTTGACATCCCCCGCGAGTTGCGCGTCGCCCAAGACCTGCACCTGGGCGGGTTCGCCGGCCATCGCACGCGCAACCAGCAGGGCGGGGTTCGAAGCCTCCAGTTGCACCGCCAGGTCGGGCGCGGCCAGATCCGGGTTTGGCGCTTCTTCCAGCAGGCCCGCGGGCGTGATGCGCCATGCGAGCACCGGTGGCGGCGGCAGCAGCGTGGGCCAGCCCACCAGGGTCAGGGCCACCGTGCGGCCCGCGTGCGGCACCAGGCGTTCGGTGGCCACGCGCTCGGCGGACAGCACGTGGTTGAGCAACAGGGTCAGGCGCGAAGCCAGAGCCGGCGCCACCAGAGCGTGAAGTCTTTGCAACATCGCGCGATTGTAGGCAGCCGCCCCCGCGCCGGCGTGTGCGCCACACCATGGGCCTGGGTGAAGTGGGTGAGAATCAAAAGCTTGCCGCGTCGCGCCCTGGGGCAGCCGCAGCGGCAGTGAGCCCCTGCGTCAACGAGCCCCTGCCGCCGATCGATGTTCGAAGACCGAGCGTACAAACGCACCTTCTACAGCGCGCCGCAGTCGGTGACTTCGCTGGTGGCGGCGTTCCTGGAGCCGTCGATTTCGGTGCTGGTGTTCGTCGCCGTGTCGACGTGGTTCGGCGAACCCATCGTGCGCGCCGACCTGACGCTGTGCCTGCTGATCTTCGCGCTGACCTTTCCCGGCCGCAACCGCTTCTGGGACCGGCCATTGAACGCTGCGGTGGACATCACGACCTCGTGGCTGAGCCTGCTCGTGATCCTGCTCCTGTGCGGCTATGCCACACGCAGCCTCGAACTCTTCAACGGCAGCGTGCTGGTCTGGTGGGCGCTGGCCACACCCGCGCTGCAGTGGCTGGCCTGCTTCGGCGGCCGGCGCGCGCTGCGCCACCTGGCCCGGCAGCCGCAGAACCGGCGCTCCGCCGTGGTGGTGGGCGCGGGAGCGCTGGGGGGGAAGGTGGCGCGCGCCTTCGAGGCGCGCGGCAACAT
>DAORNK010000472.1:0-3189 GCA_035440985.1 Rubrivivax sp. | reverse complement strand
CGGTCGAACGCGGCCCGCCGTTCGGCGTCGCTCTGGCGGGTGGCCGACGCGGGCCCGGGCGCCGATGCGACAGGTGCTGGCGGTGGGGCAGGGCGTGCCACGGGCGGTGGTGCCGTGCGCGATGCGCAGGCGGTCAGCAGCAGCGCCGACAACGCCCATTGCACCCATGGCCGGACTGCGGCCGGGTATTGCGGGTCTGGGGGACCAGGAATCATCTCGGGCCGCCGACCGGAAACGTGGACGCACGGGCGGCGGATCGGGAACACGACAAGGACTCCAGGCAGGCAGCAGGCTTGCATCGTAGCCAAGCCCCGCCGCTCGGGCCTGGCCTGGCATGTGTGCTTGCGCAACCAGCTGTGTCAGGCGTCGAACAGTGCCCCGTCGCGCGAGGCGATCACACCAGCGCGCAGCAACTCATGCACGATGTGCTCGCCGAAGGCGACGATGCTGCCTTCGGGGCGGCCCAGGCCCTGCCACACCCCCTGGCACAGCGGGGTCGTGCCGAACCATTGCCTGAAGTCGGGCCAGGTCTGCCGCTGCTCTTCCATCAGGTGGTACTTGACCAGGACCTTGATGCCATGGCGTCGGTGGCGTGCCGGATCGGCCCTGAACGCTGCCAGCCGTTGGCGCGCGCGGTGCAGCGCGCCTGGCAGGTCCACAAACGGGGCGCCGTGGCCGGGGATGACGCAGGCTGCGCCCAGGCTTTCGATGAGATCGAGCACGGCCGCCACGTCGTCGAAGCCAGGATCGCCCGCGAGTTCCGGGAACACCACGCCAAAGCCGTTTTCCCACAACGCATCCGCGCTGATGAGCAGGCCGTGCCGTGCATCGAAAAGCAGCAGCGAATCCGGGTCATGCCCCGGCGCGGCCAGGGCCTGCCAAAGGCGCCCGCCCACGCTCAGGCTCTGCCCGGGGGCCAGCGCGGCGTCGGGCCGGAAGCGCTGGCAGTGCTGGCCGGTGTGGCGGTAGCTCAGCCGCTCTTCGTCCCAGGCCAGCGCCGCAGCGAAGGACGGGCTCGGCACCGTGATGCTCCCGCCGAGCGCGGCCTGCACGCCGGCGTTGCCGCCACAATGGTCCGAATGCAGGTGGGTGTTGACGATGCGGGCCAGCGGCTCGCCTTGCAGCGCCTGCCGCACCAGGGCCACGGTCTGCGTGGTGTGCAGCACGTGGCTGCTGTCCACCAGCACCGCACCTTCTCCGCAGCCGTGCAGCAGGACATTGTTGGACGACAGCCAGCCCCGCTGCAGCACCGTCACTCCCTGCAGCGCTGGGTGGGCGGCGGCCGGCATGGTGGGGTTCGTGATCTTGGACATGGCCGTAACCATTCTTGCCCATCCCGGCGCGCACCAGCACGTCGGGGTGGGCGCTACCATCGCCACCCAACCGAACGCACAGGTGCGAACAGCGCCCAGCCCCGCCATGAAGCTGTTGTTCAAGTTCAATCTCATCTACGGGCTGGCGATGGCCGTGGGTGTGAGCCTGAGCGGCTGGATCAGCCGCAGCCTGCTGCAGGATCAGGCGCAGCAGGAAGTGCTGGCCGGGGCCAGGCTGCTGATGGAACAGGCCACGGCGGTGCGCCAGTACACCTCGACCCAGATCACGGCGCTGCTGCAGGAGCAGCTGAAGACGCAGTTCCTGCCGCAATCGGTGCCCAGCTATTCGGCCACTGAAGTGCTGGCCACGCTGCGTGGCAAGTACCCGGAATACGCCTACAAGGAAGCCACGCTCAATCCCACCAACCCGCGCGACCGGGCGGTGGGTTGGGAAGTCGACATCGTGCATGCGTTTCGTGGCGATGCGGGTCTGAAGGAGTACATAGGCCAGCGTGACACCCCGACCGGACCTTCGCTGTACATCGCGCGGCCGCTGCGCATCACGGACGCGGCCTGCCTGCGCTGCCACAGCAGCGTCGATGCCGCCCCGCGCACGATGGTCGACCGCTATGGCCCGGCCAACGGATTTGGCTGGCAGATGGGCGAAGTGATCGGCGCCCAGGTGGTTTCCGTGCCGATGGCCCTGCCGCTGCAGCGCGCGGATCGGAACCTGCGGCTCTTCGTGGGTTCGCTGCTGGGCGTGTTCCTGGTGGTCGGCCTGGCGCTGAACCTGATGATCTGGTGGGTGGTGGTGCGCCCGGTGACGCGCCTGTCATCGCTGGCCGACCGTGTCAGCCAGGGTGAGCTCAGCGCCCCCGAATTCGACGCGCGCAGCCGTGACGAGATCGGCGTGCTGGCCGAATCCTTCACCCGCATGCGCACCAGCGTCGTGCAGGCCATGAAGATGCTGGAATGAGCGCGCATGCAGCACCCTGAACGCCTGGGCAAGTACCCCATCACCGGCGTGCTGGGCGAGGGTGCCATGGGCGTGGTCTACCGCGCCTACGATCCCGACATCCGTCGCGCGGTGGCGCTCAAGACCATCCGGCGCCTGGCTGGCGAAAGCCCGGAGGCCGTGGCCTACACGGCGGCCCGCTTCCGTCACGAGGCACAGGCCGCCGGGCGGCTGCAGCACCCGGGGATTGTGGGGGTCTACGACTTCGGCGACGACGGCCAGGTGGCCTACATCGCGATGGAGTACGTGGAGGGCCAAACGCTGGCGCACTACCTGAGCCACGGCGTGTGCTTCACGGAAGCCGATTTGGCAAGCATCGCCAGCCAGACCCTGGACGCACTGGCGCATGCGCACG
Source organism: Rubrivivax sp. (assembly GCA_035440985.1). Classification (GTDB taxonomy): domain Bacteria; phylum Pseudomonadota; class Gammaproteobacteria; order Burkholderiales; family Burkholderiaceae_C; genus Rubrivivax. The sequence continues at coordinate 506 of DAORNK010000472.1, read as the reverse complement.
ACAACGGCGTCTGGCACCGCGACATCAAGCCATCCAACCTCATCCTGACCCGGACCGGGCGCATCAAGATCGCCGACTTCGGCATCGCTCGGCTCGAAAGCAGCAGTCTCACAGTGGCCAATGCCGTGCTGGGCACGCCGATGTTCATGGCCCCGGAACAATTCCTGGGGCAGGTGGTGGACCATCGAGCCGATCTCTACGCCGTGGGCGTGGTGATGTACCAGGTGATTGCCGGCCGCCCGCCCTTTTTCGGCACACCCGAGGCATTGATGTATCAGGTGGTGCACGAGCCGCCGGCGCCACCCTCCGCGCTGGAAGGCGCGCTGCTGGGGCCGCGCTTCGATGCCCTGGTGTTGCACGCATTGGCCAAGGAAGCTGCGGCCCGCCCGGCCAGTGCGGCTGTGATGCGCCAGGCCGTGGCGCAGGCGCTGGGGAGCGGTGTACCGCAGGCCATTGCCCGCGAGACGGTCCTGGCGCTGCCGATGGCGCACGCCGATGCGCCCACC
>DAORNK010000471.1:0-3199 GCA_035440985.1 Rubrivivax sp. | reverse complement strand
GTCGTCGCCAATCCGCCCTTCAGCGACAAGCGCTGGAGCACCGGCCTCGACCCCGCCAACGACCCGCACGAACGCTTCAAGCACTACGGCACGCCGCCCGCCAGGCAGGGCGACTACGCCTACCTGCTGCACATCCTGCGCTCGCTCAAGAGCACCGGCCGCGGCGCCTGCATCCTGCCGCACGGCGTGCTGTTCCGCGGCAACGCGGAAGGGCTGATCCGCAGGAACCTCGTCCAGCGCGGCTACATCCTGGGCATCATCGGCCTGCCGGCCAACCTGTTCTTCGGCACCGGCATCCCGGCCTGCATCATCGTGCTCGACAAGGCGCAGGCTACGGCCCGCGCATCGGCCGAAGGCGGCATCTTCATGATCGACGCCAGCACGGGCTTCCGCAAGGACGGCCCGAAGAACCGCCTGCGCGAGCAGGACATCCACCGCATCGTCGACACCTTCACCCGCCAGGTGGACATCCCCGGCTACGCGCGCCGGGTGCCGCTGGCCGAGATCAGTGACCCGAAGAACGACTTCAACCTCAACCTGCCGCGCTATATCGACAGCACCGAGCCCGAGGACCTGCAGGACATCGACGCCCACCTGCGCGGCGGCATCCCCGACCGCGACCTGGATGCGCTGGCGCCCTACTGGCAAGTCTTTCCCGCCGTGCGCGCCGCGCTCTTCGAGCCGGCCGGCCGCCCCGGCTACAGCCAGCTCCGCGTCGCACCCGCCGACATCAAGCCCACCATCTTCAGCCACGCCGAATTCACCGCCTTCATCGCCACCGCCACCCAGCTGTTTGCGCAATGGAAGGCCGCCAACACCCCGCACCTGCGCGGCTTCGCGAAGGACGGCCACCCCAAGGCCCTGATCGGAACCATCGCCGAGGCGCTGCTTGCCCGCTTCGAGCACGCCCCGCTACTCGACGCCTACGACGTCTACCAGCACCTGATGGACTACTGGGGCGAGACGATGCAGGACGACTGCTACCTCATCGCCGCCGACGGCTGGGTGGCCGCCGCCCAACCCCGGCTCATCATCGAAGACAGGACCAGCAAGACGAAGACCCGCCCCGACTTCGCGCTGGGCAGGAAGAAGTACGCCGCCGAACTGATCCCGCCCGCGCTCGTCACCGCCCGCTACTTTGCCCAGGAGCAGGCCGCGATCGATGCGCTGGAGGCACAGCTCGCCGCCCTGGCGCAGCAGATGGAGGAAATGGCCGAGGAGCATGGCGGCGAAGGCGGTCTGCTCGAAGACGCCAGGAACGACAAGGACAAGCTCACCAAGGCCAGCGTTGCCGCCCGGCTGAAGGAGATCGGCAAGGCCGACTCCGACACTGCCGACGAGCGCAAGGTGCTGCAGGACTATCTGGCCCTGATCGAACAGGACGCGGAAACCGGCGCCAAGCTCAAGGCCGCGCAGGACGCGCTGATGGCCGAGGTGGCCGCCAGGTACGGCCAGCTCACCGAGGACGAGATCAAGACCCTCGTCGTGGACGACAAATGGCTGGCCACGCTGGCTGCCGCCGTGCAGGGCGAGCTGGACCGCGTGTCGCAGACGCTGACTGGCCGCATTCGGCAGCTCGCGGAGCGCTATGCGACGCCGCTGCCGCGGCTCACCAGCGAAGTCGCGGCGCTCGCTGCCCGCGTGGATGAACACCTCAAGAAGATGGGCGCGGTATGGGCGTAGAACGCGCCTGGCGTACCGAGTTGCTCGGCAACGTGGTGACGTTTCAGCGTGGATTCGACCTGCCGGCCAAACTAAGACGCTCTGGGGACGTGCCCATCGTCAGCTCCGCTGGAGTCATTGATTGCCACCACACGTCAATGGTGCGGGCTCCCGGTGTAGTAACCGGCCGGTATGGAACGATCGGGGATCTTTTCTTCCTGTTGGAGCCGTTCTGGCCGCTGAACACCACCCTTTACGTTCGAGACTTTCACGGTAACGACCCGCGATTCATCTACTACTTACTGCAGAGGTTTGACTTCAAGACCTTCAGCGGCAAGAGCGGCGTGCCTGGCGTCAATCGACATGATCTTCATCGCGAAGGGGTTACGCTGCCAGCTGACCCGGCAGAACAACGCGCCATCGCGCAGGCGTTGAGCGATGTGGATGCGCTGCTGGGCGTGCTGGACCGGCTCATCGCCAAGAAGCGCGACCTCAAACAGGCCGCCATGCAGCAACTCCTCACCGGCCAAACCCGCCTCCCCGGCTTCAACGGCGAGTGGGAGGTGAAGCGCCTGGGAGCTTGCATCCTCTCGCGACCTGACTACGGGATCAATGCAGCAGCCGTTCCCTTCTCGGACAAGCTGCCGAGCTACCTCCGGATCACTGACATTTCCGACGAAGGTCGCTACCGGCCGGCCCCGCGAGTTTCGGTGGCGGCGGCTGATGTCGATCGGTACTTCCTACGCGAAGGGGACGTTGTCTTTGCCAGGACGGGAGCCAGCGTCGGGAAGTCCTATCTATACGATCTTCGTGATGGCAAGTTGGTATTCGCCGGCTTTCTCATTCGAGTTCGGCCCGACGGCAAGGCCCTACTTCCCGCGTATCTCGCGGCGTATGCGATAACCAGTCCATACTGGAACTGGGTGAGCCTGATGTCCATGCGGAGCGGGCAACCAGGTATTAATGGCAACGAGTTCGCTCAGCTGCTGTTGTTGCTACCGCCCCCTTTGGAGCAGGCTGCCATCGTCTCAGCTCTGGACGCGATGGAGGAGGAGCTTCGGGGCCTCGAACAGCGCCGCGACAAGACCCGTGCCCTCAAGCAGGCCATGATGCAGGAACTGCTCACCGGCAGGACGCGCCTGGTATGAGCGACACGTCAGCAGCCTTCGACGCCCTCTGGGGCGACTGCACCGCGAACAAGCGTCTGGTGCCGATGCCGTCACAGTGGAGCAAGCTCTACGGGCTACTGAAGAACAAGCGCCAGAGGTCATCGGGCGGCTGGGAGCCACCGCTGCCGCTGATCCTCGCCGCGTGGCACCACACCATGCCGATCGAGAAGCAACTGCGGTTCAAGGAGCGCCTCGAATGGGCGCGGCAGAACGACCAGCTCGAACAGGTCGGCGCATTCCTGCGGGCACTGCCCGAGGATCAGTGGTGCCACTTCGGCGAGGCCTGAGATGAACGGCATCGGTGCCCCCGAGCGCGCCACGCAGAACCGCGTGCTCGCCCTGTTCCGCGACGAACTGGGCTATCGCGC
>DAORNK010000470.1:0-3206 GCA_035440985.1 Rubrivivax sp. | reverse complement strand
TGCCCCTGGTGGTGATGGCCGTGGAGGAAGCCGCGGCGAAGGAGGGCGTTGCCGCCAGGGCTGTGTGGCGCAACGTCGCGAAGCTTGCGAAGTCACTGGGCGTGCACCGGCAGGGTCTCTGGGCGTAGTTGCACTCTGGCGGTGCCTGGGCGAAAATACACACATCGACGTACACACACGGAGTGCGACGTGGAAACGCTTACGACCAGAGTCTTCAACAACGGCAACAGCCAGGCGGTGCGCATTCCTGCGGAGTTCCGGCTCGACACCGACCGTGTGAGCATTTCTCGCAACGAGTCGGGCGATCTGGTGATCCATCCCTTGCGGGCCGAACGCGGCGCGGCGCTGCTCGATGCCCTGCGCGCCGTGGGCGAGGCGGACGTGGCCTTCATCGCAGCACTGGAGACTGAGCGGGCCCGGCAACAGCCGCTGCAGGAGCGCGAGGCACTGTGATCTATGTGCTGGACACCAACGTCCTCATCTACCTGATCAAGAACCAGCCGCCCGCCATCGCGCAACGGGTCGATGCGCTGCCGGAGGATGCCCGGCTGTGCATGTCCTTCGTGACTTGGGCCGAACTGCTGAAGGGCGCCGAGCGCAGCACGAGGAAGCCGGAGGTCCTTCGCCGGCTGGAAGCCCTGGCCCGACAAGTGGCGGTGCTGTATCCGGCGGGCCCCGCCATCTGCGAGCACTACGCCGAGCAGTTCACACGTCTGAAGGACGCCGGCACGCCCATCGGTGCGAACGATCTATGGATCGCCTGCCACGCGCTGGCCGAGGGCGCGACGCTGGTAACGCACAACACCCGCGAGTTCCAGCGCGTCGAGGGACTGAGGGTGGAAGACTGGGTTGCTCCGGACTGACCGTTGTGGCGAGTGCGCAGATGCAGCCGTTTGAAGGCAAGGGCGGTCCTGCTACATTGGCGGCGATCCTGCTCAGTGTTCGGCCAAGTGACAAACGTGCATCTGGCCCCACCTATGAACGTTGGAGGAATTCCGATGGAGGGTCCTTTGACGGGAGATGGAGGGTGCCAGCGGGGCCGGGGCGTTACGCGACGCGGACTTAGGTGCGATTTCCATGTGATGATCGACCATATGTGACGCGGTCCCTTGGGCGTCTACGGACGTCCTGGATGGTCCCATCAGAAACCCCAGATCGTTGATTCGACTGGGGTTTTTCTCTTCTGGCGCCGTCGGCGGCTGCTTGACATGGCTTCGCGAAGGGGCCACATCTGGGGCCACCGATGCGGCGGTGGCCCTGTTTGGTAGCCCACATGCGACACATCAACTACCTCCTGAAGCCCGCAACGATCGACAACGCGAAGGCGAAGGACAAGCGCCACGACTTGACCGATGGCGGCGGCCTGGCGCTGGAAGTCATGCCGTCGGGCACGCAATCTCGTGCACCGACTGGCCCAGCTCTGGGTCGACGCCAACAAACCTGCGCAGCATCGGCAATGCCGTGCGCGCCGCTGCATCTGTGCATGGCATGGACGTGCTCCTCGCAGGCGCGGCGTCGTAGGGCTCGGCGGCGCTTGAATATGGCTAGCTAGCCAAGTAGGATGTGCCCCGGCCACCCCAGGAACCCCGCATGACCGAAGTCGCCCTGTACGAAGCCAAGAATCGTCTGTCCGAGCTGATCGAGCGCGTGCAGCGCGGCGAAGTCATCGCCATCACGCGCCGTGGCAAGGTGGTCGCGCAATTGGCCCTGCCCACAGGGCAAGACAGCGCCAGCGCAGCGCGGGACGCCGTGGCCAGCCTGCTGGCTGCTCGCCAGAGCGTCAGCCTCGGCCGGCTGAAGGCGCGTGACCTGATCGCAGAGGGCCGGCGTTGAGCGTCGCTCTCGTCGTGGACGCCTCCGTGAGCGCTGCCTGGTTCCTGCCCGACGAGGCCACGCCCTACACCGAGGCCACGTTGCAGGCCACGGCCGAAGGCGAGGTCTGGGTGCCGGCGCTGTGGCTGCTGGAGGTGGGCAACCTGATGCTCAGTGCCCGGCGGCGCCGGCGCATCACGGCAGCAAAGCGGCAGGACCTAGTGGCGCATGCGCAGGCCCTTCGCCTGCGTGTCGACCGCGAGCCGGTGGCGATGATCACGCTGGATGCGCTGGCGGCCCGCCACGGCCTCAGTGCCTATGACGCCGCCTATCTGGAACTCGCGCTTCGACGCACCTTGCCCCTGGCCACGCTGGACGAAGCCCTGCAGAAGGCCATGGCCGACGCAGGTGTCGAGCGCGCCGAATTCTGACGACGCCATGCCCCCGACCCCCGACATGCGTCGGTCGACTGACCAGGTTCGCGGCTATCTCATCGGCGGCGACCACACCGACCCGGAGAGCAACGCCGGTACGCGCGTGCTGCGCAGTCTTGACGCAGGCTCGCGCGCAATGCAATCGGAACCGGGCCAGCAACGCGCATCAACGGCAATGTGATGAAGGGATAGCGTCGGTGGACGGCGCATGCGGCTGAACAACCCCACCCTCACGCCCACTCGGAGCAACAACACCAAGGCCAGAACGCGGCTCTGCAAGCTGAGCGGCCGCGGGGTTTCGTCGCCGAGGTCAGTCCGACAGGCCAGAAATCCAAGCGCCACCATTGCCGCTTCACCGGCAGCCGCCGGGACGTCAAGATCGGGTGGTAGCCGAGGAATGGCGCACCAGCGGCGCCGAAGCGGGCATCATCACGGCATGGCCGACGACCTTCACACCGATGCCCGTGCGCGGTGTGCCGCCTCAGAGTACTCCCGCCGCTTCGACCAGCCCGGTTGCAGCTTCTGCCTGCGCCTGGTCAAGCGCCACGAAGCCTTGCGCTGCAGGCGGGAGTCCGGCCGTCTGCGTGTGCAAGGCGCGGTGCATGCCCGCATGACGGTGTTGCGTGACGGCGGGAGCTTGGGCTTCGCCACCGTGCGCGGGCTGCACTCCACGATGGACGGCGGGGTCGCCGGGCAATGATGCGCCTCGCGTTACGTCGCCCGCTCGCCATGCTGGCTCTGGCGGCTGCGGCGCCCGCGCAGGCGGCCTGCCCGCCATCGGGCGAGACCTTGGCCAGCCTGCAGGCGTTGAAGGCCCAGGCCTGGCAGCGTGCCGACCTGCAGGCCGATGTGGCGGCGCGCGACACCCTGGCGCTGGCGCTGCTGGCCTGCCTGGAACATCCCGACCCCGCGCTGCGCGATGGCATCGCCTTTGAACTGCTGCAGGCGGGGCTGCGGGGC
>DAORNK010000469.1:0-3209 GCA_035440985.1 Rubrivivax sp. | reverse complement strand
CGCGCCAGAACCGGGGCTATGTGCCCTGGAACTGTCAAAGTCGGGTCTGAGCCGGCGGTGCGCGTGCCCGGCCTGGCGAGACCGGGCGTCGGGCCTATTGGCCTTCAGGCCCTGAGGAACCCGAGGTTGCGTGCCGAGCCGAAGTTCCTCAGGTTCGGCAGGGCCAGGTCCAGCTGCGGCTCGGACATGCCCCACCAGCGCAGCAGCGTGGCGGCATACTGGTCCACCGACGAGCTCGGGATCCAGCGGCCCTGCAGTTCCCAGGCATCCACCCCGACATCGTCGGGTCCGCCGACGACGAGCTGCGGATACCGGCCATGGGTCGCGTTGCCCACCACCGCGCCACCCATCACCAGATGCTCGTTGCCCCAGGCGTGATCGGTGCCCGAGGAGTCGTTGGGCACGAACGTGCGGCCGAAGTCGCTCTGCGTGAACAGCGTCACCTGGTTGCCCATGCCGATGGCCTTCAAGGCGCGCCAGAAGGCGGCCAGGCTGTCGGCGACTTCCTGCATCAGCAGCGCGTGCTGCCCATCCAGCGAACTGCCGCCGATCTGCCCCGAGTGGTTGTCAAAGCCACCCAGTTGCACGAAGAAGATCTGCCGCGTGCCTTGCACGGTGGCTCGGTTGGCGATGAAGCGGGCCACCTGGTAGAGCTGCGGCGCCAGTTCGCCGGCCACGTTGCCGCCGCTGATGAGCGGTGCAAAAGCCGCCGTGATGCCGCTGGGGTCGGCGGCCGGGTCGGGGTTGAAATCGAACAGGCCGGACAGCCGTGTTTCCAGGTTGAAGGCCGAGCGCATCTGAATGGCGTAGGCCTCGGCCATCGGGCTGCCTTGCCGCGTGGCCATCAACTGGTTGAGTGCTGCGCGCCGGGCCGCGACCGGCGCCCAGGTCGAGAAGCCATTGGCGCCGAAGTTCGAGCCCGGGCCGGGCAGCACCCAGGGCGAGGTGGTATCCGCCAGACCGAAGTGGGCGTTGCCACCGAAGGAGATGACCGGGTTGGTGGTACCCAGCAGGGCACTGGCGCGCCCGCCCCAGCCCGTGCGTTCGAAGGCGCGCGCGGACGCGGCTTCCCAAAGCAGCTGTTGATCGGAGTGCGAAAACAGCGAATCGGGCACCAGCGGATCGCCATCGGCGGCTGCGCGGTAGGCGGCCTTGCTCAAGGGGGCGAACAACGGGCCCACGTTGTGCACGGCGGTCAGTGCGCCTTCGGCCCATACCGGCGCCAGGGCTCCCATCGCCGGGTGCAAGCCATAGTCGCTGCCCAGACCCACCAGGCTGGTGCGGGGCAGGGCCAGCGCGCCACGCACCGCGGCGTACTGCGCGTGGCGGGTTGCGTCGCGCGGGACCACCATGTTCATGCCGTCGTTGCCGCCGAAGCAGAACAGGCAGACCAGGGCTCTGTAGCCGTCGTCGGCAGCCGTGGCGTCGGGTGCCAGCATGGAGATACCGCCGCCGAGGCCCAGGGCACCGGCAAGCGTGGCGCCACCCAGGCCCAGCAACTGGCGGCGTGGCAGCGAGGGCAGGGTCGGGAGGATCGTCTGACGTGGCATGGTCGCTGCTCCCGCTTTCAGTTGAGCACCTGGTAGGCCGGCGAGGCCAGCACCAGATAGGCCGCCGTACGCACGCGCTCGGTGCGCCACGACGACGATTGCGCCGGGGTCCAGGCAGCGACGGCGGTGGCGATGGTCTGCCGTGCGGCCGCGGTCAGCCGCCCCCCGGTGAGCAGGTTGGACAGCCGGCTGACCAGCACCGCCGGATCGGTGGCGTCGGCTTCGAAACTGGCCAGGTTGACATGCGTGCCCAGCGCGCCGGGGACGGTCGGGTTGGCATCCATGCCGCCCCAGTGCAGCAGCTGATTCAGGAAGTTCAGGCGCGCGAAAGCGGTGTTGACGTTGTAGATGCCGAAGGCCGGCCCGACCAGCCGCGTGCCCGGCACCGGGTAGGTGGGTGAATAGAAGTTGAAGACCGAAGGCGAATAGAACACGTGCTGGCGCATCGCATCGCCCCACCACCAGCTCATCGCCTCGCCGTCGGTGCTGCCGTTGAGTGCACGCACCGCGCCGGTCATCAGCAGCGTTGGCTCGCGCAGCTTCTCGGCCACCAGCGGCGGGGCGGAGGTGCGAGCCTCGGGATCCAGCAATACGGCAGCGACGGTGGCGGTGAGGTCACCGTTCACACCGGTGCCGAAGCTGCGCGTCAGCCCGGTGTAGCGCCCATTGCGGAAGCTGGTGGCCACGCGTTGCACGTAGGCCGGCGTGGGGTTGCTCTTGACCAGGTGCTGGATGAGCTGGCGGCTGATGAAGGGTGCCATGCTGGGGTGGGCCATCAGCGAATTCAGCACGAGATCCAGGGCCTGGGTGGGCGTGCGTGTCGCCGGAACCGAGATGCCCGACAGCAGCGTCCTGGCCTTGTTGTCGGCCAGCGCTGGTTTGGCCACCATGTCGCCCTGGTAGTAGGTGCAGTTGGCCCCCGTGGGCCAGCAGCCCCAGACCGAGACGCCACCGGCCGGGTAGGTGAAGCCGGTGAGCGCAAACGCGTACTCGCGCACCGTCTGGTTGTCGTAGGTGGGCGTGCATTGGCCACCCTGCAGCGTGCCGTCGCTGTTGAGTCTGCAGGTCCCGATGGCAAACAGCTGCAGCAGTTCGCGCGCGAAGTTCTCGTTCGGGCTGAGCTTGTCGTTGTTGACGTGGTCCAGGTAGTCGCCCATCAGCGGCGAAAGCGCCGTGCGGCGCAGCACCTCGCGGTAGTTGCCGAAGGCGTTTGTCAGCAGCATGTTGTGGAAGAAGCGGAACCCGTAGGTGCCGGCCACTTCGTGGTTCGAGATCACGACGATCTGCTGCAGCGCGAACGCCACGCGCTGGCGCAGCTGGTCGGGCTGCGTCGTGGCGTTGCGGTAGAAGTCCCACAGCAGTGGCTCGGCGGAGTAGTTGTCGCGCCAGCAGTGGTCGCCCTTGCCGGCGCAGAAGTCGTCCACCAGCGTGGTGTGGATGAGTCCGCTGCCGCCGCGCGTGTAGCTCGAGCCGGTAGCGGCAAACTGTGCGGCCAGCCAGGGTTCCACGCCCTGCGTGCGGATGGCGGTGAGCAGGGTCTCGGTGGCGCCGAAGCTGGCCTGGTCGGCCAGCCTGGCGGCGTCGCGCTGCGTGGTGGTCGTGTTGGTTGCGCCTGGCGCCAGCGCCAGCGCGTGTGCGCGGCCCGACTCGGCCTCGACG
>DAORNK010000468.1:260-3212 GCA_035440985.1 Rubrivivax sp. | reverse complement strand
GAGCATTCGCCCGAGGCGACGACCCGCCAGTCGGCGGCTCGGGGGCCTGTTTTTTCAGTGTCGTCATCGAAGGGCTCCAGGCGAGGTCGGCGAAGGGTACGGGCGCATCAGCGGTTCTTCTCAGCGCCGTGGTTGTGCTTGGGCAGCTTCTTGGCCGGCGCTGCCGAGGCAGAGCCTTCCGGCGCCATCGCCCCCATGCCTGGCGCGCAAGGGCCGGACTTGGGCGCTGAGCGCGGCGTGCCCCGTTCGGCGCCGTGGTCGTGCTTGGCCATCGGCTTGGCGCAGTCCTGGGACATCATGGCACCGCCCATGGGCATCGAAGCGCTGGCAGCGGGCGGGGTCTGTGCCGAGGCCGCCAGGGCTGCAGAGGCGAAGAGGGCGGAAACGAAGAGGGTGCGGAACGTGCTCATGGCAGTGAACTCCAGACGGATGGATGCAAGGGGTTCGATGGACCGTCTCGCCAAGGGCGAGGCAGGGTCGAACAAGGGGAGGAGCCCGCCGCTCGCGCTCACCACCGGATGGTGGCAGTCAGCGGGCGTCGGGAGTGCACTGGTCAGAGCAGCCAGGACGGCTGTCTGCCAGTGTCAGGCGCTATAGCGCCAGACGCAGGAACGCGATGGGGATCGGCGGGGCCAGCACGCCATCCCGGCGCGGCACCCGCAACTGCACCGGCGCGAAGGCCGGCATCGGCACGACGGTCATGGCCGTCGGCGCGATCACTGCATGCAATTGGCCATCATCCAGAGCCGATTTCAGCGGCGGAATCGACACCGCAGCCTTGTCGCAGAAGTCCTGGCAGTTCGCCTGGGAGAGGCTTCCGAGATGGCATGGCTCATCGGCACTTTGAGAAGGCCAGCCAGTACCATCAGTCCCAGCCTGGGCGTGGTGCGCATCCGCCACTGCCACCACTGGGCTGGCCGCCGCAGCGACTGGCGTTACCGGTCCTGCGGTGACACATGCATTCGCGATGCTCGCACCAATGCCGAACAACCACAGAAACAGCGCAAGCGCTGCCCAGTGGCGTAGTTGTTGGCGGTAGCGGAACATGGATTGGACGTGCCTAGTCTTTCGACATTGAGTATGCGCGCTGGCTTGGTCGGGGTGGCTTGATCACCATCAATCTAATGCAGATACCTGACGACCGTGCCACAGGCGGATTGAAGTGTGGCTGCCATGGGCCAACGGGCGCGCCGTCGGGGTCAGAGCACGGCAACGTCTGCAACGAGCCGGGCCTTGAGCGCGCGCTCGCGGGTCGCCGTCTCGGACTCGACCACCCACTCGTAGGTGCTCTTCCAGGCCCACACCATGCCGTCAAAACGGAGGAAGCGGGTCTCGCCCGCCCGGCCCTCCACTGTCGTGCTCTGGCGCTTGCCATCGAACTCGAAGGCGACGCTGTGGCTTCCGGGCTTGAACTTGAACCGCACCATGGTGTCGGGCAGGGTGTCGACGCCGGCGCCGCCATCGGGGTAGACCTTCACGAAGTTGCGGCCGTCCCCCCAGTTGCGCCGCACGACGTAGACGGTCAGCGCATCGCGGTCCGGCACGAAGCGCTTGGCCTCGGCATCCGCGTTCAGGCTGGGCGCCGCCGTCGGGGTGCAGGCAATCACCCGGCCCTTGTTGCTCTTGTAGCAGTGCGGGACCTCGGCCGTGGGGTCGGGTACGCGTGGCGTGGCGCAGCCGGCCAGCAGCACGGCCGCCCCCAGCGTAGCCACGATGATCGTTCGTTGCATGTCCATGGCGATCACTTCAGCGCAAAGCGCACGGTGCCGGCCGGCTTGCCGGCGATGGTCACCAGGGCCACCACCTTGGTGCCGGGACCGACCTTGAAGGTGCCCGTGGCTTCGAGCTTGTCCCCGGCGGGCTTGAGTTCGACCTCCTGCTTCTCGGCGCCGCTGAGCAGCGTCAGCTTGGCACTGGCCTTGGCTACATCGCTGGGCTTGCCGTGGTCGCGCAGGTGAAGCTGGATCACGGTCGGCTTGGCCACCAACTCGTAGTCCATGTCCTTGACTTCGACGACCAGGCCGCCGTGCAGCGGCTTGTGTTCGTGAGCGTGGTTGTGTTCGCCCGCCGCGAAGGCCGAGCCGGCCAGGGCCAGGGCGATGGAAGCAAGAAGGGCTTGAGTCTTCATGGGAGTCCTTTCGGGGTGGTGGGTAGGAACTGGGGAGGGTCAGAACGTGGTCACAGGGCCTCGGCGTCCTTGTCGTCCAGCAATGCTTCGGCCGGCTTGCGGCCGAAGAGCCAGAACATCGCGGGCGTGAGGAAGGTGTCGAGCAAGGTCGAGCTGATCAGGCCGGAGAAGATCACGACGGCCACCGGGTGCAGCACCTCGGTGCCGGGCTGCTCGGCCTCGAACAGCAGCGGTGCCAGCGCAAACGCGGTGACCAGCGCCGTCATCAGCACCGGGCTCAGCCGCTCCAGCGAGCCGCGCAAGATCATCCTCTGGTCGAAGCTCTCGCCCTCGAAGCGCATCAGGTTGATGTAGTGGCTGACCTTCAGGATGCCGTTGCGCACCGAGATGCCGGCCAGCGTGATGAAGCCGACCAGGGCCGCCACGCTCAGCGGCTGGCCTGACAGCCACAGGCCGATCACCGCACCGACCAGGGCGAGCGGGATGTTCACCATGATCAGCGCCGACAGCGCGGCCGACTTGTAGCGGCTGTAGAGCACCACGAACATCAGCGTCAGCGACACGATGGACAGCAGGCCAACCAGGCGCGAGGCCTCCTCCTGCGCCTGGAACTGGCCGCCGAGGGTGATGAAGTAACCCTCGGGCAGCTTGGTCTCGGCCACCACCTTGCGGATGTCGGCGACGATCTCGGACAGCGCGCGGCCGGACGCATTCGCCGACAACACGATGCGTCGCTTGCCATCGTCGCGGCTGATCTGGTTGGGTCCGTCGCCGTCTTCGATCGTTGCGATCTTCGACAGCGGGATGCGGCCGTTGGGCGTCTC
>DAORNK010000468.1:0-214 GCA_035440985.1 Rubrivivax sp. | reverse complement strand
GGCAGCCGCACCACCAGCGCGAAGCGCCGGCCGCCCTCGACGATCTGCGTGACCTTCTCGCCCTCGACCAGGGCCTGCAGCGCCGACAGCACCTGCGGCGCCGGCACGCCGTACTGGGCGGCGGCTGCGTAGTCGATGCGCACCTTGATCTGCGGCGCCAGCACCTGCTTCTCGATCTGCAGGTCGGCGATGCCCGGGATGGCGGCCAGCTTCG
>DAORNK010000467.1:0-3214 GCA_035440985.1 Rubrivivax sp. | reverse complement strand
CCGTCGGCCGCCGCGCGGTGGGCGGCGGCCAGGATCTGCGCGCTCACTTCGCGGGGCGCCTGCAGGTCGGCATCGGGCGCGTGGCGCAGAGCCTGGCGCAGGTGGGCGTCGGGCGGATCGAGCTTCATGCCGGGGGTGCCGTTGCCGGCAGGTAGGCGCCCATGCAGGTGCGCAGCCTGGCCATCGCATAGCGCAGCCGGGTCTTGGCGGTCTCGAATCCCACCCCGAGCACCTGCGCCAGGTCGCTGACGGGCAGTTCGTCGTCGTGGTGCATCAGGAAGGCGGTCTTCTGTGCGAGTGGCAGTTGTTCCAGGCAGTCCAGCAGGCGCTGGCCGGCGGCACGCCAGAAGGCCAGGTCCTCGGCCAAGGGCGCGGCGGCTGGCCAGGCGGCCCAGGGTGCGGCCGAGGGCTCCCAGGGTGCTTCGTCGTGGTCATCGTGCAGCGGCACTTCGCGCCCGCTCTTGCGCAGGCAATCCACCGCACGATGGTGCGCCAGCGTGAAGAGCCAGGTGCGAAAGGCCGCACCCTGCGGCTGCCAGCCGTGGCGGGCCTGGATGGCGCGCAACCAGGTGTCCTGGAAGACCTCATCGGCCTGGGCCCCCGCTGCCCGGCCCAGCAGCCGGCGCACGAAGCGGTACAGCGCGGCCTGGTGGCGCGCGTACAGGCGTTCGAAGGCGGCGCCGTCGCCGGCGGCGTAGGCGCGCATTAGTTCGTCGTCACCGGGCTCATCCATCGGCGTTTGCAGTTTGCCACTCGCTTCTACGCCTGGACGCGCGCGCGGGGGTGAACGCGCCTCAAGCCAGCGCGGCTTCGGCCGCCGGCACGGTCCGTACCAACGGCAGCTGGCGCAGGATGTCGTCTGCGTCGCGCAGCGTGCGCACCGCGTCGTAGGCCGCCTGCGCCTGCGGGTGCCGCTTGCGCAGCATGTTCAACCACTGCTTGATGCGGCCACCGCGATGGCGGGCGGCGACGCGGGGCGCGATCAGGCGGCCGTACAGATGCACCAGCGCCAGCAAGTCATCCCAGGTCGGCTCCACGGTGCCACGCAGCGCCCGCGCCAGGCCCGGGTCGGACACCAGGCCGCGGCCGAGCATCAGGGCGTCGCAGCCCGATTCGGCCAGGCAACGCCGGGCGTCTTCCAGGCTCCAGACTTCGCCATTGGCCACCACGTCGATGGCCACGGCGGCACGGATGTGCGCAACGCGGTCCCAGTAGGCTGGCGGCCGGTAGCCATCGACGCGTGTGCGGGCGTGCACCACCAGTTCGTCGGCGCCGGCATCGGCGATGGCCTGCGCGCAGGCGATCATGCGCGACTCGTCGCGATTGCCCAGCCGCATCTTGGCCGACACCGGCAGGCCCGCCGGCACGGCACGGCGTACCGCACCGACGATGACGTGCAGCAGCTCGGGTTCGTCGAGCAGCACCGCGCCGCCGCGATGGCGATTGACGATCCTAGCCGGGCAGCCGAAGTTCAGGTCCACCCCAAAGGGCCCCAGGCTGGCGAGCACTGCGGCGTTTTCAGCCAGGCAGGTGGGATCGGAGCCCAGCAGCTGACCGCGCACCGGGGTGCCCGCCGGTGTGCGGCCGCCGTTCAGCAGTTCGGGCATCAGGCGTGTGAAGACACGCGGCGGCAGCAGCTGGTCAGTGACGCGGATGAACTCCGACACGCATCGGTCGATGCCGCCCACGCGTGTGAGCACGTCGCGCAGGCTGTGGTCCAGCACGCCTTCCATCGGAGCGAGCAGGATCAGGCGGGGTGCGGGGTCGAGCATGGCTTGCCGATTCTGCCCTTCGGCTCATGCTGGAAGGGCCCACGCTCCTAGAATCCGCGCGCCGGCCCAGCCCCCGCTGCAGCGGCCCGAGATGGAGACGCCGATGCCCGAACCGATGGTTGTCGTCAGCACGCAGGGTGCGGTGCGCACGCTGGCGCTCAACCGCCCCCAGGCACTGAATGCCCTGACGGTGGCCCTGCATGGCGAACTGCTGCCGGCGCTGCAAGCCGCGGCCGCCGACACCGCCGTGCGCGTGGTGGTGCTGACCGGCACCGGGCGCGGCTTCTGCGCCGGGCAGGACCTGGCCGACCCGGCGATGGTGGGCGGTGTGGATGTCGGCGCCGTGGTGGAAAAGTACTACCGGCCTCTGGCCAACCGCCTGCGCAGCATGCCGGTGCCCGTGATCGCGGCGGTCAACGGCGTGGCTGCCGGCGCGGGGGCCAGCCTGGCACTGTGCTGCGACCTGGTGATTGCCGCACGCAGCGCGAGCTTCATCCAGGCCTTCAGCCGCATCGGCCTGGCGCCGGACTGCGGCGGCACCTGGCTGCTGCCGCGCCTGGTGGGTCGGGCCCGCGCCCTGGGCCTGGCGATGACGGGCGACAAGCTGCCCGCGGAAGAGGCCCAGCGCATGGGCCTGATCTGGCAATGCGTGGACGACACGGCCCTGATGGAGACCGTCGGTGCGCTGGCGCAGCGGCTGGCCGCCATGCCCTGCCAGGCGCTGGTTCAGACGCGCCGCCTGATCGACGCGGCCATGCCGATGGCCTTCGACGACGCGCTGGTGCAGGAAGCAGTGGTGCAGCGCGAACTGGGCCATGCGCCGGACTTCGCAGAAGGCGTGGCGGCCTTCTTCGCCAAGCGACCCGCCGTTTTCAAGGATCGATGAATCGCCATGAACGCACAGGAAGTTGCCGAAGCCACACGCGATGCGATGTGGGAAGACGAAAGCGCCAGCCGCGCGCTGGGCATGCGCATGGTGGCCATCGGCCCGGGTACAGCCACGTTGACGATGACCGTGCGCGAGGACATGCTCAACGCACACGAGCTGTGCCATGGTGGATTGCTGGCCACGCTGGCCGACAGCGCCTTTGCCTTCGCCTGCAACAGCTACAACGAGATGACCGTGGCCTCGGGCTTCGACATCAACCTGATCGCCTCGGCGCGCCGCGGTGACGTGCTGACCGCGACGGCGCGCGAGATGAGCAAGTCAGGCCGTACCGGGGTTTACGACGTCACGCTCGTCAACCAGCATGGCGAGCCGGTGGCGGCCTTTCGGGGCCGGTCGTACACGATGAAGGGCAAGCCCATCGTCGAGGGTTTGCCGATGGGCAAGTCGGCGATTGCCCTGCGCGCCGGCGGCTGAGGGGCGCGACGCGGGCGTCGCCCCTGTGCCGGCTTCGGCGCGGCCCTGGCGCTCCAGCGCCCAGCCTTCGACCGCCAGG
>DAORNK010000466.1:0-3224 GCA_035440985.1 Rubrivivax sp. | reverse complement strand
CACCACCGCGGATGACGTGCGCCCCCTGCAGGAGGCCACGCAGGATTTCTTCCAGCGCAGCCTGGACAGCTCCGATTGGCAGACCTGGGTGGCCGAAGTACCGGGCAGTCCGGCGCCGGTGGCGATCGGCACGCTGGCGCTTTGGTTGCGCCCGCCGTATCCCGGCAACCCCGGCGGCCTGGACGCCTACCTGCTGAACATGTACACCGCACCGGCTCAACGCGGGCAGGGGGCCGCGCGGGGCATCGTCGCAGCGGCCTTGGCATGGGCCCGGCAGCGCGGTGTGCCCAAGGTGGTGTTGCACGCCACGGCGCAAGGGCGCGCGCTGTACGAGGCCTTCGGCTTCACGGGATCGGCCGCCTACATGGAGTGCAGGCTGGAGCCCACGTCATGACACGTGTCGACGAAGCCCGACGCCACACGCCGGCGGCGCGCGGCTGGGCGCGCAGCGTGGCGATCCGCCGGGCACGCCAGCATCTGCAGGCCACGTCCTACCCGCGTCTGCACATGAGCCTGATCACGGCTCTGACCGGGGCCTTCGGCCTGCTGGCCTCATTCGTGTTGTTGCAGTCGGGTGTGCAGGCCATGGCCTGGCGCTATCCCCTGGCGGTGTTGCTGGCCTGGGGCATGTTCCTTTTCCTCATCGGCCTGTGGCTGCGCAGTGGCCTGCGGGACTGGCCGGAACTCCCGGACGCGCTCGATCTGCCGTCCGGCGGTGGCCGCGCCCCGATGGACCTGCCCCTGCGCAGCGGTGGTGGCGGTGACTTCGGTGGCGGTGGCGCATCGGCATCCTTCGACGTACCAACCGGCCACGGCTTGCCCCAACCTCTGGCCGACGTGGGCGACGAACTGGGAGATGCCGTCGGCAAGGCCGCCGGATCGGTGGCCGAAGCCGATGAACTGATGGTGCCCTTGCTGGCCCTGCTGCTCGCCCTGGGCCTGGCGTTGGCGTCCGTCTACCTGATCTACATCGCCCCGACCCTGCTGGCCGAAGTCACGGTGGATGGGGCACTGTCGGTGGCCCTGTTCCGCCACCTGCGCGGCCAGGACCCCAGGCACTGGTTGACCACCGCCGTGCGCCGCAGCGCCCTGCCCTTTGCGGCCACGGCGTTGCTGATGGCACTGTGCGGTGCAGGCCTGGCGGCCTATGCGCCCGGCGCGCACACGCTGGCCCAGGCCCTGCATCCCGCAGCGGCCCGGTAGGTGGCCGATGCAGATCGCCATCCGTCCCTTCGTCGAAGCCGACATCACCGCCGCGCTGGCGCTGTGGCGAGCTACACCCGGTGTCGGGTTGAGCGCGGCCGACGAGCCCGATGCCCTGGCGCGCTACCTGGCGCGCAACCCCGGCCTGAGCCTGGTGGCCGAATTCCGTGGCACGTTGGTGGGCACCCTGCTGTGTGGGCACGACGGGCGCCGCGGACTCATCCACCACCTGGTGGCGGCGCCTGGCCACCGGCGCCAGCGCATCGGCCAGCGCCTGGTGCGCGCGGGCCTGCAGGGGCTGCAGGCACAGGGCATAGACAAATGCCATCTGATGGTGTTCAAGGACAACCAGATCGGCCAATCGTTCTGGCAGGCCATGGGCGCCCGGCACCGCGGCGACCTGGCACTGTTCTCGCTCGAAACAGGCCGGGCCGAGGACCCGTGCCGTTGACGATCGATCAAGCCACCGTGGCCGCCTCGGTCAGACGGCCCGCTTCCATGCGCAGCTGACGTTCGCAGCGCGCGGCGATCTCGCGATCGTGCGTGACCAGCACCAGCGTCGTGCCGGCTTCGCGGTTGAGTTCGAACATCAGTTCCATCACGGTGGCGCCAGTCGCGAAGTCCAGGCTCCCGGTGGGTTCGTCGGCCAGCAGCACGGCCGGCCGAACGACGAAGGCACGCGCCAGCGCCACCCGCTGCTGCTCACCACCCGACAGCACCTTGGGGTAGTGGCCCAGGCGTTCGCCCAGGCCCACGCGGCGCAGCATCTCGGTGGCCGCAGCGCGTGCGTCCGTGCGCCCCAGCAGTTCCAGCGGCAGCATCACGTTTTCCAGCGCGGTCAGGTTGCCCAGCAGCTGAAAGCTCTGGAACACAAAACCCACCTGCGTCGAGCGGACGGCGGCGCGCGCATCTTCATCGAGCCGGAACAGATCCACCCCCGCCAGCCGCACCGTGCCCGAGCTGGGCACATCCAGGCCGGCCACGATGGACAGCAGGGTGCTCTTGCCCGAACCCGACGCCCCCACGATGGCCACGGATTCGCGCGGGCGCAGCGCAAAATCGATCTCGTGCAGTATGGTCAGCGTCCCGGTGGCATCGGCCACCTGTTTGGTGACGCGTTCAACGGCAATGATGGGTTCGGACATCGATCTTTCTTCGGCCCCGAGGCGGGTCTTCCTGGCGCACTGTAGCGCGGCTGCGTGGCTGGGCCTGGCGGCTGGCCAGGCAGCCGCCGCCGCTTTGGGGCCAAAGCCCCGCCTGCTGGTGCTCGGCGACAGCCTCTCGGCCGAGTACGGCCTGGCCCGCGGGACGGGTTGGGTGGCCTTGCTGGAAAGGCGCCTGGCGCAGCAGAGCATGGCCTGGCAGGTGGTCAACGCCAGCATCAGCGGGGAGACGACCGCGGGTGGTCGATCGCGCCTGCCGGCGCTGCTGAAGCAACATCTGCCGCGCGTGGTGATCATCGAACTCGGCGGCAACGATGCCCTGCGTGGCCTGCCGCTGGCCGTGACGCAGGCCAATCTGTCGGAGATGGTCAGGCTGGCCAAGGCTGCCCACGCGCGCGTGCTGGTCGCGGGCATCACGGTGCCACCCAACTACGGGCGCGCCTATGGTGAAGGGCTGCTCGCGCTGTTCGGCAACGTGGCCAGGGCCGAGGGCACGGCCCTGGTGCCTTTCCTGCTCAGCGGCGTGGCGGACGCGCCCAACGCGGACGATCTTTTCCAGGCCGATCGCATCCACCCCAAGGCCGAGGCCCAGGCCCGCATGCTGGACAACGTCTGGCCCGCCTTGCAGCCGCTGCTGCGGCCCTGAGCCGGCATTCAGCGCAGGTTTTCCCGCTCGCGGCTCTGCCGGCCCTCGGGCTGAGTCTTGCGGCCATCTTCCGGCGCACGATGTGCCTCAGGCGGGTGCGGACGCTCGCGGCGGGGCGTGGGCGATGCAGCCGGCGGCGACGGGTGCACCGGCCGCACAGGCTGCGCGCCACGCTCCTGCGGTACTTCCTGGATCGGTTGGCGTTCGCGGGC
>DAORNK010000465.1:0-3237 GCA_035440985.1 Rubrivivax sp. | reverse complement strand
CCGACCCGGCTGCGGTTGGCGCCTTGAGCGCGGCTGTTCTGGGGGCTTACGCGGGCGCATGGGATTGCCTCTCACACTCTCACTGGCCGAGCAGGCCGGACTTCAGGCGCGGGTCGTAAGGGTGCTCTCCGATGAAGCTGCCGAGCAGCGCCGCATAGAAGTCCTCACCCGCGATGGCCGTGCCCTGCAGTGTGCCATTGAGCGCAAAGAGCGTGCCGCGCGCAGGGTCCAGGTCGAGATCGATGACGTCGCCCTTGCGCACCTTGCCCACCGCGCGGATGGCCTGCGCGAAGGCGGCGATGCGGGTTGCCAGACCGGCCAGCTGTTCATCCGGCGCGTTGCGTTGCATGCCCTTGGTGAAGGCCTTTTCGAACTCCGACGCCGGCACGTCGTGCAGCATGCGGATCTGCAGCCGCTTGGGGCCTGGTGCGGACAGCGCCGGAGCCGATGCGTGCGCGGGCTCGGACAGATACAGGCCCGCGGCATACCCCTTGAACCAGGCCACCGCCCGCACACCCGTGCCATTGAGCCGCAGGGGCACCCCGGCCAGGCGGATCTGCCGCTCGAACGGCTGGCCTTCGACGAGCACCGGCGCGAGTTCGGCCTGCGCCCAGCCGGCGGGCATCAGCGCGCTCGTGACTGCCCCCAACAACCAACGGCGGCGAAGGTTCACACGGGAGCAGCGCAGGTCATTCATCGTCAGCCTGGAAGGTGGTCAGTCTGCAGCCACAACGCGCCACTGGTCTGTCCCGCCGACCGTGCCCCGCACGCCACTTGGGGATACTCGGGGCATGGCCGACGCCTTGCTGCTGCTTCCGGACTTCCTGCTCATCCTGCTGGGCTACCTGTTGTGCCGCCACACGCCGCTGCGCCGGCCGGTATGGGATGGCGCCGAACGGCTCGTCTACTACCTGCTGTTCCCGTGCCTGCTCTTCCACTCGATCGTGCGCCATCCGCTCCAGTTGGGCACCGCGTTGCCGCTGGCTTCGGGTGCACTGGCCGTCGTGGGTGCCGGCATTGTGATGGCCTATGCGCTGCGCTGGCTGCCCGGGGTGGACCCGCGGCTGCACGCATCGGGTGCCCAGACGGCGTTTCGCTTCAACAGTTACGTCGCGCTGGCATTGGCCGAGCGGCTGGGCGGCGGGCCCGGCGTGGCGTCGATGGCGGTGGTCATTTCGGTGTGCGTACCGCTGTGCAACGTGGCCGCGGTATGGCCGCTCGCCCGCCATGGCGGCCAGGGCTACGCGCGCGAGCTGGCCCGCAACCCGCTCATCATCGCCACCGTCTCCGGTCTGCTGGCCAGCCTGCTGGGGCTGCGCCTGCCGGAGCTGGCGGCCACCACGCTGTCGCGCATCGGCGCGGCGGCCTTGCCGCTGGGTCTGATGGCCGTCGGTGCGGGGCTGCAACTGGGCGCGCTGCGCGAAGGTCCGCGCCTGGCGGCGGCGCTGATGACCATCCGGCACCTGCTGTTGCCGGCCTGGGCCCTGTATCTGGTTGCGTGGCTGGCCCTGCCACCGGCGCAGCAGGTGGTGATCGTGGCGTTCGCGGCACTGCCCACGGCCTCCAGTGCCTACGTGCTGGCGGTGCGCATGGGCGGCCATGCCGGCTACACGGCCGGGCTGGTGACCGTGTCCACGCTGATCGGCATGGCCGCCCTGCCCCTGTGGCTGGCTGCGTGGCGTGGCCTTCAGGGCTGATCGGCGCGCTGGGCCAGCGCCCAGTCGATGTGTTCGCGCACCAGTTCGTCGGCGCCGTCCCGGTCGCGGCACAGGGCGGCGGCCATTGCGCGATCACCTGTCACGCGCCAGGCATTGCCCATGGCCACCGCCAGGTTGCGCCGCCAGCGCGTCCAGCCGATGCGGCGGATGGGGCTGCCCGCAGTGCGCTGCAGGAAGTCCGGCTCGCGCCACGCCCACAGGGCCAGCAGCGTGGCCTCGTCCAGGCCTTCGCGCACGTCGAAGTCCGGCAGCGTGCTGCGCTGCGCGAACTTGTTCCACGGGCACACCAGCTGACAGTCGTCGCAGCCGTAGATGCGGTTGCCGATCAGCGGTCGCAGTTCCGGCGCAATGGCGCCACTGTGTTCGATGGTCAGGTAGCTGATGCAGCGCCGCGCATCCAGCCGGTAGGGCGCGACGATGGCCTGCGTGGGGCAGATGTCGATGCAGGCCGTGCAGCGGCCGCAATGCGCAGCGGCCGGCTCATCCGGCGGCAGCGCCAGGTCGACGAAGATCTCGCCCAGGAAGAACATCGAACCCGCGTCGCGCGCCAGGGCCAGCGTGTGCTTGCCGCGCCAACCCAGGCCCGCACGCGTGGCCAGTTCCACCTCCAGCACCGGCGCCGAATCGGTGAACACGCGATGACCCAGCGCACCCACCTCGGCCTGCAGGCGCAGGGCCAGCGCCTGCAGCCGTTGACGCAGCACCTTGTGATAGTCGCGCCCCCGGGCATACACCGACACCACGGCGCGCTGCGGCTCGTGCTGGGCCTCAATCTCGCGGGCCACCCAGGCCACCGGCGACTGGCGCGGCAGGTAGTCCAGCCGCGCCGTGATGACGCTGACGGTGCCGGGCACCAGCGCGGCCGGCCGGGCACGCTTCAGGCCATGCGCGGCCATGTACGCCATCCCACCCTGGAAGCCGGCATCCAGCCAGGCCTGCAGGCCTGCTTCGGCCGTGCCCAGATCGATGCCGCAGACACCGATCTGTGAGAATCCCAGCTCCCGCGCCCACCCCCGCAGCCGCTGCACGAGCGGCTGCCCGCTGAAGTGATGCTCTCCCGGCATGCACCCATTCTAGGAAGCCGCCGCGTCGCGTGGCCCGACGAAACCGCCTGCCAGGCCCACGCCCAGGCGCTGGCCGGCCGCCCGGCACTGGCCGACGCTTTCATCGAACTGCACGGCCCGCTGGGGGCGGGCAAGACAACCTTCGTGCGTCACCTGCTGCGCGCGCTGGGCGTCAGCGGCCGCATCAAGAGCCCGACCTACGCCGTGCTCGAGAGCTACGAAGCACGGGGCCTGCCGGTGTCGCACTTCGATTTCTACCGCTTCAGCGACCCGCGCGAATGGCTGGATGCGGGCTTTCGCGAGATCTTCGCCGCACCAGGGCTGAAGCTGGCCGAGTGGCCCGAGAAGGCTGGCAACCTGCTGCCGCTGGCCGACCTGCGCCTGCACATCGAACCGGTTGATGACGACCTGCGGCAGGTGCTGGCCGAGGCGGCCACACCGCGCGGCCTGGAGCT
>DAORNK010000464.1:0-3239 GCA_035440985.1 Rubrivivax sp. | reverse complement strand
ACGACGGAGACTCGGACCGGCTGGGACGGATCGGCCACCTGCCGCACGGCCTGACGAACGGCCGGCACCTGCAAAGCCAGCCAGATGGCTGCGATGTGAGCGCAAGCTACCGTGACAACCAAGCCCCGCATCTGGCGCACAGACAAATCGCGCGGGCAGAGCAGGGCGCGCTCCAGACCCTGCTGCGGCGCCGAGGCGCGCGCGGGACCGGCAGGAGGCATGGGTGTCGTGGTGCGCATGTAGCCATGTTAATAGCAATGCGAATGATTCGCAATAAGTATCGCGTGTCCTGACACCACTGCTGGCCTTCGGCCATGGGCTGGGTGTTCCATAGCTGCGCGCGTGGGAGCCATCAAATGGAAAGGCCGCCCGGCTTGCGCACGGGCGGCCCTGTCGCCAATGTGGGCAGCGCGTCGGCTACTCGTCGTCCTGCTGCTTGAACTGCGACATCAGCTGCTGCTGGACGTTGGGCGGCACCGCCTCATAGTGGCTCAATTCGATGCTGTAGCGGCCCTGGCCGCTGGTCATCGCGTTGAGGCGGCTCTGGTAGCCCGAGAGTTCCGACATCGGCACCTGGCCGCGGATGATCATCATGCCCGGGGCGCCATTGGCGCTGCCGGTGACCAGGCCGCGCTTGGACGATAGGTCGCCGGTGACGTCGCCCATGAAGCTGTCCGGCACGGTGATCTCGGCGTTGACGATGGGCTCCAGCACGATGGGGCGCGCTTCGCGGATGGCGGCCATGAAGGCCTTGCGACCTGCCGTGACGAAGGCGATCTCCTTGCTGTCCACCGTGTGGTGCTTGCCGTCGTAGACGATGACACGCACGTCGACCACCGGGTAACCGGCCACCGCACCCTGCGCCAGCACCTCGCGCACGCCCTTTTCGACGGCAGGGATGAACTGGCCCGGGATGGTGCCGCCCTTGACCTGGTCCAGGAACTCGAAGCCGCCGCCGCGCGGCAGCGGCTCAATGCGCAGGAAGACTTCGCCGAACTGGCCCGTACCGCCGGTCTGCTTCTTGTGGCGGTGGTGGCCTTCGGCCTTGCCGGTGATCGTTTCGCGGTAGGCGATGCGCGGCGGGCGGGTGTTGACCTCGAACTTGTAGACGTCGCGCAGGCGGTCCATCAGCACGCGCAGGTGCAGTTCGGCCAGGCCATAGACGATGGTCTCGTTGGTGTTGGCCACGTGTTCCACCTTCAGGCAGGGGTCCTCGTCGACCAGCTTGGTCATGATTTCCCACATGCGCTGTTCGTCACCGTGGCGCTTGGGCTCGATGGCCAGGCCGTGCACCGGCTTGGGAAAGTCCAGCGCCTTGAGGTGGATGTGGTCGTCCTCGGCGGCGTCGTGCAGCACGGCGTCGAAGTGGATGTCGTCGACCTTGGCCACGGCCACGATGTCACCCGGCAGGGCGCTGCTCACTTCGACCGTGTCCTTGCCCTGCAGCATCACCAGGCGGCCCACCTTGAAGGGTTTGCGGCCGTCGCCGATGTACAGCAGGCTGTCCTTGGTGACCGTGCCCTGGTGCACCCGGAAGATGCCCATGCGACCCACGAAGGGGTCCACGGTGACCTTGAAGACATGCGCCAGCACGTGCAGCGAAGGATCGGGCCTGGCCTGGATCGGCACGGCCGCGTCGCCTTCACCCTTGAGGAAGTCCGGCGGGTTGGCCTCGGTCGGGTCGGGCAGTTGCTTGACGATGATGTCCAGCAGTTCGGCCACGCCGGCACCGGTGCGCGCCGAGACGAAGCACACCGGGATCAGGTGGCCCTCGCGCAGGGCCTGCTCCAGCGGCGCGTGCAGTTCGGCCGGATCGACATCACCTTCATTGAGATAGCGGTCCAGCAAGGCCTCGTCCACGTCCACCACCTGCTCCACCAGCGCGCGGTGGGCGGCGTCCACGCTGCCGAAGTCGCTGTGGCCATCGCGGTTGAAGAAGCAGTCGACGACCTTGGTGGCACCGGCATCGGGCAGGTTGATGGGCAGGCACTCCTTGCCGAAGGTGGCCTGGATCTGGGTCAGCAGGCCGGGCAGGTCCACTTCGGCGGCGTCGATCTTGTTGATCACGATCAGCCGGTCCATGTGGCGTGCCGCGGCGTACTCCATCATCCGGATGGCCATCGGCTCGATGCCGACGGCGGCGTTGATGACCACGGCGGCCGTCTCGACGGCCTCCAGCGCGGGCAGGCTCTGGCCCAGGAAGTCGGGGCTGCCCGGCGTGTCGATGAAGTGCACGCGCGTGTTGGCGTACTTGAGGTGCATCACCGCTGCGTTGAGCGAATGCTGCATCTTGCGCTCGAGCGGATCGAAGTCGCTCACCGTGGAGCCGCGCTCCAGCGAGCCGGGCGCGCCGATGGCCCCGGCCTTCACCAGCAGCGCCTCGGACAGGCTGGTCTTTCCCGCCGCCGCCGGACCGACCAGGGCCAGGGTGCGGATGGCGGCCAGGGGGCTGGCGCTGCCGGTCGTTGGGCTTGACATGGAGTCTCTCCTTGCGCCTGCGGGCGCTGTTTGGCTGGGGCTGTCCGAAATGGGGTGAAGCGCAGGGTATGCCAAGCGGCCAGCGTGGACTTGGCTTTATGTCAAAACTATTGCAGGGCCGTTTCCTCGGTCACTGGAAGGCCACCTCGGCAAAACTGCGCAGCTTGCGGCTGTGCAGGCTGCCCGGGCGCTCCTGGCGCAGCAGTTCGACCGCCCGCATGCCGATGCGCAGGTGCTGGTCGACGCGCTCGCGGTAGAAGTGGTTGGCCATCCCGGGCAGCTTGATCTCGCCATGCAGCGGCTTGTCGCTGACGCACAGCAGCGTGCCGTAGGGCACGCGGAAGCGGAAGCCGTTGGCCGCGATGGTCGCGCTCTCCATGTCCAGCGCGACCGCCCGGCTCTGGCTGAAGCGGCGCTCGGGCGTGGTCGCGGCGCGATTGGGCAGCAGCTCCCAGTTGCGGTTGTCGGTGCTGGCCACTGTGCCGGTGCGCAGGATCTTCTTCAGTTCGTAGCCCTTGAGCTGGGTGATCTCGGCCACCGCCTGTTCCAGTGCCACCTGCACCTCGGCCAGCGCCGGTATCGGCACCCACAGCGGCAGGTCCTCGTCCAGCACGTGGTCTTCGCGCATGTAGGCGTGGGCCAGCACGTAGTCACCCAACTGCTGGCTGTTGCGCAGGCCGGCGCAGTGGCCCAGCATCAGCCAGGCGTGCGGGCGCAGCACGGCGATGTGGTCGGTGATGGTCTTGGCGTTGCTGGGGCCG
>DAORNK010000463.1:0-3259 GCA_035440985.1 Rubrivivax sp. | reverse complement strand
CCAGGAGCCCGACCCGCTGCTGAGCCTGATCCGCGAGAAGGAAGCGGCCGAACAGCGCGCGGCGACGGTCGTGCAGGACACCCTGGGGGAGCTGATCGCGCGCATCGAGCAGCCGGTCCCGTTGCCCGGGCCGCCACCGGCACCACTGGCAGCCAGCGCGCCAAGGCCGACGGCGCCGGAGCCGGCCAGCGCCCCGCCCATCCTCTCCACCCCGGCGCCCGCACCGCCGCCGGCACCACCCACCGCGGCCGAACGTCAGCGTGTGGACCGTCTGATCATCGTCGCGCTGGACCCCGGCCATGGCGGCGAGGACCCGGGTGCCATCGGCCCCACCGGCCTGCGTGAGAAGGACGTGGTACTGGCCGTGGCCCTGATGCTGCGCGAGAGGCTCAACGCGGTGCCCGGCATGCGGGTCATGCTCACGCGTGACGGCGACTACTTCGTGCCGCTGCAGGAACGCGTGCGCAAGGCCCGGCGCGTGCAGGCCGATCTGTTCGTCAGCCTGCACGCCGACGCCTTCTTCCGCCCGGAAGCACGCGGGGCCAGTGTGTTCGCGTTGTCGGCCAAGGGCGCCAGCAGCAGCACCGCACGCTGGATGGCCGACCGCGAGAACGCTGCCGACGCGGTGGGTGGTGTCAACGTCGCCCGGGTGCGCGATGCGCAGCTACTGCAGGCCATGCTGGACATGAGCACCACGGCGCAGATCAAGGACAGCCTCCGGCTGGGCCATGAGGTACTGACGCGCATAGGCCAGGTGGGCAGGCTGCACAAACGCCAGGTGGAACAGGCCGGCTTCGCCGTACTCAAGGCGCCGGACATCCCCAGCATCCTGGTCGAGACGGCCTTCATCTCCAACCCCGAAGAAGAGGCCCTGCTGCGCGACCGCGACTACCGCCGCCAGCTGGTGGATGCGCTGGCCACCGGCATCCGCCGCTACTTCGCGCGCAACCCGCCCCTGGCGCGGCAGCGCCAGCTGTAGCACCCAGCGCGGCCGCGCCAGCTGTAGCACCCGGCGCGCCAGCGCCAGCTGTAGCACCCTGCGCTGAGTCCCCCCGTCGTCAGAACCGATGCGTGTACATCAACTGCGCATTGTTCTGCTTGTGCGTCACGCGCACGCCCATGCCGTTGGTGACGGCCTTCTCCGGTGCCAGCGTCAGTGCCAGGTTCAGCTCGCTGGCGACCGAGAAGCGAAAGCCCATGCCCAGCGTGTAGTGCCGCTCGACGGTGGCCGGGAACAGTGGGTTCACCAATGCATCGGGGATGGGGTTGCTGCCATCGTTGACGCCGGCCCGCAGCGTGAGTGCCGGACTCAGCGCCCAGGCCGCACCCAGGCTCACCACGGTCTGGTTCTTCCAGTTCTGCGGCAGAGCGAAACTCACGCTGCCGCCCATGCCGGCGCTGTCGTAGCGCAGCCTGAAGTCCTTCATCACCGAGGCCCAGCCCAGACGCTTCACGTCGGCCGCCAGCAGCACCGCGGGCGTGGCCTGCCAGCTCAGACCGATGGCGGTCATCGAAGGCCATTGGAAGTCGATCACCGTCATGCGGCCGCTGTCGGCAAACCCGCCGGTGGCGCTCATCGAAGCGCCGGTGGCACCGGTCTCCATGTCCTTCAACGAGGACTTGCTCTGGTACGAAAGGCCCAGCGTCAGCGCGTCGCTGGCCTGGTAGACGGCGCCGACCTTGGCCGCCCAGCCGGTGGCCTTGGCCTTGCCGGTGAAATCGTTGTTGTCGGAGAAATCGATGCGGGCCCATGGCGCACCACCCAATGAGGGCAAGGCCGCAGCCAGGTTGCCCGAGGCAGCGGTGACCATGCCGCCCAGCTGCGCGCCGCTGGCCGCCATCCGCATGTCCAGGCCGGCCCACATGTAGTCCAGCGTGGCACCCACGCTCAGGCTGGGCGTGACCTGCCAGGCCACCGGCAGCAGCACGCGGCCCACGCCGAGCTCCGAGCGCACCGGTGCGCCCGAGCCGGCCGCCAGGAAGGTGTCCGCGCCGTATTCGGTGCCCATGCCGCCCTGCGCAAAGAGCCCCAAGCCGTAGACCAGCGAGCCGCTGCGCCGCACATAGCCGAAGGCCGGCATCACGTAGGACGTGCCGCCGGACTCGGCGGTGGGCATGCCGGCCATGCTGCTGGCCACCTTGGGGCCGAGCAGCCCCACGGCCGCATCCAGGCGGGAGCCCTGCCCCATCAGGCCCAGCGTGGCGGGGTTCTGTGCCATGGCCGCCGTGCCGTGGTCTATCGCTTGCGATGCCCCGCCCATACCGGCCGACACGGGGCCGTAGCCTTCCATGTTCATGCCGTTGGTGGCCAGCGCCGGAAGGGCGGCGGCACACAGGGCGGCCAGCGGGGTGAGCTTGAACAGGCGTGCAAACATCGTGGTCTCCAGTCGGTCTTGTGATCGTGAAGCGGGGTGGGTCACCAGCAGGCCAGCAGCCGGCCCTTGACTACCTTGCTGGGCCATTGCTTGAGCGGTGCGTTGCCCTTGCCCGTGCAGGCGCCGGTGCGGATGTCGAACTGCCACTCGTGCTTGGGGCAGGTCAGCGTGCAGTCCTGCAGCGCCAGGTGCGGTATGTTGGTGGTCTGGTGCGGGCAGCGGCTGTCGTAGACACGCCATTCGGTCGGCGTGCGGTGCACGAAGAGGCCGCGGCCGTCACAGTCCACACGCTGCGTGCTGTCAACCTTGAAGCCCTTGGTGGCCATCACGTCGTGCCACTCGCCTGGCGCACCCAGCGCACCGGGCTGGAACTCCGGCAGGTCCATCGCCAGGATGATGTCGGTGGCCCAGACGATCTTGGCCAGCCCCAGCGTCGGGAAGGCCATCAGCAGCGCATCCAGCACCTCCATCGGCGTGCATCCTTCGCGCAGCGCGCGCCCCAGGTACTGCTTGAAGCCGCGTTCGGTCTGCGCGTCGACCTTGGTGATGACGCTGATCAGGTTGCGTGTCTTGGGGTCCAGGTGCTTGCCGCATTCCTTGAGGAAGGCGAAGTAGTGGCCCAGGGCGTCGCCGCGGGCCTTGACCAGGTAGTTGAGTGCGTCGCTCATGGTGAAGCCGGGTTGGGGTTGACATGAACCAGCACCGGGCATTCGGCCAGCCCGATGACCTTCTGCGCCACACCGCCGATCCAGGCGCGGCCCAGGTTGTGCTGGCCGTGGCGGGCCAGCACGATGAGATCGGCGCCACAGGCTTGCGCGGCGGCCAGCAGTTCCTGGTGGGCGCGGCCGACGTGCAGAAGGATCGCATCGAGGCGTCGATCTGGG
>DAORNK010000462.1:0-3261 GCA_035440985.1 Rubrivivax sp. | reverse complement strand
ACCTCCTCGCCCAGGCGGGCAAAGTCGGCCGAGAGGATGCTGGGGGCGATGCGGTAGTTCATGGTCTGGCCGTGGGCTGGGGGTGGGCTGGTGGTGCTGGCGTCAAATCCTCAAACCGAATGTAGGCATTGGCTTATTTAAGGTAAATTCACCAATAGTTGGCATTGAATTCAGGATCCCTGAATGAAAACCGTCACCTTCCGACAGCTGCGGGTTTTTGTGGAGGTGGCACGCCACCTCAGTTTCGTGCGCGCAGCCGAGAGCCTGCACCTCACGCCGCCGGCCGTGACGATGCAGATCAAGGAGCTTGAATCCGCCATCGAACTGCCGCTGTTCGACCGCGAGGGCCGCAAGGTCAGCCTGACGACAGCCGGCGAGTACTTCCTCGTCTATGCCAAGCGCATGCTGAGCACGCTGAAGGATGCCGATGACGCAATGGCACGCTTTCGCAAGCTCGAGTCCGGTGTGCTCAGCGTGGGCATGGTAGGCACGGCCAAGTACTTCGTGCCCCACCTGCTGACGCGCTTTCGCGAAGAACACCCCGGCGTGGAACTGCGCCTGCGTGTGGGCAGCAACCGCGAGGAACTGGTGACGCTGTTGCAGAACGCCGAGGTCGATCTCGCCATCATGGGCCGCCCGCCCAAGGAGATGGCGACGCGCGCCGAGCCCTTTGCCGCGCACCCGCATGTTTTCGTGGCGCCGCCGGGCCATCCGATCCTGCGCATGGACCGCCCGACACTGCAGACGGTGGCCAACTACCCGCTGATTGCGCGCGAGCCGGCTTCGGGCACGCGCGCGCTGATGGATCGCTTCTTCCAGGAACATCGCGTGCAGCCCCGCATCGCGATGGAGATGCCCAGCAACGAGACCATCAAGCAGGCGGTGATGGCCGGCATGGGGATGAGCTTCCTATCGCTGCACACGCTGGGGCTGGAACTCAGATGCAGCCTGATCGAGATCGCGCCTGTCCAGGATTGCCCCGTGGTGCGGACCTGGTACATCGTGCACATGCAATCCAAGATGCTCTCGCCCGCGGCGGAGGCCCTGCGCTATTTCTTCCTCGAACACGGCGAAGCCTGGCTGGCCGAGCACGACCGGCCGTGGATGGCGCGGTAGCCGGGGCCTCCAGCGCCCCGCCGGGTCCGCACGCCGGGCAGGCCATCGGCACGGCCGCAGAATGTGGCTCCACAGGTATCCACCAGTTGCTGCCGCCAAGGCCCCACCCGTAGCCTGCGCGTCAGGAGAAACCACATGCCAAGCCGCCCCCTCATCCTCGATCAAGTGCTGACCCACGGCGACCGGTTCGCCGACCGCATCTACCTGACCCAGCCCGTCGGCGGCGGCCAGGTGGTCGACTACACCTGGGCCCAGGTGCTGGACCAGTCGCGCCGCATGGCCGCGCACCTGCAAGGCCGCGGCTTCGCACCCGGCGCGCGCATCGCGATGCTGTCCAAGAACTGCGCCCACTTCATCATGACCGAACTGGCCATCTGGATGGCCGGCTACACCACGGTGGCCATCTTCCCCACCGAAACGGCCGAGACGGTGCGCTACGTGCTGGACCACAGTGGCGCCAGCCTGCTGTTCGTGGGCAAGCTCGACACCTGGCCCCAGCAGAAGCCGGGCGTGCCGGCCACCCTGCCCTGCATCGCGCTGCCGCTGGCACCGAGCACCGATTTCGAGACCTGGGACGCCATCGTGGCACGCACGCCGGCGCTGGCCGGCCGTCCGAGCCGCGCCGGCGACGATCTGGCGATGCTGCTGTACACCTCAGGTTCCACCGGCACGCCCAAGGGGGTGATGACCAGCTTCGACGCGCTGACCCAGGCCGCCGAGGGCATCGTGGCCGATGTCCGCCGGCGCGTGGGCCAGGACACGGACAACCGGATGATTTCCTACCTGCCGCTGGCGCACAGCTTCGAGCGCTCCTGGGTCGCGGCCGGCACCTTGATCGATGGGCGCACGCGGCTTTATTTCGCCGAGACGCTGGACACCTTCATCCAGGACCTGCAGCGGGCACGGCCAACGCTGTTCATCTCGGTGCCGCGCCTGTGGCTCAAGTTCCAGCAGGGCGTGTTCGCCAAGATGCCACCGGCCAAGCTCGACCGATTGCTGGGAATTCCGCTGATCGGCAGGCTGGTGGCGGCCAAGATCCGCAAGGGCCTGGGGCTGGACCAGGTCATCGCCGCCGCCAGCGGCTCGGCCCCGATCCCGCCGGACCTGATCCGCTGGTACCGCCGTATCGGCCTGGCGCTGTACGAAGGTTATGGCATGACCGAGGACAGTTCCTACTCGCACGCTTCCACCGCCGAGCACAACGCGCCCGGGTATGTCGGCGTGACGATGGCCGGTGTCCAGGTGCGCATCAGCCCGGAGGGCGAGATCCTGATCAAGTCGCCCGGTCGTCTGACGGGCTACTACCGGGAGCCGGAACTCACCGCCACCTGCTTCACCGAGGATGGCTTCTTTCGCACCGGCGACCTGGGCGAGTTGCGGGCCGACGGCCTGCTGAAGATCACCGGCCGCGCGAAGGAGATCTTCAAGACCGCCAAGGGCAAGTACGTGGCCCCGGCCCCGCTGGAAAACAGCCTCAATGCCCACCCGATGGTGGAGATGTCCCTGGTTTCGGGTGTCGGCCAGCCGGCGGCCTATGCCTACGTGCTGCTGGCCGAGCATTTGCGCCCGCACCAGACCGAGCCCGCCGTGCGCGCCCAGGTGCAGGCCGCGATGGAGGAACTGCTGGCCACGGTCAACCGCGGCCAGCCCGACTACGCGCAGTTGCGCATGATCGTCATCGCACGTGAGCCCTGGAGCATCGAAAACGGGTTCCTCACGCCGACCATGAAGATCAAGCGCAGCCGGATCGAAGCGGCCATCGCGCCCGAAGTGGAGAGCTGGTACGCCCAGAGCGGCCGCGTGCTGTGGCAATGAGCAGGATCCAGAGCCTTCACGGCGGCGACCGGGTCGCCGCGGTCCTGCATGCGCATGGCGTGCCGGCCATCTACACGCTGTGCGGTGGCCACATCTCACCCATTCTCAGCGCGGCCAAGGCACGCGGCATGCGCATCGTCGACGTGCGCGACGAGGCCACGGCGGTGTTCGCCGCCGACGCCGCGGCACGTCTGTCGGGCCGGCCCGGGGTGGCGGCCGTCACCGCCGGCCCCGGCATCACCAACACCATCACGGCGCTGAAGAACGCGCAGCTGGCGCAATCGCCGCTGCTGCTGCTGGGCGGTGCCGCGCCCACCGCGCTGCAGGGCC
>DAORNK010000461.1:2999-3273 GCA_035440985.1 Rubrivivax sp. | reverse complement strand
CGCCGGCGCGGGGCGCGGCGGGTTGGCGTTGACCAGGCCCAGCAGCTTCCACACCAGTTGCTGCGCCTGCGCCTTCTGCGCTGCGTTGAGCGTGGGGCCGGCCAGCGCGTGGTCCAGCGCCTGGCCGAACCACTCGTAGCTCTGAACAAAGACCTTGTCCGGCGTCGTCATCGTGATGCCCCTGCTGGTCAGCGCAGCCGGCACGCACGCCGGCACAGGGGCACGATGCTAGGCAGGCCGCCGGGCGCGCGACACCCCTAGCAATGCAGCATTG
>DAORNK010000461.1:0-2972 GCA_035440985.1 Rubrivivax sp. | reverse complement strand
CGCCCTGCGCGGAGTGGGGGTGTTCAGCGCGGCCCGCCGCGCACGGCCCCCGCGGCGCGCCAGTCCTGGCCCAGGAAGAGGGCCCGCTCCGCCCTGCGCCGGCGGGTCAGGCCCGGCAGTTCCTTCAGCACGCCGGCGACTCGGCCCTTGTTCCAGACCAGAAACTGGTCGGCCGCACCCGCCTCATCGCCGGCGAGCAGCTTGCGCAGCAAGGTGCTCTTGCCCAGGGCCCCGGTGCCGACGTTGAAGGCAAAGGACACCAGGGCGCCGAACGCGTCGTCGCCGACGGGCACGCTGACCAGACGCGCCACTTGCGCCGCGGTGTCGATCAGGTCAGCACGCAGCAACGCTTCGGCCTGGGCCCGAGTGATGCCACCGGGGTACAGCGCTCGCGCCACCGCCCTGTTCTGCGCACCACGCAACCAATCGCCCCTGTACGCAATGGCATGGCCCCACCCTATCGTCCAGATGCCCACCGGGTCAAGATAGGCATCGACGTTGACGGTGCTGGGGTTGCCATCGGGAATGCCTTCGAAGGCCTTGATCAGTTCGATGGCTTCGTCGGGAACATCGCGCAGGGGGGCGGGCATGGGGGGCTCCGTGAGTCGGACGTGGTAAGTATCCCGCTGCATGGGCCGCATCCGACATCCCCAGCAAGTGGCAAGACGCGTGCGTCAGAGCCGGCTCCGCTCGTCTGAACACGCCGTGAGCTGATGTAGGTGGATTGGCTGCGGTTGGTCGCCGCCCCAACACCAGCCATCCACACTTACCGCTCCAACCTCAACACCCGCCCGTTGCCGCTGTCCGTCAGCACATACAACCACTCGTCCGGCCCCTGGCGCACATCGCGGATACGCTCGCCCAGGTCGGTCAGCAGCGCTTCGCGTTGCACGACCTGGTTGCCGCTCAGCTGGATGCGCCACAGCGCCTGCCCGGCCAGCGCCCCGCTGAAGAGCTGACCCTGCCATTCGGGGTAGCGGCCACCCGTGTAGAACACCAGCCCGCTGGGGGCGATGGATGTCGGCACCCAGTAGCTGACCGGAGGCTCGTAGCCGGGCCCGGTGCTGGCGCCGCCCACCGGCGTGCAGTTGCCCACCGGGCTGCCGTAGTCGCAGCCGTAGCTCACGCGCGGCCAGCCGTAGTTGAGACCGGCGCGCACGCGGTTGAGTTCGTCGCCGCCTTGCGGCCCGTGTTCTGTGGCCCACAGTTCGCCCGTCAGCGGATGCAACGCGGCGCCCTGCACATTGCGGTGGCCGTAGGACCAGATCGTGGGCTGTGCACCGGCCTGGCTGGTGAAGGGGTTGTCGGCCGGCACGCTGCCGTCGCTGCGGATGCGCATGATCTTGCCGTGGCCCTGGCTCAGGTCCTGCGCCTTGACACTCTCGCTGGCTGCCTGGCGCTCACCCAGCGTGATGAACAGCGTGTCGCCCGGCGCCAGCACGATGCGCCCGCCGAAGTGCCCGCTGCTGGCCACCTTGGGGCTCTGCCTGAAGACCACGCGCCACTGGCTCAGCGCGTTGCCGTCGGCGCTCAGCACCGCTGAGCCCACAGCCAGGCCGTTGCGGCCGGCCTCGGCACCGGTGCCGGGTTCGGCGTAGCTCAGGTACAGGCGCCGGCTGCTGGCAAAGTCCGCCGCCAGCACCACGTCGAACAGGCCACCCTGCCCGGCGGCAGACACCGCAGGTACACCGGTGACGGCCGCCGCCACCAGCTGGCCATTGGGGGCCACGCGGCGCAGCCGGCCCGGGCGTTCGGTGACCAGCAAGCCGCCCTCGGGCAGGAAGGCCAGGCTCCAGGGGTTGACCAGGCCGCTGGCCACCGTCACCGCGCGTAGCGGCCCGGGCGGCATTGCCGGCACCGGGGCCGCCGGTGCAGCACCCGCGTCCGTGCCCGAACCACCACCACAGGCCACCAGCAGCGCGGTCGCACCCAACCACAGGCTCAGTCTCATCATCATTCCCCCAAGCTAACGCAGCCCTGGTCCGCGGGGTGCAAGCAACTGCAACCTCAGCCCGCCGCTTCGACCACCATCTGCACCCGCTGCCTACCATTCCACTCGTCCAGGCTGATGCGATACGCCAGGCGCACCTGGGCCGGCAGCGGTTCGGTGTGGCTGAACCAGATGGCGTCGCGCTCCACGCCGCGTGGCCCGCCGTGGCGCAGGCGCAGCTTCAAGTGCTTGTCGGCGACCAGGCGCTGCTGCAGCACCTGCACCTCGTCACAAAACACCGGTGCTTCGAAGCCCTGGCCCCAGACCTGCGCGTCCAGCAAGGCCACGGTCTCGGCGTTGAACCACTCCACGGCCAGCGGGCCGTCGGTGCGCAGCGTGCGGGTCAGCGTGGCCGCGTCCAGCCATTCCTGCGCCACCTGCAGCAGCGTGGCATCGAACAAGGCCACGCTGCCGGTGGCGGCCAGCGTGCAGCCGGCCGCCATCGCGTGGCCGCCAAAACGCTGCAGCAGGCCCGGCTGCCGCTTGGCCACCATGTCCAGCGCGTCGCGCAGGTGAAAGCCGGCGATGGACCGACCCGAGCCCTTGAGCTGCCCGTCCGCACCACGGGCGAAGACGAAGGTCGGGCGGTGCAGGCGGTCCTTCACGCGGCCGGCGACGATGCCCACCACGCCTTCGTGAAAACTCTCGTCGAACAGCGTCACCGCCGCCGGCGCGTCCTGCTGCACGGGCATCAGGCGGGCCAGCGCGGCTTCGGCCCGTTCGCGCATGGTGCCTTCGACCTCGCGGCGTTCGCGGTTGATGGCGTCCAGCTGCGCGGCCAGCTGCGCCGCGCGGCCGGCATCGTCGGTGAGCAGGCATTCGATGCCCAGCGTCATGTCGGCCAGCCGGCCGGCGGCGTTGATGCGCGGGCCCAGCGCAAAGCCGAAGTCGAAGGCGCTGGCCTTGGCCGGTTGGCGCGCGGCCACGGCGAACAGCGCGGCCATGCCCGGCAGGCGACCGACCTCGCGGTAAGTGGCCAGCA
>DAORNK010000460.1:0-3275 GCA_035440985.1 Rubrivivax sp. | reverse complement strand
ACCGTCAATCGCCGGTCCTTGCCCGGCACACTCGCGATCCGGCGAATAGCACCCCGGGTACCGCCTGAGGTCGGACACCAGAGATCAGCGCCTTGAACGTATCCTCAAGAAGGCGATCCTGCATCGGAAGAACGCGCTGCTCTACCGGACCTTGAACGGTGCACGGATCGGCGATCTGTTGACGAGCCTGATTCATACCGCGGAACTGCACGAGATCGAGCCGTTCGACTACCTCGCCGCCCTGCAGCGCCATGTGGCCACCGTTGCGCTCGATCCGTCAGCGTCGATGCCTTGGAACTACATCGAGGCGCTGGCCCGCGCCGAGGCCGCCGCCGCCAACGCGGCGGTAGCGCCGCCGGACCGAGTCGCACAGCGGCAGGGTCTTGCCGCTCTTCTTGCTCGCCCGAGCATCCTCCGGGAGCGAGATCGCCCCCGCGTTGCGGTGGCGTGCGTGGGTTTGCGGGCGGGGGGGGAGGGCAGCTTTGCCGAAAGCACACAATCGGCTGACTGCACTTGGGCCAGCGGGGCCAATAGTCGAGATTGACGCTCCTTGATGGAGGCTCATATACTCTCGACGGCGCCGTTGGATTTCCTATCCTTATTCTGGCCAGCTCGTGGGCCGAATGCGATGCGGCAGTCCCGTCCCGCAAGCACGCCCTCGGTTTTCGTTTGCCGCGCGTTGCCGGGCGCGGCAGAATCAAGGCGGCACTCCAAGGGAGAGCTGTGATGGCAAGGCGCATGCAGTTCACAATCCCGCTGGTCGCCGCGATGGCGGCACTGGTCGCCGGCCTGCAGTGGCTCAACGACAGCCGGGTGCGCGACACGGTGTGTGGCGCCAACCGGTCGATCTGCACCGCCGACAGCCCCTTGCTGGCCTTAGAAGTTAACTGGACAGGCCCTGCGTTGCCCACGGGAGGCACCGCGCCGGTATTGCGGCTGCACGGCAGCACCGCACTGTTGCGCAAGACCTGCGACGGCAACTGGACGGCGGGCTTCGGTGCGCGCGTCGACCTGGAACCTTTGGCTCTGGGCAATAACCTCGCTGTCGCAGGCGGCTGCGCCGATTTGGGTTGGCAGCGCTCCAGTGCCGCGCTGCTCGGCGTGCGCGTGCGCCAAGGTGATTGCGTGCTGGAGTTGGAGCCGGTGACCCTCGCTTGGCAGAAAACGCTAGACCTTCATGCGGAGGCCCGCGTGGCGCCGGAAGCGGCGCAGGCCTGCACCGCGGCGCTGGGCGATCGTGTGACGAGCGCCAGGCTGGGGCCGCTTGCCGGGTGGCGCTTGACGCTGGACGCGCACTACGTAGTGCCTCACGGCAACGTGCCGGAGCTATCGGGCGCCGCGGCCTCTCCGGCACCGTCGAGCTTGCTGCGCCAGGCCGTGAGTTCGGTGGCGATGTCGCACGAGGTCGTACTGTCGGCAGAGGCGGGTCGCCTGACGCTCGGGCTGGCCAGTCAGCCGGCGACCGGGCCGGCGCCAGCGTCGGCGGAAATGACACTGCGTGTCGCCGCCGAGGGCGTGCTGCGGGAACGCCTGCCGCCCGAATTGCAGACCTTGCTGGCATCGTCGAACGACTTGCGACTGCGCTGGACTCTGGACCATGAAACCGGCGTCGTCTTCGTCCAGGACCAGCCAGAGAAGCGCCTGGCCTCCGCGGCACGTCCGCCAGGGCCGGTGGCGCTGGCGGACGAGTGCACGGCCGAGCGCACCGTGCCGCTGCACTTTGTCGAGGCCGGCGAGCGCGGCGAGGCCATCGACGCCAGCCAGCTGCAGGCGGTGTTCGCGGCGGTGGACGAGGCACAGGCGCGTGCGGGCGCACTGGTGTCGGTGTTCGTGCACGGCTGGCAGCACTCGGGCGCCAAGGGCGACAGTTATGTCTGTGGCTTTGCGGCGCTGCTGAGCGCTGTCGACACCATGGAGCGCACCGCGGCACGCCAATCGGGGCGGCAGCCGCGCGAGGTGGTGGGTGTCTACCTGGGATGGCCGGGTCGCCTGTATGCAGGGGAACTCGCCAACCTCACCACCTTCTGGAATCGCCTTTATGCCGCTGACCGGCTGGGCACAGACGCCGGTGTGCTGCGCGCGCTGATACAAGGCCTGGCACAACGGATCACGCTGCCGCGCCGCGACCCGCGACCAGACCGGCGCAGTGGCCTGGTCGTGACCGGTCACAGCATGGGCGCGCGCGCGGTGTTCCAGTCCGTGAGGCAGGCCTCCGATGCGCCAGCCTTGCAGGCGGCACCGGGTTTGCCTGCGCCGGATCTGGTGCTGATGGTCAACCCCGCCTTCTCGGCCGACCAGTTTCGCGCCGTACACTCGCGCGCGATGCACTGTCAGCCGCTGCCCGTGCCGATGCTGCTGTTTTCGTCAGAGGCCGATGTGGTCACGCGCCAGGTCTACCCGGCGGGGCAGGCCGTGACCTTTGACGCGGCGCGGCAGCGCCGCGTGCCCTTCCTGGAACATGCCTACACGGCGGCCAACTTCGATGAATTCGTGACTCACCGACTGACATTCGAACTTCTTTCTGGCGCAATGCCGGCAGTCGATGGCGAGCAGAGCATCCTCCGCGGCTTTGAGCGCGTGCCGGCAGGGTCGGACGAACTGCTCAAGGACAACCCGGTGACTGTCTTCCGCCAGCCCAGCCAAGGCCGGCCAGCGCCTGCGGACGCCTGGTACCGCATGCGCATGGTGGCCGACAACGCGGCGCTGCCGACCTGTGCCGTGGACCGCTCCCGTGTCATGAAGGTGGACCAGCACATCCTGCCTGACCACGGCACGATCTTCACGCCGCCATTCATGGAGTTCGTCATCCGTACCTTCAACCACGGCGGGCCGGCCGCGCGGTGACACCAAGGGCCGCGGCCACCCCACGCGTGCCATGCATTGCTGAGTGTTCACCGCGGTCACGACAGACCACTGGCGTAAGGTTGATCGCCGCAGCCAACCGGTTGCAGCTTTCCGCATGCCGCCATCGTTGCCCGCGAGACAGCTTTCGAGGCGTAGGACGGGGCGACGTCGAAATTGACGCAGTTGCCGTGCCGCATGCCGCGGTCCACCCCGTGCAACATGGTCGTGGCGTCGTCAAAGGCCCGGCCAGCCGCCGCGGCGTTAGTTGATGTGAAAGAAGTCGATTGACAGACGCACGAAGCCCCGACCGCCGTGGGTCATGACAAGGGCTTGTCGTGAATCAGGCGGCTGCGGGGATGAAGCGGAAGCGATTCAGCGCCTTGATCCAGCGAGAAGCGTTGCGCTGCACGGAAAGCTGCTCATAGTTGATG
>DAORNK010000459.1:0-3278 GCA_035440985.1 Rubrivivax sp. | reverse complement strand
GGCGGCCGGCGCGCATGGCGGCTGGGGTAGACGGCGAAGTGCGCCTTGACCCGGATCGCCTTGTCCATGCGGAACACCGGGCGCAGCCGGCCATCGACCAGGTGCTGATGGGCCATCGTCGCACTCTCCAGCGCCACGCCCAGCCCCTGCGTCGCGCTGTCCAGCGCCAGCTGCGCGCGGTCGAAGCGGACGCCGAAGCGCTCGGGCGCCGGCTTGTCGCAGAAGCGGCGGAAACAGTCGGACCACTGCACCACGCTGACCGTGCTGCGGATCAGCGGCACGTCCTGCAACTGGTCCACGCGCCTCAGGCGGTGCTCGCGGATGAACTCCGCGCTGGCCATCGGCATGATCAACTCCTCGAACAGCGGCTCGACCACCAGGTCCGGCCACCGGGGCATGCCGTATCGGATGTCGAGATCGGCCTGGCCCAAGGCGAAGTCGCTGTGCGTGGGCGAGGCCGACAGGTTGAGCGAGATGTCCGGGTAGGCCAGCGCAAACGCGCGCAGGCGCGGCATCAGCCACAGGCTGGCCAGGCTGGGTGAGCAGTGCACGTAGAGGCTGTTGCTCAGCCCCTGCCGCAGGTCGTCCGTGGCGGCAGCAATGGCCCCGATCGCGCCCACCACGCGCGACAGGTAGGTCTCGCCGGCCGCGCTCAGGCGCACCGCGTGCGCGCTGCGCTCGAACAGCTGCACGCCCAGGTGCGACTCCAGCCGCGCGATCTGGTGGCTGATCGCCGATGCGGTGAGGTGCAGCTCGGCAGCAGCCAACGCAAAGCTCCGCCGGCGCGCCACGGCTTCGAAGGCCTGCAGGCTGGGAAGGGACGGCAAGGCAGCCATCGGGCGAACCCTCGATTCAGATGACGTTTCATCATCTTAGCTTGATGAAATGTCGTTTGCCTTCATGCGCAATCGCATCAAAGATGCAGCCCGGGCAACACGAGCCGCCCAGCGGCGGGCAGCCGGCCTGGGAGGCCGCGCTGGCAGGCCCCAACCCTCGGATGGAGACGACTTTCATGCTTCTCAAGGACAAGGTGGCCGTGGTCACCGGCGGCGCCGGCCGCAACGGCCTGGGCTACGCCGCCGCACGGGAGATGGCGGCGCATGGCGCGCAGGTGGTGATCCTCGACCTCGCGCGCGCCGACCCGGTTGCCGCCGCGGCCGACCTCGGTGCAGGGCATTCGGGGTGGGTGGCCGACGTCACCGACAAGGCCTCGTGCGAAGCCGCCGCCCAGGCCATCGTGCAACGGTACGGCCGCATCGACATCCTGTTCAACAACGCAGGCATCACGCAGCCTCGCAAGACGCTGGACATCACGGCCGCCGACTACGACGCGGTCCTGGACGTCAGCTTGCGCGGCATGCTGTACATGTCGCAGGCGGTCATACCGGCCATGCGCGCGCAGAAGTCGGGTTCGATCATCAACACCTCGTCGGTCTCGGCGCAGCGTGGCGGCGGCATCCTGGGCGGGCCGCACTACTCGGCGGCAAAGGCCGGCATGCTGGGCCTGGGCCGGGCCATGGCGCGCGAATTCGGCATCGACGGCATCCGCGTCAACGCGATCACGCCGGGCCTGATCGCCACCGACATCAACAAGGGCTTGATCCCCGAAGACCGCATGAAGGGGATCCTGGAACAGATCCCGCTCAATCGCATCGGCGTGCCCGACGACGTGGCCGGCTGCGTCGTCTTCCTGGCGAGCGACCTGTCGCGCTACCTGACAGGCGTGACGCTCGACGTCAACGGCGGGATGCTCATCCACTGACCGCGCGCGCGGACCCGACCTCCCGCCTGCACACAGGAGACAAGACATGCAACGCAAGGCATTCATGGTTCAAGGCATGGCGCTGGCGCTGGCGCTGGCGCTGATGAGTGGTGCGGCCACGGCGCAGGCGCTCAAGCTGACGCTGGCGCACGGCACGGCGCTGGACAACCCGCGGCACACGGCGGCGCTGAAGCTGGCGGAGGTGGCCAAGGCGCGCAGCGGCGGCCGCATCGAAGTGACGGTGGCCGGCGCGGCGCAACTGGGCGACGACGCGGCGATGGTCACGGCGCTGCGCACCGGGGCGCTGGACATGTCGGCCAACTCCCAGGGCGCGGTGGCCAACGTGGTGCCCGAGTACGCGGCGTTTGGCATGCCGTTCCTGTTCAGCAGCCAGGCGCACGCCTGGAAGGTGATGGACGGCCCGGCCGGCAAGGAACTCGCGGAGAAGTCGGCCGAGAAGGGGCTGATCGTGCTGGGCTACTGGGACAACGGCATCCGCCAGATGAGCAACAGCAAGCGCGCGCTGCTCAAGCCCGAGGACCTGAAGGGCCTGAAGATGCGCACCCCGCCCGACGCGGTGACGGTGGACATCATGCAAAGCGTGGGCGCCGAAGCCCAGCAGATCAAGTTCTCCGAGCTGTACGTGGCGCTGCAGCAAGGCGTGGTCGACGGCCAGGAGAACCCGCTGGTCAACATCTGGGCCGGCAAGCTGCACGAAGTGCAGAAGTACATCTCGCTGACCGGCCACAAGTACGAGATGACGCCGCTGCTGATCGGCAAACGTTCGTGGGACAAGCTCTCGGAGGCCGACCGCAAGGTCCTCCAGGAGGCTGCGGCCGAAGCCACCGCGCTGCAACGCAAGCTGGCGCAGGAGGCTGACGAGAAGATGTTCGCCGAACTCAAGGCCAAGGGCGTGCAGATCGACAAAGTCGACCAGGCCCCGTTCATGAAGGCCACCGCGCCGGTGGTGGCCAAATGGGAAGCCAGCCCCATCGGCCCGTTCGTCAGGAAAGTGATCACCGCGGCCCGCGCGCAGTGAGCACCGCCACCGCAGTCGTCGGGCGCAACGCGTTCGAGCGCGCCGTCGTGCTGGCCTGCGGCGCGGTGCTGTGGCTCACCACCTGCGTGATCTTCGTGATCCTGGCGACCAACACCCTGCTGCGCTACGCCAGCGGCTCCAGCCTGCAGTGGGCCAACGAAGTGCCCGAGCTGCTGTTCCCGTGGCTGGTGATGGCCGGCGTCGTGCTGGCGGCCGAGAAAGGCGCGCACATCGCCACCGTCTTCCTCGTCGACGCCGTTGGCGCGGGCCTGCGCCGCCACATCGCCGTGGCCTCCTGGCTGGGCGTGGCGGCGCTGTACGCGGTGCTGGTGCGCGCCACCTGGGGGATGCTGGAGATCGTGCACGACGAGCGCTCGCCGATCCTGCAGGTGCCCGGCTCGGTCACGTATGCGTGCGTGATGGTGGGCATGGTGCTGATCGCGGCGCTGGCGCTGCTGGCGGCGTGGCGCGCCTGGC
>DAORNK010000458.1:0-3282 GCA_035440985.1 Rubrivivax sp. | reverse complement strand
GGCCGGCACCGGCACCAGGCGCGTGGCCGGCACGCACAGCAGCTGCGTGTAGCCGCCCGTCACCGACAGGTCGGCGACACGGTCGCCCACCGCGAAGCCATCGACGCCAGGGCCCAGTGCATCGACCACGCCCACCCAGTCGTAGCCCGGCGTCAGCGGCAGGCGGCCCTTGACACCAGGGTACTGGCCGCGGCGCACCAGCGTGTCGGTGCTGCCGGTGCCCGCAGCCAGCACGCGCACGCGCACCTCGCCGACCTGCGGTTCGGGGAGTTCTTCGGCCGCGCGCAGCTGCATGACTTCAGGCGGGCCAAATTCGTCGATGACGATGCGGTGCCAGGTCACGACGACCTCACTTCGCATGCGCCGGCCGAGGGCGCGCGAGCGCCGGTGTGCGCGCCCGGGCTGGTCACTGCGGCCGCACCAGGAGAGTCCCGCCCTTCTGCCGTGGCGGAAACTGCTTCAGCGATGCCAGGTGCGCGCCGATCAGGTCGTACACCTGGCCACCGAAGGCGATGCCCATGCGCATCGCCAGGTCGTTGCTCTTCTGGCCGCCGTGGCGCTCGAACGGATCCATGCGCAGGTTGAACACCAGCGTGCTGGGTTGCAGGAAGTCGAAGAAACCCTCGCGCACCTTGATGTGCGTCTTCCACGGCCCGACGCGCACTGCCGTGAGTTCGCTCTCGTTGTAGTAGATGACCGAGTTGCGCCGCGACGGCGCGCTGCCGGTCCAGTGCTCCAGGTTGTCCACGCCGTCGATCCAGACCTTGTGCGATTCGCGCAGCTTCGCGGGCACGTCGCCTGCGCCGGCTGCGGCGGCCAGCGTCGTGAACAGGTCCTCGTGCGTCTGGATGCCGTTGGAGATCCTGCCTTTGGCAACCTTGGCAGGCCAGCGCAGCAGCATCGGCACACGCACGCCGCCCTCCCAGGTGGTGGCTTTCTCGCCACGGAAGGGCGTCGTGCCGCCGTCGGGCCACCACGACGCCATCGCGCCGTTGTCGCTGGTGTAGATGACGATGGTGTTGTCGGCGACCTTCAGCTCGTCCAGCAGCTTCAGCAACTGGCCGACGTGGCCGTCGTGTTCCATGACGCCGCTGCCGAAGACGTCGAACTCCGACGAGATGTCGCTGGCCAGGTGCCGCGAGGCCGGCTTCAGGTGCGTGTAGATGTGCATCCGCGTCGTGTTCAGCCAGGCGAAGAAGGGCTGCCTGGCCTGTGCCGAGCGCGTGATGAACTGCTGCGTGCGCTGCATGAACTCTTCGTCCGCCGTCTCCATGCGCTTGCTGGTGAGCGGGCCCGTGTCGGTGCAACGCTGCCTGCCCCAGGCGCCGAAGCGCGGGCCTTCGGTCTTGTCGTCGACGTCGGTGGCCACGCAGTCGAGCACGCCGCGTGGCCGGTAGCGCTGGTTGAAGCCGGACTCGTTGCGCCACATGCGAAG
Source organism: Rubrivivax sp. (assembly GCA_035440985.1). Taxonomy (GTDB): domain Bacteria; phylum Pseudomonadota; class Gammaproteobacteria; order Burkholderiales; family Burkholderiaceae_C; genus Rubrivivax. Next base: position 1,847 of record DAORNK010000458.1, on the reverse strand, counting down.
CTCGGGCTCTTCCTCGGTGTTCAGGTGGTAGAGGTTGCCGAAAAACTCGTCGAAGCCGTGCACCGTCGGCAGGTGGCTGTTGCGGTCGCCGAGGTGGTTCTTGCCGAACTGCCCGGTGCGGTAACCCAGCGGCTTCAGCACCTCGGCCAGTGTCGGGTCGCGTCCGTCCAGGCCGATGGGCGAGCCCGGCAGGCCCACGGTGGTGAGGCCGGTGCGGATGGGCAGCTGCCCGGTGATGAACGCCGCGCGGCCCGCCGTCGAACTGGGGTGCGCGTAGTGGTCGGTGAACAGGATGCCTTCGCGGCCGATGCGGTCGATGTTGGGCGTGGGCACCATCATGCCGTGGCTGTATATGCCGATGTTCGTGGGCCCGACGTCATCGGACATGATGACCAGGATGTTCGGGCGTTGCGGCGATTGCGCCGCAGCACCGGCGCTGAAGAGCAGGATGATCGCCGCGGCGAGCAGGGTGGGGGCGTAGCGGCAGGGTTTCATGTCGGGCTTCAGGGTGTCATCGACCGAGTCGGCGCCGGAGGTCCGGCATGTCGCGTGCAACGCGGGCATAGAAGGCCTTCAGGCCTTCGCAAAGGTAGTTCAGCCCGGCTTCGCCGTCGGGCGTGCGCAGCAGGCGGTTCTTGGGGCACTCGCCCCAGCACAGGGTCAGGTTCGGGCACTCGCGGCAGTGAGCCGGCAGCCGGTCGTGCTTGGCCGTGCCGAACTCGGTCTGGCGCGGCGAGAACGCCAGGTCGCCCTCGTGCACGTCCGTGATGCGGCCGAGTTCGTACTCGGGGTAGACGAAGTGGTCGCACGAGTACAGGCGGCCGTCGTGCTCGAGCGCCAGTGCCTTGCCGCAGATCGGTGCCGAGGTGCACATCTGCGCCGGCAGGCCCAGCGACTGCGCGACCGCGGTCTCGAACAGGTTGACGTGGATGCGGCCGAAGTCGCGCGCCAGCCATTCGTCCCAGACGGTGCACAGGAAGCGGCCGTACTCGCGCGCGTCGACCGACCAGTCGGTGACGACGGCAAGCGCATGCCCGGGCCGCGTGCGTTCGCTGCCCACCACCGGCATCTGCGCCGCCGGTGTCAGCGCCGGGGCGCCCTGCTTGAACTGGCGCGACTCGACGCAGGGCGTGAACTGGATGCGCCAGGCGCCGACCTGGTCGACGAGGAAGCGATACACCTCCAGCGGCCTGTGCGCCACGTCGCGGTTGACCACGCACAGCGCGGCGAATGGCACCTCGGCCTCGCGCAACAGCGTGGCGGCGTGCATCACCTTGGCGTGTGTCGGTCCGCCGCCCTTGGTGGGGCGGTAGCGGTCGTGCAGTTCGGCCGGCCCGTCGATGGACAGGCCGACCATGAAGCCCTGCGCCTTCAGGAAGGCGACCCAGGCTTCGTCGAGCAGGACACCGTTGGTCTGCAGGTCGTTCTCGATGCGCTGGCCGGGCTTGCGCCAGCGCTGCTGCAACTGCACCACGCGCTCGAAGAAGGGCAGGCCCATGACGGTGGGCTCGCCGCCCTGCCAGGAGAAGACGACCTCGTCGCCGGTGTTGGCCTGCAGGTACTGGCGGACGTGCTGCTCGAGCACGGCGTCTGACATGCGGGCGTTGCGTTCGTGCTCCAGCAACTCGGTCTTGTGCAGGTAGAAGCAGTAGGGGCAGTCCAGGTTGCACAGTGCCCCGGCCGGCTTGACCATGGCGTGGAAGCGGTAGGCGCGGCCTGCCGGCAGCGGCGGCAGCCGGCAGGCGGGGCTGCGCGTCGACTCAGTCACCTGCAGCCCGGTCGATGTCGCGGCCGATGCTCGCAGCCGCGCGCCAGAACAGCAGCACCGCCGGCAGGCAGGCCAGCAG
>DAORNK010000457.1:0-3301 GCA_035440985.1 Rubrivivax sp. | reverse complement strand
CATCATCATGACCGACGCCGACGTCGACGGCGCCCACATCCGCACCCTGCTGCTGACCTTCTTCTACCGCCAGATGCCGGCGCTGGTGGAAAACGGCCACATCTACATCGCGCAACCGCCGCTGTACAAGGTCAAGCTCGGCAAGCACGAGGAATACCTCAAGGACGGCCTGGCGCTGGACGCCTTCCTGCTGAAGGTGGCGCTGGACGGCGCCGCCGTGCTGCCCGACGGCATCACGCCCGGCGGCCGCACGACGCTGCAGGGCGAGGCGCTGGAAGCCCTGGCGCGCAGCTACCTGATGGCCAATGCGGTGATTGAGCGCCTGAGCAACTGGATGGACCAGGAAGCGCTGCGCGCCATCGGCGGGGGCCTGACGCTGAACCTGGACACCCTGGCCGCTGCCGAATCCAGCGCGCAGGCGTTGCAGGCGTCCCTGGTGGATGCCGAAGTGAGCGCCGAATTCGACGCCCGCAGCGACAAGCACCTGCTGCGCATCAGCCGCCGCCACCACGGCAACATCAAGAGCAGCGTCATCAGCCAGGACTTCCTGCACGGCGCCGACTACGCCACGCTGGCCGGCGCCGGCGCTTCCTTCCTGGGCCTGCTGGGTGCGGAAGCCGTCGTGCGCCGCGGCGAGGGCGAGAAGATGAAGGAGCAGAAGGTGTCCGACTTCCGCGCCGCGATGGCCTGGCTGATGCAGCAGGCCGAAAGCGCCGTCGGCCGCCAGCGCTACAAGGGCCTGGGTGAGATGAACCCCGAACAGCTGTGGGAAACCACGATGGACCCGGCCGTGCGCCGGCTGCTGAAGGTGCAGATCGACGATGCGATCGAGGCGGACCGGGTGTTCACGATGCTGATGGGGGACGAGGTGGAGCCAAGGCGAGACTTCATCGAGACGAATGCGTTGCGGGCGGCGAATATCGACGCGTGATATCTCCGGCACTTTTGGGGTGATCGAGGCAAGGCGCACGGCCCGGTGCAGACACATGTGGCCAGCGTGTCAGCAACCAGCTGACGTGCTCGGCACGCCCAAGACTCCCCGCATGACCACGCGCACCGTCCTGATCGTCGTCGGCCTGGCCAGCCTGCTGGCACTGTGCAGCAGCGGCTGGGCGCAGGTCCGCAAGCAGCCCGAAGCCACGCTGGTGCATGGCCCGTTCGAGATCACGGTATCGGCGCGCAGCATCTCGCGTGGCACCTTCCCCAACCAGGGTGGCAACCCGTTCGCCACACGTGACGTGGCCGACTTCAAGTTGCGCTGGCGTGGCAAGCCCGTGGCCACGCCGTCGGGTGGCGATCGCTTCTGGCGCGTCCTGCGCCTGACGGATGCACCCCGGCCGGCGCTGCTTCTGGTGACCGCCGGCTTCACCCTGGCGAGCGAAGACGCCGCCGGGCAGTTGCAGGTCACGCCCATAGTCAGCCGCAGTTCGTCGCTGGCCGAGTTGCAATGGCTCGATGCGCGCGCGGGCCAGCCCACCGCCCCGCAGACCTTCGGAATCGAGCAGTTGCCCGATCTGGAGGCCGCCACTACCCTGGGCGGGGGGCGCTGGTTGCGGCTGGGGGCCGAGGCGGTGTTGAACGTCGCCACGCTCCGGGTGCATCCGGTGCGGCCCTGGGTGCCGGTGGCCCCGGGCAAGCCGATGACCGAACCCGACCGCGAGGGTGACAGCGTGCGCGCCTTCTCGCCCGGCCAGACGAAGTACGTGCTGCTGGCCTCGGGGCCCGACTACAGCCGTCCCGGCCAGCCGGCCCAGCACGGGCTGATGGTCGTGGACATCGGCAGTGGCGTGGCGTCGGTGTTGCGCATGGACCGCCGCCGCTTCCGCTTCGGCGCGGCCGACGAGGTCGACGCCCACTGGGTGCATCACCACTTCGAATGGGCCCGCTCCCAGGATGGCGCGGAGGCCTTGCGGCCCCGGTCCAGCTTCACACCATGGCCCTGGCGTGCGCATCTGTGGGAAACGCGCCCCGGCGCCTGGCAGTTGGATGTGCGCCGCATCGACACGGCGTTCCTGTCGGTGGTGCGCAAGGTGGCCGGCAAGGTACCGGGGGGGCGCGAAGTCGTCGCTGCCGACAGCACACCGGGCGATGGGGTCCTCGAAGTCGATGGTTGCATTCTTCGCACAGCTGCATACGCCGGGGTGGACGCAGACGGTCATATGACCTCGATCTGGCCCAAGGCCGACAGGCCAGGCGATTCGTGCACGGGGGCGCTTCGCAAGCTGGCCGCCGCGATCGATGCCGAACTGGCTACCGGGCGCCACGATGCCTTGCTGAAATTCGACTGACCGGGAACTCCAGCCAACCAGCGCCGCTACGGTGCACTGATGGGACTCGCACCGCATCGTCGGACGTGCCCGAACAACTACCGTGGCGCCCCGCGGCCGTTCAAGTACCTGAGCCGGGCGGCAACCGGAAAGCCTGCGCGGACTTGTCGCGCGACCCAGGGCCCTGAGATGCCCTTCCTCAAGTCCAGCCCGCGTTCGTCCGACATCCATCGGATGGACAGAGATCCGATCGACCTCGGCGCATCGATGTCCTCGGCGCCGATCGGCGTCGAACCGCCACCGGCAGCCTCGGTCGAAGCCTGGCAGGCCTGCCTGGCGCAAGCGCGTGCAGCGCGCCGCCAGGGCGATGCGGACGCGGCCATCGCGGCGGCCACCGATCTGCTGAATCAACCGCTGACCACCGAACTGCGGGTGATGGTGCTGCAACTGCGCGCGGCGGCGCTGGGCGACGGTGGTGCCACCCAGGCCAAGTACGCCGACCTCAGGGCGGCCCTGGACAGTGCCAACGATGCCGGCCTGGTGCGCTGGGTGGCCAGGGCCTCCGCGCTGGCGGCCGCAACAGCGCTCGAGCTGGAAAACGTGTCGTGCGCGCTGGACCACGCGGTGGATGCGCTGGTGGCGGCGCAGGACCCCAGCGTGCAGATCGAAGACCACCTCTCGGCCGCGGCCTCGCTGGGCAGCCTGTTCACGCACTTCGGCGCGCCGGGCGTGTCGGCCCGGATCCTGGAAGGCGCGTGGAGCGTTGCCGAGTCCAGGCGCGAACTGCCATGGGTCGCCTATGTGGTGCTGGTCAACCTGGGCCATGCGCTGGCCCAGGTCGTCCCCTTGCTGGCGGGCCACGAGCGCAGCCAGGCCGCCGAGCGGGCGATCCAGGTGCACGAGATCGTCACGGCGGCCGATGCAGCCGGGCCGGTGTGCCGCGACGCGGCCCGCGGCAACGATGCCAACCTGCTTGCGCTGCTGGGCCGGCCGGCCCAGGCGCAGGCCCGGCTCGACGCGCTGGAAGCGGATCC
>DAORNK010000456.1:0-3339 GCA_035440985.1 Rubrivivax sp. | reverse complement strand
CCCCTCGCCGCCGGCGAGTTCGCCTGCCGCGCCTGTCGCGCCGGCCGAGCCCGAACTGGGCGCCTTTGCCGGCAGCGTGGTGCTGGGCTGCCCCACCGATCGATCCATCCGCGCCAATGTCTACGCACCTGCGCAGGCCGGGCAGGTCTGGCTCATGGTGGGCAGCCAGTCCGGGGTCTACGAGCGGCAGACCGACTCCACGCCGCTGGCGGCGGGCCAGCCGGTTGAAATCGGCATCGAAGGGTTGCAGCCCGACACCGCCTACGTGTACCGGCTGCAGTTTCGCAGCGCCGATGGCGTGGGCTCGGGCGCCACGCCGGAGTACCGCTTCCACACCGCCAGGGCACCGGGCAGCAGTTTCAGCTTTGCCATCCAGGGTGATTCGCACCCCGAGCGCGTGAACTCGCAATTTGACGAGCAGCTCTACCAACGCACCCTGCTGCTGGCGGCCGATGCGCAGCCCGATTTCTACGTGGCGATGGGCGACGACTTCAGCGTGGACACGCTGGACCCGGCAACCCTCAATGCCAGCCAGGTCGTGCAGCGCTACGCCCTTCAGCGCCCCTATCTGGGCCTGATCGGCAGGACGGCGCCGCTGTTCCTGGTCAATGGCAACCACGAGCAGGCCGCGCGCTACCTGCTGGACGGCATGCCCGACAACCTCGCCGTCTGGGCCCAGAACGCACGCAACAGCTACTACGCGGAGCCTGCGCCCGACAGCTTCTACAGCGGCAACCCGGAACGGGTGCCGCACATCGGGCTCCTGCGCAACTACTACGCATGGACTTGGGGCGACGCGCTGTTTGTCGTGATCGATCCCTACTGGGCTTCGCCGGTGGCGGTGGACAACACCTTCGGCCGATCCACCAAGACGCCGGCCAGCGGTTGGGACGTCACGCACGGCGACGCGCAATACCAGTGGCTCAAGCGCACGCTGGAGGGCAGCCGCGCCCGCTACAAGTTCGTCTTTGCGCACCACGTGATGGGCACGGGCCGCGGTGGCATCGAGCTGGCAGGGCGCTGGGAGTGGGGTGGCCTGAATGCCAAGGGCGTGAACGAGTTCGCCGCCCAGCGCCCCGGGTGGGCGCTTCCCATCCACGCGCTGATGGTGGCCAACAAGGTCACCATCTTCTTCCAGGGGCATGACCACATCTGGGTGCGGCAGCAACTCGACGGCGTGACCTACCAGACCCTTTCGCAGCCCGCCGACCCCAACTACGCGCTCAACTACGAGTCGGCCTACCTGAGTGGCCAGAAGTGGCCCAGCACCGGCTACACGCACGTGAGCGTGGGGCCAGGCGGCGTCACAGTCTCGTACATCCGAACCTGGCTGCCCAAGGACGAAGGGCCGGGCAAGACCAGCGGCGACATTGCCTACAGCTACACCCTGTCATGAAGACTCCCCGCCTCATTCCCTTGCGTGCAGCGATGCTCTTGCTGGCGCTGTGCGGTGGCTTCGCGCTGGTGGCCTGCGGCGGCGGTGGCGGCAGCGGCAATACCGCGCAGGCGCCGACGCCATCGGAACCCTCGTCACCTTCGCCCGCCCCTTCGCCTGGCCCAGCGTTCAATGGCAACCTGCTGCTGGGCGCACCCACGGCCAACGCCATCGCGCTGAGCCTGCTGTCGGCCGACCAGCCAGGCAGCGTCACCATCGCCTACGGCACCGCGCCGGGCACCTATGACCGCAAGACAGCCACGGCCAAGCTGAACGCGGGTGAACCGCTGGCCTTCACGCTCGGCGGCCTGGCCGCCGACACCGCCTACTACTACCGGGTGGAGTTCCAGGCCCAGGGCGCCAGCGCAGCGGCCCTGTCGACTGAATACCGCTTCCACACAGCGCGGCCTTCCGGGGCCGCCTTCACGTTCACAATCCAGGCCGATTCGCACCTGGACGAGAACTCCGATCTGGCCCTGTACCGGCGCACGCTGGCCAATGTGGCGGCCGATGCGGCCGACTTCCACATCGACATGGGCGACACCTTCATGACCGAAAAGCACGCCGAGCCGCTCTCGGCGGTGGTGCGCACGGCGCCCGATGCAGCCACGGTGAACGCGCGCTACGCCTACGAGCGTGCCAACTTCGGCATTGCCACGCACTCGGTGCCGCTGTTCCTGGTGAACGGCAACCACGATGGTGAACTGGGCTGGATCACCGATGGCTCGGCCCAGAACCTGGCCGTCTGGGCCACGGCGGCGCGCAAGCGCTATTTCCTGAACCCGCTGCCGGGCCCGTTCTACAGCGGCGACAGCTTCGCCGCACCCTTCGTGGGTGAGCGCGCCGCCTGGTATGCCTGGCATTGGGGGGATGCGCTCTTCATCGTGCTCGACCCCTACTGGAACAGTGCCCACCAGGCCAGCCGCGACGGCTGGAACATCACGCTGGGCGAGGCCCAGTACCGCTGGCTGGCCAGCACGCTGGCGGGCAGCACCAGCCTGTACAAGTTCGTGTTCGTGCACAACCTGGTGGGCGGCCTTGACGGTCAGATGCGCGGCGGCATCGAGGCCGCACCCTTCTACGAGTGGGGCGGCCAGAACACCGACGGCAGTGCCGGCTTTGCGGCCAGGCGCCCGGGCTGGGCCTTACCCATCCATGCGCTGCTGGTCAAGCACGGCGTCACGGCGGTCTTCCATGGCCACGACCACCTGTACGCCAAGCAAGACCTGGACGGCATCGTCTACCAGGAAGTGCCGCAGCCCAGTGCAGTCAACTCCAGCAGCGGGCCGACCCTGGCGCGCGACTACCACTACCTGTCGGGGACGATCCTCAGCAGTTCAGGGCATCTGCGCGTCCGCGTCGCGCCCACAGGCGTGAACGTGCAGTACGTACGCGCCTGGCTGCCGGCCAGCGAGACCACCGATCGCCGCAACGCCCAGGTGGATGCCAGCTGGGCCGTGACGCCGCGCAAGTGATCGCGCGGGCATCCGGCGACAGCGTCTGGACCACTGTCGCGTCAAATCGTCGGGCCTCGACCCCCTATCGCTGGGCGGAGTCTCGCCACGGTCTGCAACTGGGCAACTCGCCGATCAGGAGCGGCGGTGGCGCTCGCAGGGCTGGCGGCAGAAGAGTCTCTGCCACTTCATGTCGGTCGTCATCGACCTATGGCTGCACGCTGCCGCTGAGTTTTCAGCCCATCTCGCGCGCCTTGACGCATCAAGGGGCTCGCGAGGCGGACGAATCTCAGCTGACCACCGCCACCGTCGGCAAACCCAAGCCCGCATCCATCACGCGCTGCCAATGCACCCCCGCCTGCGGCAGCACCCACTGCACCCCGTAGCGCATGCGCGATGCCTTGGCGGCGGCCCACTCGGCGTCGGCTGGTGCTTCTTCGGCCGCCGCCC
>DAORNK010000455.1:0-3344 GCA_035440985.1 Rubrivivax sp. | reverse complement strand
GGCCTGCCAATGCGCCTGCCAGGTCGCGGCCGGCGCGATGCAGTCGATGGTGGGCGGGCCGGCGATGGCCGCCGCGGCATCGGCCGCCAGCACCATCGGCGGTGTGCCGCCGGCGCGCACGGTCTCGATGGCCTTGAGCAACGTGCGGCGGTTGGCCATGATGACCTTGTCGCTGGTGCCCAGGTGTTCGCGCGTGCGGTCCTGGATGGCGCCCATGCTCTCGACGGCCCACTGGTCGTGCACGTTGATGTCGTCCTCGCCCATGCCCAGGAAGGTGCGGCTGCGTTGCTCTTCGGCACTGTAGCCCCAGTCGTTGTGCCGTCCCTTGCGCGGCACGTAGTCGGGCAGCGTCACGGTGGCCAGCCGCTGCTGGCGCATGGTCTCGCGGTCAAGCGGCTCGGCGAAGCTGGTGAAGAAGCTGTACCAGTAGGTGTGCGTGTCGTCCACCGGCACGTGCATCTGCGTGATGGTCACCGTCTCGGACAGCGGGATCACGAAGGTGTGCGGGAAGAGGGCATTCGTCACGCGCACATGCGTCAGCCCTTCGTCGATGACGCGCAGCGCGATGATGCGCGTCAGGCCGGGGGCCAGTTCCTGGTGCTGGATCTCGGGGCTGCAGAACTCGCGCAGCACGCGTGTCATCGGCCAGCGCTGGCCCTGCACCTCGCCGGCACTGGCACCGCGGAACTGCCGGCCATAGGCGCCTTCGAATGGATCATCGAACAGGAAGCGGTGCAGGAAGGACGCATGCGCCGGATCCATGCCCACTTCGTAGGCCTGCAGCCAGTTGCACGACCAAAGGCCCTTGAAGGCAAAGCTGTGGCTGGCCGGCGCACGAAAACAATCCAGCGCCGGCAGCGCCGGCGGCGGATCCGCTTCCGGCCCGAGGTAGGCAAAGACGACCCCGGCCGCCACCTGCAGCGGGTAGGCACGCTGACGCACGCGCTGGCACAGCGTGGAGCCTGCCGGTTCGGCCGGCGTGTCGGTGCAACGGCCCTGGGCGTCGAACTTCCAGCCATGAAACGGGCAGCGCACCCCGTCGCCCTCGTGGCGGGCAAAGGCCAGGTCGGCGCCGCGGTGCGGGCAGTCGCGGTCCAGCAGGCTGAAGCGGCCCGCGGTGTCGCGCCACAGCACCAGATCCTGCCCCAGCAGGCGCACCGCCTTCAGCGGGCGCTCGGCCATGCGCGGATCGAAGCGCGGCGCGAACTCGTCGAGCAGGGCCAGCGGCTGCCAGTAGCGTCGCATCAGGTCGCCGCAGGCGGTGCCCGGGCCGATGCGCGTGATGAGTTCGTTTTGCTCGGCTTGCATGCTGCGGCCCAGTCTAGGGGCCGCGCCGTTGCTCATCAAGAGCAGGCAAACGCGGGGTGCCGCCTTCTGGTGTCTATCGAACCGCCCGCGCGCTGAATCGCGTGCCCGCGCTCTTGATGCCCCAGAGCAGTTCCACGAAAGCCGGGTTGTTGATCAGCGGTTCGCCGCCCAGCACCAGGCAGTAGTCCACACCGTCCACCCAGAAAGGCACGAAAGACACGCTGGGCAGGATCATCGCCGGGTCCTGGTGAAAGGAAACCAGGGCGCTCGCGCCGGTCCAGCCGCGCGCCCGCTGGCGACGGGCGAACTCGGAGAAGTCCGCCGCTGCCACGCACAGGGCCTCGGCCTCCTCGCGGCGGTAGCCGGTCTGGCCGACGCAGAAGCCACCGCCGCTGGCCAGCGCTGCGCGCCGTTCCCCGGACAGGCCGCCGATGATGTGCGGCAGGAAGCTGTCGAGCTTGACGTCCGGCGCCTGCAGTTCACGCCGCACCTCATGGACCCAGCCATTGGCCAGCGCCACACCGTACAGGCCGGATTGCTCGGGCCCCTGTGCGATCCAGTCCTTCACCCGCGGCAGGCTCGGTGCAGCCAGGATGCCCTGCAGACAGGCCTGGTCCAGGCTGGGCTGCGCCTGGCCGAAGGCCAGCAGCGCGCCGGTGGGTGTCAAGGCCAGCCAGTTGCCTGGCGGCGCTGCGGCCGGTGTTTCAGCTCGCCTCATGCAGGGGATCCAGGCTGTAGATCATCGTCTTGATCAGGGTCACCAGTTCGCTGCGCACCCGCGCGTCGACGTTCAGCACGGTGGCCGGCAAGCCCAGGCGGGCCAGTTCGCCAGCCACCGCAGGGCGCATCTGGCGGTCACCCCAGCTGGTGTGGGTGATGCCCACCACCAGCGTGGTCTGATCGATGATCCGGCGGAAGGCGGCCACATACGCACGCAGATCGCCCAAGGGGTCGGGCGCGCTGCCATCGATCAGGAGCACGACGCCCAGCGCGTTCTCGCTCAGGATCTCCCACATGAAGTCGAAGCGCTCCTGGCCCGGCGTGCCGTACAGGCGCACGCGGTCCCCGCCGGGCAGGTTCATCACGCCATAGTCCATGGCCACCGTGGTCTCGGCCTTGACCTGGCGCACGCCGTCGGAGGCCTTGGCCTCGGTGGACAGGGGCTCGATGTCGGACAGCACCTTGACGGCTTCTGTCTTGCCCGCGCCCACGGGGCCGACGATGATGATCTTGTAGGTCCTGGCCATGGCGCGGCTTCAGAACAGCTTCTCGAGCAATGAGCGGAAGAACTGGACCCCCGGCAGGTTGCGCCTTGGCGGCGGCGCGGGGGTGGCGACCTTGCCGTCGGTGGCCTCGCTGGAGCCCTCCCACACACGGGCCGTGCCCGAGAGCACCGCACACAGCACGAACAGCGTCACCAGGCGCGGGTCGTGCCGCGAGAAGCTGCGCACCAGGCCGTTGATCGATTGCGGGGCGCGCAGGCTGAGCAGCGCGAGCTGGATGAACAGGTCGGGCTGGGGGGCCATGCGCGTGAAGTTGGGAAACCGCTCCAGCCGAAAGCGCAGGTCACCGCGGACCGGTGGCGGTGCAGCCACGAAGGTGCTGTAGACCAGGCCCCAGAGGAAGGTGTCCAGCGGCCGGCGCCCATCCTGCCGCCGGCCGAAGAACCGCGCGGCGGTGGCGTGGGCCTCCGCATCCTGCAGCGTCCGCGTCTCGACGATCTGCAGCATCAGCGGGTGGGCCGTCAGGCGCCTGCGCATGGCCGACGAGATGTTGGACGCGACCCAGTTCTCGCCCGCATGCACCACCACGCCCGAGTGGCTGCCAATCTGGAACACCTGCGGTTCGGGCTTCAGCGATGCCGTGCAGATCAGGCGCAGGTAGGCGTTCTGGCCGGCTTGGGGACACAGCGACCACAGGGTCTGCAGCACCTGCTCGCTGAGCCCGAAGCTCTTCGGCCCTTCGTCCATGGCCGGCGGCGCCACCTGCGCCGCGTTGGCCAGCGCCCGGGCGCTGGCCAGGCGGGCGGCACCTTC
>DAORNK010000454.1:394-3345 GCA_035440985.1 Rubrivivax sp. | reverse complement strand
GGATCCGCTCGACCCAGGCGACCTGCTTGGGCATCTTGTAGCCGGCGAGACGGTCCCCGCACGCGGCGCGCAGGGTGGCGCGGTCGAGCCGGGCCCCCGTTGATCCGGCGACGCTGGCCGGCGGGGCCGCGCCGGCCCTCGCCCGTCCGGGGTGTATCCGGTCGCTGCTGCGACCTCACAGCCAAGGAGCCACTGATCATGCCTGTCCTTGCCCATGCCGCACTTGCCGCGTTGCTGACCGCCGCCGCGACCCTGTGTCTTGTTACGCCCGGGCAAGCCGCCGACGACCCCCCGGCCGCCGCCCCGCGACAGGCCGCGAACACCGACCCGCTGGGTGAAGCCCGCAAGCTCATCGCCGAGAAGAAGTGGGCCGCCGCCATCGACGAACTGCGGCGTGTCAATGCGACGCGGAACGCCGACTGGAACAACCTGATGGGCTACAGCCACCGCAAGGCGCGCACGCCCGACCTGGTGGCAGCCGCCGGCTACTACGAGGCGGCATTGCGCATCGACGTCAACCATCGCGGTGCGCTGGAGTACGCTGGCGAACTGGCCCTGATGCAGGGCGATCTGAACCTGGCCGAACAGCGCGCCGCCGCGCTGAGCAAGGCCTGTGGCGGCCGCTGCGAAGAACTCGATGACCTGAAGGGTGCCATCGCCCGCTTCAAGGCCAACGGCAACCGGCACGTCGAGCAGTAGGCGCCAGGCCGAACGTCCCCGGACCCTGCGCTCGCGGGGCCTACACCACGCTGCAGTGCCGCGCGATGCAGGTGTCCAGCACCAACTCGCCCGGCTGGGCCCACCAATGGTCCGAGAAGATCTCCACCTCCGCGTGGCGGGCGTAACCGGCAGCCTCCATCCAGCCGCGGATCCGGCGCAGTTCGATCACGCCGTCGCCCATCATGCCGCGGTCGTTCAGCAGATCGCGGGTGGGCGTGAGCCAGTCGCAGACGTGGTAGGCCAGCAGCCGCTCGCGGCCGGCACGCGCGATCTGCTGCTGCAGCTTGGGGTCCCACCAGACGTGGTACAGGTCCACCGCCACGCCCAATGCGCCGCTGCGCGCCGGATCCAGCGCATCGCACAGGTCCAGCGCCTGCTCCAGCGTATTGATGCAGGCGCGTTCGGCGGCCTGCATGGGGTGCAGCGGCTCGATCGCCAGTGGCATCCCGACCCGACGGGCGTAGTCCAGCGTGGCGGCCATGCCGTCGGCCACTTCGCGCCGTGCCCGGGCGATGTCGCGGTAGGCCGGGCGGCCCTGCAGTGCGCCGGGCAGCGAGCCCACCACCAGCACCAGACAGGGCGCGCCGAGCATGCAGGCTTCGTCGACCGCGCGGCGGTTGTCGTCCAGCGCCGCCGCCAGTCCCGCGGCATCGGCGGCGGGAAAGAAGCCGCCCCGGCAATAGCCGGACAGCCCGGTGCCGGTGTCGCGCAGCTGGCGCGCGACGGACTCCAGCCCGACGGCGGCCACTTGGTCGCGCCAGGGTGCGATGGTGCGGATGCCGCGCCGCGCACATTCGTCGATGATGCGGTCCAGCCGCCACTGCTGGCGCACGGTGGCGGTGTTGATCGACAGCCAGCCGTGATCGTTGCCGAAGTCGCGCATCAGGGAAGGCTCGTCAGCCCACGAGTGCCGGCACGTCGACCCAGCGGCGCTCTTTCCAGCTCTGCAGCGCGCATTCGACCAACTGCACGCCCTTGGCGCCTTCCAGCAGGTTCCAGCGGAAAGGCGCATCGTCCACGACGTGGCGGATGAAGGCTTCCCACTGCGTCTTGAAGCCGTTGTCGAAGCTGGTGTATTCGGGCACGGCCTGCCAGTGCTCGAAGAAGTTCAGCGCCTGCCTGACGTCGGGGTTCCACACCGGTTTGGGCGTGTTCACCCGTGCCTGCGTGCGGCAGTCGTGCAGACCGGCCACGGCCGAGCCGTGGGTGCCGTCGACATGGAACGTGACGAGGTCGTCGCGCCGCACGCGCGTCACCCACGAGCTGTTGATCTGCGCGATCACGGTCTCGCCCGCAGGCCCTTGCAGCTCGAAGGTCGAGAAGGCGGCATCGTCGGCCGTGGCCGTGTAGGCCCGACCCTGTTCGTCGAAGCGCTGGGGGATGTGCGTGGTGCCCAGGCAGGAGACCGATCGGACCTGGCCGAACAGGTTGTCCAGCACATAGCGCCAGTGGCACAGCATGTCCAGGATGATGCCGCCGCCGTCCTCCGCGCGGTAGTTCCACGAAGGCCGCTGCGTGGGCTGCAGGTCGCCTTCGAAGACCCAGTAGCCGAATTCGCCGCGCACCGACAGGATGCGGCCGAAGAAGCCTGCGTCGATCAGCATCTTCAGCTTCATCAGGCCGGGCAGGAAGAGCTTGTCCTGCACCACGCCGTGCTTGATGCCCTGGGTTTGCGCCAGCCGGTAGAGGTCCATCGCCTCGGCCAGGTTGGTGGCCACCGGCTTTTCGCAGTAGACGTGCTTGCCGGCGCGGATGGCCTGGCTCAGCAGCGTGGGGCGCATCTGCGTGGTGGCGGCATCGAAGAACACGGTGTCATCGGGATTGGCCAGTGCCCGGGTCACGTCGGTGCCCCAGCGTTCGACGCCGTGGGCCTTGGCCAGTGCGGCGATCTTCTCCGCGTTGCGACCGATCAGGATGGGGTCGGGCATCACGCGGTCACCGTTGGCCAGCGTCACGCCGCCCTGGTCACGGATGGCCTTGATGGACCGGATAAGGTGCTGGTTCATGCCCATCCGGCCGGTCACGCCGTTCATGATGATGCCGAGTCTGCGGGTGGCCATCGTCTGGGTGCTCCTGAGAACCATTGAGAAGGAAGGCGCGTCCTCACCACTCGGGGTGAAGCGCCTTCATGCGGGCTGCCAGCGCCGGGTCGAACATCGGTGCCGAGCCCATCAGCACGGCGCAGGCACCGGCCTCGAAGTAGCGGGCGGCGTCCTCGGCACAGGCCACGC
>DAORNK010000454.1:0-381 GCA_035440985.1 Rubrivivax sp. | reverse complement strand
CCACCTGCAGGTCCAGCCGGTCGCGCCGGATCAAAACACTGGCGCGTGCCACCTCTTGCACGCTGATGGCATGGATGCCGCGGCCCAGGATCCCGGCCTGCCGACGACCGGCGCCGAAGGCGGCCGCGCCGGCGCTGTCCAGCACCGGTCGTGACAGGCCATTGACCACGACGAGGCCGCTGGCCTGCCCCGCCACCGCCCGTAGCAGCGCGGCCAGGCGGGTTTCATCGGGTACGTGGCCGATCTTCAGCAGCACCGGCAATGTGCCGGCGCCCTGGCGCAGCGCCTGCGCGATGCGGCCGGACAGCGCGGCGTCCAGGTACAGGTCGCCTTCGGCCGAGACGACGTTCGGGCAGGACAGGTTGGCTTCCACCACCTGCG
>DAORNK010000453.1:0-3353 GCA_035440985.1 Rubrivivax sp. | reverse complement strand
TTGGCTGGGGGCGACCGGCGCCGGCCGATCGCGGCTTCTTCAGTGCGCCGCTGCGGTCGCTTCCAGGTCGTCCATGAAGGCTGAAGGCACCGGTTCGTGCGCGGCGTCGTTCTGCGCTTCGAAGGCAGCGCGGTCCCCTTCGGAGAGCAGTTCCATCATCTCCGGCAGCGGCATCAGCGGCATCGGCCGCGAGACCGTGGGCTTGATGCCCGACGCCGCAGGCCCGAGCAGGGGCGCAAAGGCGCCACGCGCCTCGGCGGCGGTGGGCAGGTGGCCTTCGCGCCACTCGTAGACCGGGATCCGCGCAGCCCGGAGCACCCGCGCCATGCGTTCGTGCCGGCGCCGACTGCGCTCGCTCTCCTGCGCGTTGCGGATGTCGATCACGGCCAGCACCCGGGAACCGGAGTCACACAACATCAGGTCGGCGCTGAGCGAGCCCACACGCTGCAGCCACTCGGTGTAGGAGCGCCGGGCAGGCACGCGGATGAAGCGCGCCAGGGGCACCTGGGCCATCACCAGGAAGCCCGGCATGGCCCGGCGCAGCAGGTCGTAGGCCTGGCGTTCCGTGATGGACAGCACGCGTACCGACTCCGGTGGCCAGCCCGTGAGGGTGTCCACGACCTCCTGCTGGCGCGCACGGCGCTGCTGCACACGCTGGCGCAGACGCAACAGCACCAGTGCCAGCAGGAGCAGCAAGGTCGCGGGCAGGGCAAAGGATGCGATGAAGGAGGAAAGTTCCATGGCTGCAGGATTCAAGCGGCCCGAATTGCAGCATCGGCTGCCAGCGCGGCCGAATCAAGCCATCCGGCACAAAAAGCGTATCCGGCGGTATCCAGATGTTCGCGACGCAGGCTCAAGTGCGACCTGCAGCACACATGCCGCCGCTTTCAGCGTGGCATGCCGGGGAAGCCGCCACCGCCCATGCCGCCCATTCCACCCATGCGCTTCATCAGCTTCATCAGGCCGCCGCCCTTCATCTTCTTCATCATGCCCTGCATCTGGTCGAACTGGTTGAGCAGCCGGTTCACTTCCTGCACATGCACGCCGGCGCCTGCGGCGATGCGGCGCTTGCGGCTGGCCTTGATGAGCTCGGGCTTGCGCCGCTCCAGCGCCGTCATGCTGCAGATGATGCCTTCCATGCGTTTGACGTCGCGCTCGGCCTTGTCCATGTCGGCGCCGGCGGCCTTGGCGGTGAGCTGGCTGGGCAGCTTGTCCATCAGGCCCGCCAACCCGCCCATCTTCTTCATCTGGCTGATCTGCGAAAGGAAGTCATTGAGGTCGAAGCCGCCGGCCTTGACCTTCTCCGCCAGCTTCTGCGCGGCCTGCAGGTCCACGCCTTTCTGCACTTCCTCGACCAGCGCAACGATGTCGCCCATGCCCAGCACGCGGCCCGCGTGGCGTTCGGCGTCGAAGACTTCCAGCCCGTCGATCTTCTCGGACACACCGGCAAACTTGATCGGCGCCCCCGTGATCTGGCGCACCGAGAGCGCGGCGCCACCGCGCGAGTCGCCGTCCAGCTTGGTCAGCACCACGCCGGTCAAAGGCAGGGCGTCCTTGAAGGCCTTGGCGGTGTTGACCGCGTCCTGACCCTGCATCGCATCGACGATGAACAGCGTCTCCACCGGGTTGAGCGCGGCATGCAGCTCGGTGATCTCGGCCATCAGGGCCGCATCGATGCCCAGGCGGCCTGCCGTGTCCACCAGCAGGACGTCGAAGTAGTGTCGGCGCGCATGGTCCAGCGCAGCCAGAGCGATGTCGCGCGGCTTCTGGTCCGGGGCCGACGGGAACCATTCGGCCCCGGCCTGCGCCGTCACGGTCCTGAGCTGCTCGATGGCGGCCGGGCGGTAGACGTCGGCCGACACCGTGAGCACCCTCTTCTTGCGCCTGGTGATCAGGTGCCTGGCGAGCTTGGCGGTGGTGGTCGTCTTGCCAGCGCCCTGCAGGCCCGCCATCAGGATCACGGCCGGTGGCTGCGCCGCCAGGTTGATGTCGGCGACACCCTCGCCCATCGTGGCCCCAAGCTCCTTGTGCACGATGCCGACCAGGGCCTGCCCCGGGTTGAGAGAGCCGGCCACCTCGGTGCCCAGCGCCTTTTCCTTGACGCGGGCGACGAAGTCACGCACCACGGGCAGCGCCACGTCCGCCTCGAGCAGGGCCATGCGCACCTCGCGCAGCATCTCCTGCACGTTGCTCTCGGTGATGCGGGCCTGGCCGCGCATCGTCTTCACCAGCCTGGACAGGCGGTCACTCAGGGCAGAGGCCATCGTGGGGCAGGCGGCGTTCGACACGCGCCTGCGATCAGTACACTGTCGCCATGATTCTATCGACGGCCTCCCCAGCGCTCAGCACGGACGGCGTCTGGCTGCTGGTGGCTGTGGCCGTGGTGCTGTATGCGCTGGCTGCCGTGCCGGCGGGCCCTCTGCGGCGGTTTTCTGCGGCGGCCCTGCTGGGCGCCTTTGCCCTGCACGCCTTGCTGCTGGTCATCGACATCGGTGGTTTCGGCCTGCCGGTGCAGGGCGCGCGCCTGGGCTTCGGGCCCGTGCTGTCGATGACCGTCTGGCTGGTCGTGGGCGTGTACACCGTGGAAAGCCGGCTCGTGCCACTGCCTGCGGTGCGCCAGTGGCTGGGCATCGCCGGCGTGCTGGCCGTCGGTGTCGCCGGGTTGTTCCCCGGCGAGGTCAAGCCCATCTCTTCCGCGCTGGCGCCGCTGCACTTCGTGCTGGGCGTCAGTTCCTATGGGCTGTTCGGTGCGGCCGTGCTGCACGGCTTGATGCTGGACGCCGCCGAACGCCGCCTGCGCCGTGGGGGCCTGGCGGCAGCCGGCGGCGGCCGCGCGATGGGCATGCCGCTACTCCAGCTGGAACGCCTGACCTTCCGCTTCGTGCAGGCCGGCTTCGTGGCGCTGACAGCCACGCTCGTGCTGGGTGTGCTGAACACCGTGCAATGGCGGTGGGGTGACCACAAGGCCGTGTTTTCGCTGCTGGCCTGGGCGGTTTTTGCCGCCTTGCTGGCCGGGCGGCACCTGCGGGGCTGGCGCGGCCGCCACGCCACGCGGTGGCTCTACGCGGGAGCGGTGCTGCTGCTGCTGGCCTACGTCGGATCGCGCTTCGTGCTCGAAGTCCTGCTCAGCCGCGGCCTGGCGCGATGAACGCCGTCCGTGGAGTCGTGAGTCGCCGATGAAATACCTCCTGCTGCTTGTCGTCCTGGCCGTCGCCGGCTTCATCCTCTTCGGCCGGCGCCGCCCGCCGCCTCCCCCGGCAAGCGGCAGGACTTCGACGGGCCCGGCACGGGACCCGCAGGCGCCGCAGGTCATGCTGGCCTGCGCGCACTGCGGCCTTCACCTGCCGCAGGCC
>DAORNK010000452.1:0-3362 GCA_035440985.1 Rubrivivax sp. | reverse complement strand
ATCGAGCTGGCGCGCCCCTGCGGCGTGCTGCTGGGCCGCGCGGCCGAGGCCGGGTTGCTGCTCAGCGTCACGGCCGACTGCGTCGTGCGCCTGGTGCCGCCGTTGATCCTCAGCCACGATGAAGCCGCCCAGATCGTGGCCATCCTGTGCCCGCTGATCAAGGCCTTCCTGGCCGAACCCACCTCCCTGCAATGAGACCCGGCATGAAACCAGGCCACTCACTCATGAAACACTACCTGCAATTCAAGGACCTGCGTGCCGAGGAATACAGCTACCTCTTCGAGCGCGCCCGCATCATCAAGACGCGGTTCAAGAACTACGAGCGTTACCAGCCGCTGGTGGACCGCACGCTGGCGATGATCTTCGAGAAGGCCAGCACGCGCACGCGCGTGAGCTTCGAGGCCGGCATGTACCAGATGGGTGGCTCGGTGGTGAACCTGACCACCGGCGACAGCCAGCTCGGCCGCGCCGAGCCGGCCGAGGACACGGCCCGCGTGATCAGCCGCATGTGCGACCTGGTGATGATCCGCACCTACCACCAGGACATGATCGAGCGCTTTGCCGCGAACTCGCGCGTGCCGGTGATCAACGGGCTGACCAACGAGTACCACCCCTGCCAGATCCTGGCGGACATCTTCACCTACATCGAACACCGCGGCAGCATCCAGGGCAAGATCGTGGCCTGGGTGGGCGACGGCAACAACATGGCCAACACCTGGCTGCAGGCGGCCGAGATCCTGGGCTTCACGGTGCACGTGAGCACGCCCACGGGCTACGAAGTCGACGCTGCCGTGGCCGGCGTCACCCAGCGCGACTGCTACAAGGTCTTCAACCACCCGATGCAGGCCTGCGAAGGCGCGCACCTGGTGACCACCGATGTCTGGACAAGCATGGGCTACGAAGCCGAGAACGAGGAACGCCGCAAGGCCTTCGTCGACTGGTGCGTGGATGAAGAGATGATGGCCGTGGCCCAGCCCGATGCGCTGTTCATGCACTGCCTGCCGGCCCATCGTGGCGAGGAGGTCACCGCCGAGGTCATCGACGGCCCGCAGAGCGTGGTCTGGGACGAAGCCGAGAACCGCATGCACGCGCAGAAGGCGTTGATGGAGTACCTGCTGCTGGGCCGCATCGGCTGACCAAGCGCATGGCGCCGGGCGTTGACAAGCCCGCGCCGCCCCATGAGCATCACCTGCGCCGGCCGCCCTGGCCGGTGGAGGCACGCATGGCCACGAGCTTGTCCGAGCAGCAGGTGCTGCGCATCGTCGGCGAGAACCCGGCGCGGTTTGCCTTGTTCCTGGGTGCGGGGGCATCCATCAGCTCCGAGGTACCGGCCGCCGGCAGGATGATTGCCGAGTGGCGCCGCATGGCGCACGAGGAATCGGGCTCGACGCTGCCGCTGCAGGCCTGGTGCGAAACGCAGACCGACTGGTACGGCCAGGAGGTCGAGTACTCGGTGCTGTTTGCCAGGCTCTATCCGGACATGGCCTCGCGCCAGGCCTATATCGAGCGCAAGATCGACGGCCGCCGCCCGGCCTGGGGCTATCTGTACCTGGCCAACCTGATGTCGCACGGTTGGTTTCGCATTGCGCTGACCACCAATTTCGACAACCTGCTGGCCGAGGCGCTGTCGCTGTATACCGGCACGGTGCCGGTGGTCTGCGCGGCCGACTCCGAGGTCCTGGCGCTGAGCCTCAATTCGAGCCGGCCGCAGGTCTTCAAGCTGCATGGCGACTATCTTTACTTGAGCCAGAAGCACACCGTCGACGAGCTGCAGCACCTGGGCCAGCACATGGACGCGCGCTTTCGCAGCGTGCTGCGCGAGCATGGGCTGCTGGTGCTGGGCTACGGCGGGCGCGATCGCTCGATCATGCAGCCGCTGCGCAGCGCGCTGACGGTGGATGCCAAGCTCGGCCCCAGCATCTACTGGGGTCTGTGGCGCGAAGAAGTGCCGTCTAGCATGGTGGCCGCGCTGGCGGCGGACTTTCCCGAGCGCTTCCACCTGTTCCGCTTCGATGACTTCGACGCCTTCGCCGGCCGCTTGCACGCGCGCTGCGGCAAGACCGCCGAGCTGCCGCTGCCGGCCACCGTGCTCGACCCCTACGGCTCGCTCAAGGCCATGCTGCACGGCCTGGTGCAGGCACCGCGCACCGAGGCCGCAACCCAGGTGGTCGGCGCCGATTTGCAGGTGCTGCAAGGCGAGCTCGACCGCACCGAACTGCTGCAGGCCAATATCGCGCTGGCCCAGCGTCGGCCGGTCGATGCGCTGGGCGTGGCCGAGAGCTACGTGCAGCGCCACCCGCAGGATTCACTGGGCCACCATGTGCTGGCCAGCGCCCTGGGGCAGCACGCCGAAGACACCGGCAACGACGCCGAGATGCAGCGCGCGCTGGATGAGATGCGCCAGTCCGTGCAACTCGACCCGCGCAACATCGCCGCGCTGTACAACCTGGCCATGCTCTACGCGCGGCTGCAGCGCGACGACGACACCCTGGCCGCGTTGCAGGCGCTGCTGCCCCACTCGCCGCGCGACAAGGGCCTGCGCGCCAACCTGGCCGCGCTGTACCTGAAGAAGGGTCGCTCCGCCGAAGCCGCGCAAGAGCTGCGCCAATGCCTGCAGACCCACCGCGACGACGCGCAACTGCATGCCATGTGGGCCGGGCTGATGGTGCAGAACGGCCACACGACCGCGGCGCTGAAAGCCGTCGACGAAGCCATCCGGCTGGCACCCGAGGTGGCTGGGCTGCACGCCTACCGCGCGCAGGTGCTGGCCACCTTGATGCGCCCCGGCGAGGCCTTGCTCGCCTTCGAGCGCGCCCTGGAGCTGGACCCCGGCAACACCTTCGTGCGACTGGCCTGCGCGCGCGCTCACATGGCATTGTTCGATATGCCGCGCGCACTGGAGCAGGCCGCGCGCGCGCTGCAGGACAACCCCGACTCGGTCGAGGCACTGGGCTTGCTGGCTCAGCTGCACGGCCAGATGAACCGGCCGCAGGAATCGCTGCAGCTGTTCAACCGCCTGGTGCAGCTGACCCCCGAGGATGCGCGCGCCTGGTCTTCGCGCGGGATGCTGCTGGCGTCCATGGGCGAGTGGCAGCGAGCCGAGCAGGACCTGCTGCAGGCCGTCAATCTGACGCCGCAGGAGGCCAGCTTCCGCGCCGGCCTGGCGATGTTCTACCACGACGCCGGGCGCTTCGACCGCGTGCAGGCGGTGATGAGCGATGTCTACCGCCTGGCGCCGGCGGCGGCGCAGACCCTGGGCATGCAACTGCAAGCCCGGCAGGCGATGCGCGCGCCGATGGGCCCGGGCATGAACCTGCCGCTGCCCGAAGGGATGCGTCCGGGCAGCGCGCCCGGCCAGGGCC
>DAORNK010000451.1:0-3384 GCA_035440985.1 Rubrivivax sp. | reverse complement strand
CGACACGGCGGTGGCCATCGCCGCCCCCGGGCGCCCTGCCCTCACCCACGGCGGCCTGCGCGCCTTGACGCAGCGCACGCTGGGCCTGCTCAACACCCAGGGGGTGGGCCGCAACGACCGGCTGGCCATCGTGCTGGCCAACGGGCCGGAGATGGCCACCTGCTTCATCAGCGCGGCCTGCGGCGTGGCCACCGCGCCGCTGAACCCCGCCTACCGCGCCGACGAGTTCGAGTTCTACCTGTCGGACCTGAACGCCAAGGCCCTGGTGGTGGAACACGACAGCAACTCGCCGGCCATCGCGGTGGCGCAGAAGCTGGGGGTGCGCCTGATCGACCTCTGGCCGGGCGAAGCAGCGGGCGACTTCAGCTTGCGGCCGCGCGACGGTGCACGCGGCACGCCGACCCTCCACGCCGGTCCGGCCCAGCCGGACGACGTCTCGATGGTGCTGCACACGTCGGGCACCACCTCGCGCCCCAAGATCGTGCCGCTGTCACAGCGCAACCTGTGCACCTCGGCCGCCAACATCGCGCGCACGCTGCAGTTCGGCCCCAGCGACATCGGGCTCAACATCATGCCGCTGTTCCACATCCACGGCCTGATCGCCGGCGTGCTGGCACCGCTGGCTGCGGGTTCGCAGGTCTTCTGCACACCGGGCTTCAACGCGCTGAAGTTCTTCGGCTGGATGGACGAAGCCCGCCCCACCTGGTACACCGCCGTGCCCACCATGCACCAGGCCATCGTGGCGCGGGCCGGCAAGAACCGGGACATCATCGGCCGCCACCCGCTGCGCTTCATCCGCAGCAGCAGCAGTTCGATGCCACCGCAGGTGATCCGCGAACTGGAAGCGGCCTTCGGAGCCCCGCTGATCGAGGCCTATGGCATGACCGAAGCCACGCACCAGATGGCCAGCAATCCCTTGCCACCGGCCCTGCGCAAGCCCGGCAGCGTGGGGCTGCCCGCCGGCCCCGAGGTGGCCATCATGGCCGAGGACGGCAGCCTGCTGCCACGCGGTGCGGTGGGCGAGATCGTGATCCGCGGCGGCAATGTCACCGCCGGCTACGAAGGCAACGCCAAGGCCAATGCCGAAGCCTTCACCGCCGGCTGGTTCCGCACCGGCGACCAGGGCACGATGGATGCGGACGGCTACCTCAGCCTGACCGGCCGCCTGAAGGAGATCATCAACCGCGGTGGCGAGAAGATCAGCCCGCGCGAGGTGGACGAAGTCCTGATGGACCATGCCGCGGTGGCCCAGGTGGTGTGCTTTGGCATGCCGCACGCCAAGCTGGGCGAAGAAGTGGCTGCCGTGGTGGTGTTGCGTGAAGCTGCCGTCGCCACCGAGCGCGAGTTGCAGGAATTCGTCGGCCAGCGTCTGGCCGACTTCAAGGTGCCCCGGAAGATCCTCTTCATGGCCGAGATCCCGAAAGGGGCCACCGGCAAACTGCAGCGCATCGGCCTGGCGGCCCGGCTGGGCCTCGGCAGCGGATGAAGATCGCGGTCGTCGGTGCCGGCGCGATCGGTGGCTACCTGGGTGCGCGGCTGGCGCGCGCGGGCCAGCAGGTCACCTTCATCGCGCGCAACCGCAACCTGCAGACCATCAACGAGCACGGCTTTCGCCTCGTGCTGGCAGACGGGCAGGAAGAGCACGTACCAGCCGGCCCAACGCTGCACGCGGTGCCCGACGGCGCTGAGGCCGGCGAACAGGACTATGTGCTGCTGGCCGTCAAGGCGCATCAGCTGGCCGGCCTGCTGCCGAACCTGCGCGGCCTGCTGGGCCCGCAAACCGCCGTGGCCAGCATGATCAACGGCGTGCCCTGGTGGTACTTTCACCGCCTGGCCGGCCCGCATGAAGGCCGCACGCTGCAGAGCCTGGATCCCGAGGGCCTGATCGCCCGCCACATCGAGCCCGAAAGAGTAATAGGCGGGGTGGTCTACCCCGCCTGCGAACTGCTGGCGCCGGGCGTGGTGCGGGTCGTCGAAGGCCAACGCTTCAGCCTGGGCGAGCCCGATGGTCATCGCAGCGAAAGGGCCGAGATCCTGTCCCAGGCCCTGATGGCCGCCGGTTTCAAGAGCCCCATCAGCCGCGACATCCGGGCCGAGATCTGGGTCAAGCTGTGGGGCAACCTCGCATTCAACCCGATCTCGGCGCTGAGCCACGCCACGCTGCAGGACATCTGCCGCTACCCGCCGACGCGCGACCTGGCCCGGCGCATGATGACCGAGGCCAAGGCCGTAGCCGAAGCACTGGGCGTGGTCTTCAAGATCAGCCTGGAACAGCGCCTGGCCGGCGCCGAGGCCGTGGGTGCGCACAAGACCTCGATGCTGCAGGACGTGGAGCAGGGCCGCGCGCTGGAACTGCAGGCCCTTGTCGGCGCAGTCGTCGAACTGGGGCAGATCACCGGCGTGCCCACGCCCACCATCGAAGCCTTGCACGCGGTCACCGGCCTGCTGGCCCATACCCTGCAGACCCAGGCCGCGCGGCTGCAGGTGCAGCCGCTGTGAGAGGCCCGCACGCCCACCCGCCGCCAGCCCGCTGCGTGTTCTGCTGATCGACGATGGCGCCCACCGCATCAGCCTGATGCACGACGAGCTGTCGCGCCAAGGGGCGCTGGTCCTGCCCGTGCAGCCCAGCGAATCCGTGGCCCCCACACAGGCCTTCATCGCCATGCACTGGGGGCCCGAATACCTGGGCGGCCGGGACGGGACGGGGGTCAACGCGCTGACCACTGGCGTCACCTGCCCGCAGTCGCATCAGCCCGAACTCAAACACACCGCCGTGCGCGTGGAGCGTGCCGACCTGCCCTGGCAACTGGCCGCAGCCGCCTGGCTACCGACCGAGCAGGCCCTGGCAACACGCGAGCATCTGATGGCCCTGGCCGCGCCCCTGGCCTATGCGAGCTGCGTACCCTTCGGCCGCGAACCCGATGCCCGCCTGGGCCTGCGCCTTCAGGCCGCAGCGGCCCAGCCGCTGGCTGCGGATCTGCTGTCGGCAATCGAAGCCGCGCTGGGACTGAACGCCACGCCCGTTCTGCGTTATGCCGACAACCGCAGCGGCCAGCGCCGCTTGCTGGCACTGGGCCCGAGTGGCGCACTGCAGGCCTATCTGCTGGCCGGTGACACGGCGGCCGATGCCTGGGTGCTGCCGCTGCTGCAGCAAGGCGAGCCTGCTGCGCGCTTTGGCCAGGCCTTGCTGGCGGCCAGCCGCACGCCGCCCCAGCCCGTGGCCGCCACCAGCCGCCAGGTCTGCGCCTGCCACGATGTGAGCGAAGCGCGCATCGTGGCCGTGCTGCAGGCCAGCGCTGGCAGCGAAATCGACCGCCTGGCCTATGTCCAGCAAAGCCTGCGCTGCGGCACCGAGTGCGGGTCCTGCCTGCCGGCGGTGAAGGC
>DAORNK010000450.1:0-3386 GCA_035440985.1 Rubrivivax sp. | reverse complement strand
GCCGCTGCGGCGCTTCAATCGGGCGCGGCTGGCGCGGCGCCGGCCACGTTGAGTGGCGCCAGAGCCTCGTCGGCAAGCCAGCGCCATTGGCCAGGCGCCAGATCGGACGGCAGCTTCAGCGCCCCGAATGCGCTGCGGTGCAGGCCGACCACCCGGTTGCCCGCGGCGGCCACCATGCGCTTGACCTGGTGGTAGCGGCCTTCGGTGATGGTCAACCGCAGGTGGTGGCTGCCGATGGCTTCGCAGGCCGCGGCGCGCGCCGGCGCCGGGTCGTCGTTCAGCACGACCCCGGCCAGCAGGCTCTGCAACTGGCCGGCGTCGACCGGGTGGGCGGTGACCACCTCGTAGACCTTGGGTACGTGGTGACGCGGGTGTGTCAGGCGGTGGATCAGCGCGCCGTCGTCGGTCAGCAGCAGCAGCCCGGTGGTGTCTGCGTCGAGCCGGCCCACCGGCTGCACGCCGCGCCGCCGCAGGGGTGGCGGCAACAGGCTCAATACGCTGGGGTGGTGCCGGGGCTGGCGCGAACACTCGTAACCGGCCGGCTTGTGCAGCAGCACCACCGCACGTTCGTGGCAGATCCAGTCCTGCCCCTGCACCCGCAGTACGAGGCCGCAAGGTTCCAGTTCTTCCAGGCTATCCAGCAGCACGCGCTCGCCGAGCTGCACCAGGCCGTTGCCGATCAGCCCGTCGCATTCGCGCCGACTGCCGAAGCCCTGGGCGAAGAGGATCTGTTGCAGGCGCATCGCGAGGAGTTTCGCATCTCTGCTGCACGACCGTCGCGCCCTGTGTATGCTGGGGCGTTTCCCAGTTCGCAGGAGGATCTGATGCATCGATTCAACAGGTGGCGCGCACCGGCAGCGCTTGGCGTCCTGGCCCTGTTGGCGGCCTGTGGCAGTGACGACCCGCCCGACACCGTCGGCGAAAACGCCTGCCTGCAGTACAGCCCTTCGGGCGCCGTCTACGATCCCGGCACACCCGGCGTCAATGGCGCACCGGAGATTGCCACCGGCTTCGCCAGCAAGAAGGTGGCCTTCTCGCGCAGCTTCATGGTGGTGGCGGCCAACCCGCTGGCCACCAAGGCCGGCTGCGAGGTGCTGAAGAAGGGCGGCAGCGCGGTGGACGCGGCCATCGCCACGCAGATGGTGCTGAACCTCGTTGAACCACAATCCAGCGGCATCGGCGGTGGCGCCTTCATGCTGCGCTACGACCGCGCCAGCGGCGCCGTGACGGCCTACGACGGGCGCGAGACTGCCCCCGCGGCGGCCACCGAAAACTACCTGCGCTGGATCAGCCCCACTCAGCAGACCACGCCGCTGCCCAATGCACGTTCGAGCGGACGCTCGATCGGCACACCGGGCGTGTTGCACATGCTGGATGCAGCCCACAAGGACGCCGGCCGGCTGAGCTGGAAGGAACTGTTCGATCCGGCGATCCAGATTGCCAATGACGGCTTTCGCATCAGTCCCCGTATGGCCGCTTCGGTGGCTGGCTCAGCAACGAGCCTGGCGCGCGACCCCGAGTCCCGCGGTTACTTCCTGAATGCCGACGGCACGGCCAAGGCCGCAGGAACCCTGCTGAAGAGCCCGGCCCTGGCCACGACGTTCCAGACCATCGCCAACGGCGGCGTCGCTGCCTTCTACGGCGGCAGCATCGCGCAGGACATCGTCGACGAGATCGCGGACACCACCGGCAACATCACCCCGGGTGTGACCACCCTGGCCGATCTCGCTGCCTACCGTTCCGTCAAGCGTGAAGCGGTCTGCACCTCCTACCGCAACCTCTGGGTGTGCGGCATGCCGCCGCCCAGCAGTGGCGGCCTGGCGGTGGCGCAGGCCCTGGGCATCCTGGAGAACTTCGACCTCAGCCTGCACAAGCCGACCGGGCTGGATGACAACGGCGGCAAGCCCACCGCCTTTGGCGTGCACCTGGTGGCCGAGGCGGAGCGCCTGGCCTATGCCGACCGCGACAAGTACGTCGCCGACACCGACTTCGTGCCCCTGCCCGGTGGCAGCACGGCCGCCATGCTGGACAAGACCTACTTGCGCGGCCGTGCCAGCCTGATCGATCTGACACGCAGCATGGGCACCGCGCAGCCGGGCAGCTTCGGGCCCACGGCACTTGGCGTGCACGGGCCGTCTCCGGAGAACGGCACGACGCAGATCACAGTGGTGGACCAGCAGGGCAACGTGGTCTCGATGACCACCACGATCGAATCGGGCTTCGGGTCCTTCCACATGACGCGTGGCGGCTTCCTGCTCAACAACCAGCTCACCGATTTCTCGGCTGCGCCCACCGACGCCAGTGGCGCACCGATCGCCAACCGCGTGGCGGCCGGCAAGCGTCCCCGCAGTTCGATGGCACCGACGCTCGTGTTCCGCCAGACGGCCACCGGGGCGCGGGGCGAGTTCCGTCTGGCCACCGGCTCGCCCGGCGGCGCCACCATCATCCAGTACGTGACCAAGACGCTGGTGGGCTTTGCGGACTGGGGCCTGGACGCCCAGCAGGCCACCTCGATGGTGGCTTTCGGCGCCGCCAACAGCGCCACCACCAACGTGGGTGGCGAACACCCGAACGTGGATACCACCAACAACGCCGCCAACGACCCGCTGGTGGCCGGCCTGAGGGCCCTGGGGCACACCGTCAACACTGGTGCGCAGAGCAGCGGCATCGGCACCATCGTCCGCCGCAGCAATCCCCAGGGCTACTATTTCCTCGAGGGGGGTGCCGACCCACGCCGCGAAGGTGTCGTGCTGGGGGATCTCTACCCGCCGGAGTGAGGTCTGCCGGGTCCGTCCACCACCGCAGGCAGGTCGGGCGTCTGCAGCGAGCGGGCGGCCCGCACCGCGTTGCGGATGGCGCGCGAGACCACTTCCGCAGCGATTGCGCCCAGGCTGCTGAGGTCGGCCGGGGCGCCGGCCGTGCCGGTGGCCAGCGCAAACAGGCTGTCGCCGTCGTTGGCCGTCAGTGGGCTGATGGTGCGTGACAGGCCGTGATGGGCCAGCTTGGCCAGTTGGGTCGCCTGCGCCTTGTTCAGCCGGGCATCGGTGGCGACGACGCCGATGGTCGTGGCGCTGCCGGCGATCACCCGTGTCGGGTCGGCGCCGGCCAGCAGGGCCTGCATCGTGCGGGCCCATCCCTGGCCCTGTGTATCGCGGGCTCCGGCCAGCACCTGGCCGGATTCGTCGAGCACGTCGCCGATGGCATTGACGGCCACCAGGGCTGCCACCTTGAACGTACCGAGCTTCAGCGAAGCGGTGCCGATGCCGCCCTTCATCGCACGCTGGATGCCGAACAGCTTGCCCACCGTGGCGCCCAGGCCGGCCCCGGCGTTGCCCTGGGCGGGTGGGGCGCTGCAGGCGGCCTGGCAGGCCGCGTAGCCGGTGTCG
>DAORNK010000449.1:0-3398 GCA_035440985.1 Rubrivivax sp. | reverse complement strand
TGGCCTGTCCGCGCTGGCCGTCCACCGCAACGCAGCGCCCTTGCTGGCCGAACTGCAGACGCATCTGGCGCAAGCGGGTTTGCGCATCGGCCTGGTGCTGGTGGCCCATCAGGCCCGGGTGGCGCTGGGCGATGCCGCCGGCGCCGCGCTGGGCGCCCCCGCGGTGCTGGTGCTGATCGGCGAACGGCCCGGACTGTCATCGCCCGACAGTCTGGGCGCCTACCTGACCTGGGCACCACGTCCGGGCATGGCGGACGCCCTGCGCAACTGCGTCAGCAACATCCGTCCCGAGGGCCTGGCCTACGGGCAGGCGGCGCACAAGATCACCTGGCTGCTGGCGATGGCGCGGCGCCTGGGCGGCACTGGCGTGATGCTCAAGGACGAGAGCGACCGCGTCGCGCTGCTGCCGAGCCCCGGCCAGACGCCTGGTTAGACAACCCTGCCGATACCGCACGCGCGGCGATGGCGGAGAATCCGCAGCATGCTGATGCAACGCACGATCAAGGCCCTGACCCGCGCTGTCGGCGTGGGCGTGCACAGCGGCCAGCGCGTCGACCTCACGCTGCGCCCTGCACCCACCGACACCGGCATCGTCTTCCGCCGCATCGACCTGCCGGTGCCGGTTGACATCCCGGTCTCGGCCACGGCGGTCAGCGACACGCGCATGGCCAGCACCATCAGCGCCGGCGGCGATCCCGGGGCGCCCAAGGTACAGACGATCGAACACCTGATGTCGGCCTGTGCCGGCCTGGGTCTGGACAACCTGTACATCGACATCACGGCCGAAGAAGTACCCATCCTCGATGGCAGCGCGGCCAGCTTCGTCTACCTGCTGCAGAGCGCCGGCATCGAACAGCAGAAGGCGCCCAAGCGCTTCCTGCGCGTGCTCAAGAGGGTGGAACTGCGCGAAGGCGAAGGTGCCACGCTCAAGTGGGCGCGCCTGGAACCCTTCCACGGCTACAAGCTCAGCTTCGAGATCGAGTTCAACCACCCGGCCGTCGACGTCACCGGTCAGCGCGTGGAGTTCGACTTCTCCAGCGGCCAGTACAAGCGCGACATCGCCCGTGCCCGCACCTTCGGCTTCACCAAGGACGTGGAACTGATGCGTTCGCGCGGCCTGGGCCTGGGCGGCAACATGGACAACGTGATCGTGGTCGACGATTACCGCGTGCTCAACAGCGACGGCCTGCGCTACGACGACGAGTTCGTCAAGCACAAGATCCTCGACGCCATCGGCGACCTGCACATCGCCGGCAAACCGCTGCTGGCCAGTTACGTGGCCTACAAGAGCGGCCACGCGCTGAACAACAGGCTGCTGCGCCAGCTGCTGGCCGACCCGACGGCCTACGAGATCGTCTCGTTCGAACGCGAAGCCGACGCGCCCCAGGGCTTTGCCCAGCTGGCGCCGGCCTGGTGATGCTGGTCTTTCGCCTGGTCTTCGGGCTGCTGCTGGTCGCCGGCTTGCTGAGCTTCGCCGTGTATGTAGCCACCGGCCGCGTGGTCTGGCGGCGGCGCGGCGTCGTCATCGTCAAGTGGACGGTGGTGGCCGCGCTGGGCTTCTTTGCCGTGCTGGTGCTGGAGCGCCTGGCCCTGATGCTGTAGCCGCAGCGCCTCAACGGCCGGCGGCCGTCGACTTCGGGCGCTGACCCACCTGCACCCTGATCTCCACCTGCTGTGCCGCGCGCTGCACGGTGATCGGCACCACGCTGTCGGGCTGCAGGTTGGCCACCGCTGCGAAGAGCGTGCTGGCATTGCGCACGGGCTGTCCGGCCACGCTCACCACCACGTCACCCGGCCGCACGCCGGCACGCGCAGCCGGCCCATCCTGCAGCACGCCGGTGATCAGCACGCCGCTCTTCACCGGCAGGGCCAGGCTCTCGGCGAGTTCGGCCGTCAGGTCGCGCGGTTCCACGCCGATCCAGCCGCGGCGCACCACCCCGCCGCGCACCAGCGCCTCCATCACCTGGCGCGCGGTGTCCACCGGCACGGCAAAGCCGATGCCCAGGCTGCCGCCGGTACGCGAGAAGATGGCGGTGTTGATGCCCACCAGGCTGCCATTGACATCCACCAGGGCGCCGCCGGAATTGCCCGGGTTGATGGCCGCATCGGTCTGGATGAAGTTCTGGAACGGCGATGACCCGGCCTGGCTGCGATCCAGGGCACTGACGATGCCGGCGGTCACGGTCTGGCCGACATTGAAGGGGTTGCCGATGGCCAGCACCGCATCGCCGACCTGCAAGGCCCGCACATCACCCAATGTGATCGCGGGCAGCGCATCCAGGTCGATCTTCAGCACCGCGATGTCGGTCTCGACATCGGTGCCCACGATGCGGGCGCGTGTGTTGCGCCCATCGGCCAGTTGCACTTCGATCTCGGTGGCATCCTCCACCACATGATGGTTGGTCAGCAGGTAGCCCTCGGGCGAGACGATGACCCCTGAACCCAGGCCGACCTGCTGTTGTGTGGGCGGCTGGTCACCGAAGAAAAAGCGGAAGCGCGGATCGTCCGCATGCGGGCTGCGGGTGAGCTTGGTCGCGGTGACGCTGACCACCGCCGGCGCAGCGCGGCGCGCGGCCAGCGAAAAGCCGCTCATCGAGCCACCCGAAGCGGCCCCGGCCGGTGCCTGTGAAACCTGCACCAGGGTCGGCGCGGGCAGCGGTGCGGCAGCGCCACTGCCACGCGCCGCGCTCAGCCATTCGGGCTTGAGCGTGGACACCACGAACAGGGCCGCCACCGCCACGGTCACGGCCTGCGAAAAAACGAGCCAGATTCTACGCCACATCGCGGCTGGGCCAAGGAGCTGGGTTTGCGGGCAGGCGAAGGGGCAGAATGCATGGCATGGCCCTTCGTTCGGACATCGAGAACAGCCTGCAGATGCTGCTGCGGCCGGATGATTTCAAGGATTATGGGCCGAACGGCCTGCAGGTGGAGGGCCGCTCCGAGGTGCATCACATCGCATCGGGGGTGACCGCCAGTCTGGCCTTCATCGATGCCGCGATCGCCGCCGGGGCGGACACCCTGATCGTGCACCACGGTCTCTTCTGGCGCGGCCAGGATGGCCTCCTGACCGGCTGGCTGGCGGCCCGCGTGCGCCGCCTGATGACCGAAGGCATCAACCTGCTGGCCTACCACCTGCCGCTGGATGCCCATGCCGAGCTGGGCAACAACGCCCAGCTGGGCCAGCGGCTGGGGCTGGCCGCCGATGCCCGCTTCGGCGACCAGGCCCTGGGCTTCATCGGGCCGGCAGATGTGTCGCTGGCCGCGCTGGCGCGAACGGCGCAAGTGCAGCTCGGCCGCCCGGCCCTGTTGGTACCGGGCGACGGCCGCCCGCTGCGCCGCGTGGCCTGGTGCACGGGCGGTGCGCAGGGCTACTTCGAGGCTGCCATCGAGGCCGGCGC
>DAORNK010000448.1:0-3409 GCA_035440985.1 Rubrivivax sp. | reverse complement strand
CGCGCCGTGCCAGGCCGCGCGCCGCCGCCACGATCGTGGCCGGCGCCGCCAGCGACAGCGCGCAAGGGCAGGTCACGATGAGCACCGCGACAGCCACCCAGACCGCCCGTGCCGGGTCGATCACGCTCCAGACCGCGGCCGCTGCAGACGCGAGCAGCAGCACGGCCCACAGAAAGGGCGTGGCCCAGCGATCGGCCACCCGCGCCGCGGCCGGGCGCTGGGTCATCGCGCTGCGCATC
The DNA here is from genome assembly GCA_035440985.1 of Rubrivivax sp. GTDB lineage: Bacteria > Pseudomonadota > Gammaproteobacteria > Burkholderiales > Burkholderiaceae_C > Rubrivivax. The sequence goes on along the minus strand of DAORNK010000448.1, from coordinate 3,170 downwards.
ATCGAGACGATGCTTTCAAAGCGCGTATCGCCACCCACACGCTGCACGCGCACCAGGACCGGGGCGCCAAGATTGGTGCTGCCTGCGACGACCTCCGCCCCCTGCGGCTTTTCAACGGGCGCCGATTCACCGGTGAGCAGCGCTTCGTTGGCCTGGGTACGGCCCTGCTCGATCAGGCCGTCGGCCGGGAAGGCCTGCCCGACTGGCACGCGCACCCGATCGCCGACCCGTAGGCGGTGCACGCTGACGGCTTCCTGGCTGCCGTCTTCGGCCACGCGCCAGGCGGTCTCGGGCAGGCGCGCCAACGCGGCTTCCAGTGCGTTGGCGGCCTTCTGGCGGGCTCGCAGTTCCAGGTAGCGCGACGCCAGCAGGAAGCTCACGAACATCGTCATCGAGTCGAAGTACACCTCATCGCCGAAGATGCCGCCGGGTTCGAAGGTGGCGCCGGTGCTCGTGATGAAGGTGATGACGATGCCCAGGGCCACCGGGACATCCATCCCGATCTGCCGCGATTTCAGCGAACGCCAGGCACCACGCAGGAACGGCCCTGACGAAAACAGCAACACGGGCAAGGACAGGATCCAGCTGCCCCAGTTGAGCAGTTGCCGCAGATCGGGCGCGAGCTCGCCCGGCGCGGCCACATAGCTGGGTGTGGCCATCATCATCACCTGCATGGCGCAGAAACCGGCCACGAACAGCCGCCACAAGGCCTGCCGGCTCTCCTGAAGCCGCAAGGCACGCGCCGGCGCGGCGGTGTCGGGTGCGGCGTCGTAGCCGGCCTTGCGAACGGCCGCGATCAGCGACGAAGGGCGCGCCTGTGCCGGATCCCAGCACACGGTGGCCCGCTCGGCAGCGGCGCTGACACGCGCGCTGCGCACTCCGGGCACACCGTGCAGGGCCGCTTCGATGATGCCGCTGCAGGCGGCACAGTGCATGCCGGCCAGTTGCAGCGAGCTTTCGGCCAGGCGCTCGCCGGAAGGCCCCACCACCCAGCGCGTGAAGCGCCCCTGCTCGAGCGGATCGTCGAGCACGTCCAGCACGGCGGATGAGGGGGCGGCGGTCGCAGCAGTCATCGAACTCGAGGGGCGGGGGGCCGGATAATCTAGGTCTTCGAAGCAGGGTAACCCATGATGCGCGTCAAGACCTTCAACTCCCTGACCCGGGCCTTCACGCTGGTGGCGCTGTTGACGCTCGGCGGGCTCTGCCCCTTGCAGCCCCTGCGGGCGCAGGACGGCCCGCAACCGCGTCTGCAGACCATCGAGCTGACCGCCGGCATGCACGTCATCCGTGCCGAACTGGCCATCACGCCCGCGCAGCAGGCCACGGGCATGATGTTCCGCACTGAAATGCAGGGCAACGAAGGCATGCTGTTCGTCAACGACGAACTCGGCACGCGCTGCTTCTGGATGCGCAACACCTTGATCCCGCTGACCATCGCCTTCCTGGCTGATGACGGCACCATCGTCAACCTGGCCGACATGCAGCCGCGCAGCGAATCCTCCCACTGCTCGGCGCAGCCCGTGCGCTATGCCCTCGAGATGCGTCAAGGCTGGTTCGCCAAGCGGGGCTTGAAGGCCGGTGCACGCCTGCGCGGCAAGCCCTTCACGCCATGAATGCGTCGATCAGGCCGCCAGCCGCACCGTGAAGCGCATGCCGTCGAACTCGGGCCGCGATGCGGCCACCAGAGAGCCGCCCAGGCGTTCGACGATCTCTCGGGCAATCGCCAGGCCCAGGCCGGTGCCACCGTCGTTGCGCAGGTCGGCCCGCTCGCCGCGCCAGAAGGGTTCGAAGAGCCGGGGCAGTTGCTCCGGCGTCACGCCTTCGCCGTTGTCCTCCACGACCACCTGCGCACCGCCTTCTGGCAGTGCCGACACGCGCAGCAGGATGCGCGGGCCGCCGTAGCGCTGGGCGTTGTCGAGCAGGTTGATGACGACTTCGCCCAGCCAGATCGGGTGGGCCCGGGCGATGACGGGCGAGGCGGGGGCATCGAGCTCGATGTGGCGCCCGGCTCGCAAGCCCTGCAGCACCATCGGCTCGGTGGCTTCGCGCAGCAGCGGCACGATGTCCTGAGGGCGATGTTCGCCGTCCATCGTCAGCGCGGTCTCGGATCCGGCCAGGCTGAGCAACTGGCCGATCAGCCGCGCCAGGCGTTCGGTCGACTGGCGCAGTTCGCCCAGCAACGGCCGCCACTCCTCGCCGGCATGGCCATCCGCACTCAGATCGCGTTCCAGTTCCTGCGCCAGCAGCCGGATGCCGGCCACCGGCGTCCGCAGTTGATGCGCTGCGTCGGATACGAACCGCCGCTGCAGGGCGACCGACTGCTGCACATCCAGCAGCAGCGTGTTGATGCGCTCGACCATCGGCACGGCTTCGGCGGGGACGTGCTGCAGCGACAGCGGGCGCCAGTCGTGCAGTTCGCGCACGGCGATTTCACCGCCCAGCCGCCGCAGGGGCCGCAGGCCACGCCGCACACCCCAACCCAGCAGCATGAAGGTCACCAGCCCCAGCGCCAGGGCCGGCAGCACGATGGCAAGCTGCACGTCGCGCATGAGCTCGGTGCGCTTGCGGGTGGTTTCCACCACGATGATGGACACGCGCCGGTCGATCATCGGCGAAGTCACCGAGAACACGACGCCGCGCACCGGGTCACCCAGAAAGCTGGCATCGAAGAGCACCGGGCTGTGCAGGCTGGCGGTCGTGAAGGGCGGCACCGGCACGCGCGAATCGCCGGCCAGCGCCGTGCCGTCGGCATCGACCAGCACGAAGCCGTTGCGATCGTCCCGATCCCAGGCCAACAGTTCCAGGGTCTGCCGGCTGACATCCAGCAGGGGGCCGCGATCGGACCAGGTGACCTTGGCCGCCAGGGCCGAGGCCTCGTCCTGCAAGGACCGGTCGAACGCCGAGTTGGCGGCGTTGCCGGCCAGCAGGTAGGCACCTCCTGAGGCAGCGGCAATACCCACCAGCCAGATCCACACCAGCGGCAGCAGCAGCCGCCGCGCCAGGCTGGGGCCGTGCGCTGCCGGATCGCGCATATCAGTACCGCCCGGCCGTTCCGAAGGTACTGAGCGCCCGGCGCGAAACACGCCGGGCCCTCGCGCCGTCCAAGTCCGCGCAGGCGGACTTGGAGCCGCGGCGCTCAGCCCCCTCGGGGGGGCGAGGCCGCCCCGAGC
>DAORNK010000447.1:0-3418 GCA_035440985.1 Rubrivivax sp. | reverse complement strand
GGGCCAGCGATTCGTCGTCCAGCCCTTCGATGACGCTGGCGCTGCCCAGCAGCCGGGCCTGGCGCATCAGGGCCAGGCCGGGACGCTCGGGCGGGCCGGCCGATGCCGCGCCCCCCGCGGTCAGCAGCACCTGGCCGCTGGCCAACACCAGGCTGACCTCGTGCGCACCGATCTGTTCGCGCAGCCGTTCCAGCGCCATCGGCACCACCATTGCGCCGGATTCGGCCAGCCGCGAAGCGCCGACGCGGGTCTTGTTCAGCACATCGGCGGTCAAGGCGTCCAGCGTGCCTTTGCCCAGCGCCAGGCCGGCGTCCAGCGCACCGGCCACCTTGACGTCGAACCAGGCCTCGATGCTGCGCGACACGAACTGGTAGCTGACGGTGTAGATCACCAGCCCGGGCAACAGGCCCACCAGTGCGAAGATGCCCGCCAGCTTGACCAGCAGGCGGCTGCCGAACTTGCCGCGCCGCAGCCGCACGGCCAGGCGCAACGCCACCACCACCAGCACCAGGGTCAGCAGCGCGGCGGCCACCAGGTTGACCCAGAACAGCCAGACGAAGTGCCGTTCGTAGAAGCTGCCGTCGGGTTCGCTCAGCGCCAGCACGAAAGCCAGCACCAGCGCGGCGCTGGTCAGCGCCACGGCCGCCACGATCCATGCCCAGCGGGCGGAGCGTTTCATCGCCGGCCGGCGCTCATGGCCCGAACTCGGCCTTGATCACGCGGCTGCCGCCGACCGCCCAGTCGTTCTGCCCGCCCAGCGCAAACTGCATCGGGCCGGGCAGTTGGGTGTTGTCCAGCCGGTAGTTGAATTCCACGTAATAGCTCTTGTCGGGGTCGAGCTGCGCCAGATCGGCCAGCTTCCAGCCGGCGCTGCGGGAGGCGGCGGCCAACGCTTCGGTCAGCGAGGCGTGGGTCTGGTTGAGGCCGCCCAGGCCGACGCGCCAGTTGCCGGTCAACGGCTGGTAGGCCACGCGCCAGGTACGCTGCACGCGGGCGACACGTTCATCACGCCAGTACCAGCGGTTGCGCAGCAGCTGCGCCTCAGCCACGAAGTACACCGGCACGCCCCGGTGCAGGGCGTCTTCCACCGCACGCGGCAGGCTCAGGCGGACGGCAAACTCCAGGTCCAGCGTGCCTTCGCCGCGACTGGTGCGCACGGTGGGCAGTTCGACGTTCTGCGCCCGGACGGCAGCGCCCATCAGGCACGCCCAGACCAGCAGCAGGGCCAGCAGGCCCTGCATGGTGTGGCGGCGGACCGGCGGCTGGCACATGGAACGAGGGCGGTGTCTGGCGTGCTAGGTCTTCTGGATCAGGGCATAGAAAAACCCGTCCTGCAGCGCGGGGCCGCGGCCGGGCACTCCCTGTGGCGAATTGTCGCGGCTCGCCAGCAGGTGGCCGGGTGACTGTTTTTGCAGCAGGGCCACCCCGGGACCCAGGCGTTGCAAAAACGCATCGATTTGGTGCTGCCCTTCGGCCTTGAAGACCGAGCAGGTGGCGTACAGCAGGCGGCCACCTGGGGCCAGCAGCGGCCATAGGGCCTGCAGCATCTCGGCCTGGATGCGGGCCAGCGCGGCCACGTCGTCGGCCCGCCGCAGCCAGCGCACGTCCGGGTGGCGCCGCACGATGCCGCTGGCCGTGCAGGGGGCGTCCAGCAGGATGGCGTCGAAGGGCTTGCCGTCCCACCAGCCGCGCGGGTCGCGCGCGTCGCCGGCCTTGAGCCGGGCCTTGAGCTGGAGCCGGTTCAGCGTGTCCTGCACGCGGGTCAGGCGCACCGGGTCGCTGTCCAGCGCCAGCAGGTCCAGTTCGGCCAGCTCCAGCAGGTGGGCTGTCTTGCCGCCCGGGGCAGCACAGGCGTCGAGCACCCGCGCGCCCTTTGCGAGTGTGTACTCGCCTTCGCCAATCAACAAAGGGGCCGCTCTCTGGGCCGCTGCGTCCTGCACACTCAGCTCGCCTTCGGCAAAGCCGGGCAGCTGCTGCACGGGGCAGGGTTCTGCCAGTACCACGGCCTGGCCGCGCAGGCCCGGGTCTTCCAGCAGCGTGGCGCCCTTGAGGTGCGCGGCCAGCCGCTGCACGTAGGCCGCACCCGTGCCACGGCGGGCGTTGATGCGCAGCGTCATCGGCGGCCGTTCATTGGCGGTGGTGAGCAGGCCTTGCCACTCGGCCGGCCAGTCGGCCTTGATGCGGTCCATCCACCACAGCGGGTGGTTGTAGGCACCCAGCGGCGTGACCCTGACCGCCTGCACCAGGGTTTCGCGTTCGCGCAGGAAACGCCGCAGCACGGCATTGATGAAACCCGCAGCGGCCGGGATGCGGCGCTGCGCCGCGGTCACCGCCTGATCCACCAGCGTGTGTTCGGCATAGGGCAGCGGTTCGCCGGGCCACAGCAGGGCCAGCGCGGTGACCAGCAACGCATCCACGTTGGGGGCCGGTGGTTTGGGCACCAGCCGTTCGCGTGCCACCGTGGCGCTGCCCAGCCAGCGCAGCGTGTGGAAGCTCAGCGCCTGCACGCCGGGCCGGATGTCGGCCGGCAGCCGGGCCAGCACATCGCTCAGCGACTTGCCCGCGCGCACCGCCTGCACGGCGTCGGCGGTCTGCTCCAGCAGCCGCGCCAGGGGTTGGGAGGTCGCGCCGTTGTATGCCCCGCTCATCGGTGCAGTCTAGCCGGCCCTCCCCGGCGGGGCCGGCCGCGTCGGCGCACAATGCGCTTCCACCGCCCAGCCGCTGGCCCGCATGCCCCGCACCCGCAAGAACCCAGGCGACGATGCCCCGCGCATCTTCCGCACCGAAGAAGAGCTGGCGCAGCTGCCGGCCTCCGAACGCATCCGCTACCGCCTGGTCGAGGCCGGCCGGCGCTACCACGCCAACGACAACATCGCCGGCTTCATGCAGGCCGGCGAGCTGGCCGAGCTGCGCACCGAGGTACAGGCCAAGGTCGAAGATCTGCTGCGCGCACTCGTCATCGACACCGAGAGCGATCACAACACGCAGGAAACGGCGCAGCGGGTGGCCAAGATGTACTTGGAGGAGGTCTTCCGCGGCCGCTACGTGCCCATGCCTTCGGTGACCGAGTTCCCGAACGTCGAGCGGCTCAACGAATTGATGATCGTCGGCCCCATCACCGTGCGCAGCGCCTGCAGCCACCACATGTGCCCGATCTTCGGCAAGGTCTGGATCGGCATCCTGCCCAACGAACACAGCAACCTGATCGGCCTGAGCAAGTACGCCCGCATCGCCGACTGGGTGATGAGCCGGCCGCAGATCCAGGAAGAGGCGGTGACGATGCTGGCCAACGAACTGCAAAGCCGCGTGCGCCCGGACGGCCTGGCCATCGTGATGGAGGCCGACCACTTCTGCATGCACTGGCGCGGCGTGAAGGACACCGACACCGCGATGGTCAACAGCGTGATGCGCGGTGCCT
>DAORNK010000446.1:0-3424 GCA_035440985.1 Rubrivivax sp. | reverse complement strand
TGGCTGGGCTGGCGCAGAAGCGCCTGGCGACGGCCGGCGTTGGCGCCATCAGCGTGGCACGCGCCTGCACGGCGCAGGACGAGTCACGCTTCTTCTCGTTCCGCCGCAGCGGTGTCACCGGGCGCATGGCGGCTGCCATCTGGCGCCGCTGATGCCTCGGCTGCGCGGCGGGCTCGCTTGCGGGCCGGCGTGGCCACGATGTACAGCACCAACCCCAGGGGCAACAGACCGTACAGCACGAAGGTGATGACCGCACCCAGCACGGTGCCTTGGCTGGACAGGGCCTCGGCCAGGGCCATCATCAAGACCACGTAAATCCAGGCGATGGCGATCAGGTGCATGTCGCGTTACGGTAGCTGTTTCTGCAATGTGACAATCCAGTCATCGCGTCGTCAGGCGGGCCGCTTACAACGTTGCGTGGTGCACGAGGCACCACGCCAGCCCGCCGCAAGAGGCTGCGCTCAGTTCCAGGAGACACCGCATGAGTTCCAGCAAGACCGCCACCAAGCCCAGCGCGGCCGACCCGGCCGAGGCCTTTGGTGCGGCCATGGGCAACATGATGAAGGCGGTGACCGGCCTGAACCTGCCGATGACCCAGCTCGCGCAGATCCAGTCGGATTACATCAAGAACGCCACGGACTTGTGGAACCAGTCGCTGCAGGGCGCGCTGAGTGACGCCGCCGCCGCCGCGCCCCGCAAGTTGGCCGACAAGCGCTTTGCCGCGAGCGAATGGCAGGCCAACCCGGCCGCCGCGATGACCGCGCAGATGTACCTGCTCAACGCCCGCGCGCTGATGCAGCTGGCCGAGAGTGTGGAGGGCGATGCCAAGACCAAGGCCCGCCTCCGATTCGCGGTGCAACAGTGGATCGACGCCGCCAGCCCGAGCAATTTCCTGGCCTTCAATCCGGAGGCGCTGAAGAAGGCACTTGACACCAAAGGCGAGAGCATCGCCCAGGGCATGCAGCACCTGCTCGGTGATCTGCGCAAGGGCCAGATGTCGCAGACTGACGAGAGCGTGTTCGAACTGGGCCGCAACATGGCTTCCACGGCCGGCTCGGTGGTGTTCGAGAACGAGCTCTTCCAGCTCATCGAATACAAGCCCCTGACGGCCAAGATCCACGAGCGGCCCATGCTTTTCGTGCCGCCGTGCATCAACAAGTTCTACATCCTGGACTTGCAGCCCGAGAACTCGGTCATCCGCTACACGGTCGAGCAGGGGCACCGCACCTTCGTGATGAGCTGGCGCAACCCCGACGAGGCTATGGTTGGCCTGACCTGGGACGACTACATCGACAAGGGCCCCATCGCGGCCATCCGCACCGTGCAGGCCATCACCGGTGCCGACCGCTTCAACATGCTGGGCTTCTGCGTGGGCGGCACCATCCTGAGCACGGCCCTGGCCGTGCTGGCCGCGCGCGGCGAACAGCCGGCGCAATCGCTGACGTTGCTGACCACGCTGCTGGACTTCAGCGACACCGGCGTGCTGGACATCTTCATCGACGAAGCGGCGGTGCAACTGCGCGAGATGACGCTGGGCCCTGATGCGCCCAACGGTCCCGGCCTGCTCAAGGGCAAGGAACTGGGTGCGACCTTCAGCTTCCTGCGTCCCAACGACCTGGTCTGGAACTACGTGGTCGGCAACTACCTCAAGGGCGAATCGCCCCCGCCTTTTGATCTGCTGTACTGGAATGGCGATTCGACCAACCTGCCAGGCCCGATGTACTGCTGGTACCTGCGTCATACCTATCTGCAGGACGAGCTGAAGGTGCCCGGCGCGCTGACCGTCTGCGGCGAAAAGGTGGACCTGGGGGCGATTCAGGCGCCAGTCTTTGTCTATGCGTCGCGCGAGGATCACATCGTGCCCTGGACCGGTGCCTACGGCTCGGTGGCACTGTTCAAGGGCAAGCGCCAGTTCGTGATGGGCGCGTCCGGTCACATTGCCGGCGTCATCAATCCGCCGGCCAAGGGCAAGCGCAGTTTCTGGCTCAACAGCAAGTTGCCCGCCAACCCGCAAGACTGGCTGGCCGGTGCCACCGAACACCCGGGCAGCTGGTGGCCGACCTGGTCGGACTGGCTCAAGCCGCAAGGCGGCAAGCTCGTCAACGCCCCCAAGGCGCCGGGCAACAGCCGCATCAAGCCGATCGAACCGGCGCCTGGCCGCTATGTGAAGGCCAAAGCCTGATCCGCATCGACCCGGTGCCGCGGGCTGCGGCGCCGGGCCACACCGGGCGAATCCCGCTTGACCGATGAGCGGCGCCGGGTGACTCTCCAGCCCTTCTCATCATCACTCGAACAGGAGCAAGAAACCATGGCACAAAAGGTGGCGTACGTAACCGGCGGCATGGGTGGCATCGGCACCGGCATCTGCCAGCGCCTGCACCGCGAAGGATTCAAGGTCATCGCCGGCTGTGGCCCGAGCCGCGACTTCGCCAAGTGGCTGGACGAACAGAAGGCGCAGGGCTACACCTTCTACGCCTCGGTCGGCAACGTCGCGGAGTGGGATTCCACGGTGCAGGCCTTCTCGAAGGCCGTGGCCGAGCATGGGCCGATCGACGTGCTGGTCAACAACGCCGGCATCACGCGCGACCGCATGTTCCTCAAGATGACGCCCGAGGACTGGAAGGCCGTCATCGATACCAACCTGAACAGCATGTTCAACGTCACCAAGCAGGTGGTGCCCGGCATGGTGGAGAAGGGCTGGGGCCGCATCATCCAGATCAGTTCGGTCAACGGCGCCAAGGGCCAGGCCGGGCAGACCAACTATTCGGCAGCCAAGGCCGGCATGCACGGCTTTTCGATGGCGCTGGCACAGGAGCTGGCGTCCAAGGGCGTCACCGTCAACACCGTGAGCCCGGGCTACATCGGCACCGACATGGTCCGGGCCATCAAGCCCGAGGTGCTGGAAAAGATCGTCGCCACGATTCCGGTCAAGCGCCTGGGCACGCCGGAAGAGATCGCCTCCATCGTGGCCTGGCTGGCGGGCCCCGACTCGGGCTTCACCACCGGCGCCGAACTCGCCATCAACGGCGGCCTGCACATGGGGTGATGCCGGACGAACGCGAGTGCCTGCGCACTCGTGTTCGCCTGCATCACGCCAGCGGGCCTGCAAGCCCGCTGGCCGGGGGCGAAGCCATGCCGGACGAACGCGAGTGCCTGCGCACTCGTGTTCGCCTTCATCACGCCAGCGGGCCTGCAAGCCCGCTGGCCGGGGGGCGGAGCCATGCCGGACGAACGCGGGTGCCTGCGCACGCGTGTGCGCTCATTCGGTGCCGGCCAGGAAGTACTTGATCACCGACTTGGCCGCAAAGCCCACCAGGCCGAAACCCAGTGCCAGGAACAGCACGAAGGTGCCGAACTTGCCGGCCTTGGACTCGCGCGCCAGCTGGAAGATGATGAACACCATGTACAGCATGAACGCGCTGAC
>DAORNK010000445.1:0-3449 GCA_035440985.1 Rubrivivax sp. | reverse complement strand
CCGTCCTTCACCTCGCCGAAGTTCCAGCCTTCGCCGATCAGGTGGATGTGCCGTCCGGTGGCGGCGTTGACGGCTTTCTGCAGCCGCTCCATCGCGGCGCGCGGCTGGTGGCCCATCAGGTCGAAGCGGAAGCTGTCGATGCGGTGGTCGCGCGCCCAGACCACGGCCGAGTCGATCATCAGCCTGGCCATCATGAGGTTTTCGGTGGCCGTGTTGGCGCAGCAGGTGCTGTTTTCGACCTGGCCTGCCGCGTTCAGGCGCTGGTAGTAGCCGGGCACGATGCGGTCCAGCACCGAACGCTCCAGCTGCCCGCTGGCCGAGGTGTGGTTGTAGACCACGTCCATGCCCACGCGCAGGCCGGCCGCATGCAGGGCCTGCACCATCTGCCGCAGTTCGCGGATGCGCACCGCGCCATCGTCGGCGCGGGTGGCGAAGCTGCCTTCCGGGGCGTTGAAGTGCCAGGGGTCATAGCCCCAGTTGAAGCAGTCAAGCGCGGCGCCGCCCATCACCAGCGCCTGCTGGTCTGCGCTGTCGGTGCCGGCCCGGGCCAGCGCCGCCGGGTCCGGGCTGGTGCAGCCGGCCTCGGGCACGGTGGCCAGGTCGAAGACAGGCAACAAGTGCACGTCGGTCAGGCCGGCGGCAGCCAAGGCGCGCAGGTGGCGCATGCCCAGCGAATCGGCTTCGGTGAAGGCCAGGTACTTGCCGCGCCAGGCCGCGCGCACGCTGGTGTCGCTGGCCGAAAAGTCCCGCACGTGCAACTCGTAGATCACGGCGTCGGTGGTCGTCTTCAGCAGGCGCGGGCGTGGCGTCGTTTCCCAGCCTGCAGGCTTGAGATCGGGGTGGTCCAGGCGGCCGATCCAGGTGCGCTGCGAGTTCGCGGACAGGCTCAGCGCGTACGGATCGGTGACGCGGTTGCGCACCAACCCCACGCCGGGCACCAGCACGTCCACCAGGTAGGTGTAGTAGTGGCCCGTGAGGTCTTCGGGCCGCGTGCCGGACCAGACGCCGCTGCGCGGGCTGCGCGACAGTGGCAGCACCTGTTGGGCGGGTGCCTGGCCATCGGCATGCAGGCACAGCCAGACCGCCTGAGCGGTGGGCGCCCAGAGCGTGAAGCGTGTGGCTTGCTGCGTCACCGTGGCGCCCAGGTCGGGCACGGCGCCGGCGCTGGCAAACAGATCGTCCAGCGCGCCGGCCACCTGCAGGCCGCTGGCTTGCAGCACCCGTCCTTGATCGTCTTCCTGCACCACCCACAACTGCCCGCGGTGCAGTTCGCGCAGGCGCGCCGTCTCGATGCCATGCACGCCCAGCGTGGCACCCGCGCCCACCCACTTGAAGCGCTGCAAGCTGGCCGGTGGCAAGGGCCCGTCCTGCAGGGCCAAGGCCAACGCCGTGTCGGCGCCGGCCACGGCCTGGCCAGGTATCGCCTGGAGCCGGCCCTCGCGCGAGTGAACCAGTCTGAAGCGCCCCGCCGGCGCCACGCCGGGCCAGCGCAGGTGCCTTGCATCCAGCCACACGGCCCGCGCTTCGGGCGCCGGGCCAGGCGCAGCGGCCAGCACGGTCTCGAAGCCGGCATCGCAAGCCGCCCGTGCGGGCGGTGCGGCGGAAGCCGGCATGGCCCCCGCCGCCAGCGAGGACAGGATGGCGAACAGGCCGGTGCAGTGGCGAAGGGTGTGGCGCATGGGTGAGGGCAGTGGTCGGTCGGCCGGGCGATGCTAGCGATTCCCCGGGCGGCCACGTCCCCGGAATCCCGCGTGGCCAGACTGTGCGCGTCAGACCCGAGCCCCGCCGTGGCGGGTGTCACCTACATTGGGCGCCGGTGCCTCTGGAGATCCGATGAAATCAAACCCCCTGCCTGGGCTGTTGCTGAGCGGCGCAGCGATGCTGGCTGCAGCGCCGGTGTGCTCGGCCCACGACGGTGCGACCGACACCACACCGGTGCCGGCCGTGATCACGCCCAGCCCGCTGCCGGCCCATTGGCATCACGGCGTGTTCATGGAGATCTTCGTGCGCGCCTGGCGCGACAGCGACGGGGATGGCATCGGCGACCTGCGCGGCCTGACGCAGAGCCTGGACCATCTCCAGGACCTGGGCATCCGCGGCATCTGGCTGATGCCCATCACGAAGAACGCCGACGGTGACCATGGCTACGCCACCACCGATTTCCGCGACGTGGCCCCCGAATACGGCACGCTGGCGGACTTCGACGAGCTGATCGCGCAGGCCCATCGGCGCGGCATCGGCGTCGTGATGGACTACGTGATCAACCACGCGGCGGCCACGCACCCGATGTTCCAGGCCGCGCTCGGTGGCCCGGGTCAGCCCTTTCACGACTGGTTCGTGTGGAGCGAGACTGCGCCACCGGGCTGGGAGATCTGGGGCAAGTACCCCTGGTACCACACGGCCTCCAGGCCCTGGCTGTACCGCGGCGACCTGAAGCAGCTGCCGCCCCCGCCGCCCGATGCGCGGGGCTTCTATTTCGGCACCTTCGGGCCGCACATGCCGGACTTCAACTTCGCCAACCCTGCCGTCGTGGCCTACCACCATGACAGCCTGCGTTTCTGGCTCAACCGCGGCCTGGACGGCTACCGGCTGGACGCCGTGCCGCACCTGCTGGAGACGAATGCCGTCGAGTGGAACGACCAGCCGCGAAGCCGTGAACTGACCCGGCAGCTGCAGGACCTGATCAGGAGCTACCCGCAACGTTACGTGGTGTGCGAGGCCACCGCCAAGCCGCAGGACTACGGCGACCCGGCGGTCTGCGGCGGTGCCTTTGCGTTCGGCCAGGTGCACCACTACGTGCAGGCCGCGCTGGGCAAGGCCGAGTCGGTGCAGAAGGTGGCCGAGTACTACCGCCACGCCTTGCCCACGATGGCCACCTTCGTCTCCAACCACGACATCTTCGCCGGGCGCCGCCTGTGGGATCAGGTGGGTGGCGACGTGAAGCGCTACCAGCTGGCCGCCGCCGGCTACCTGCTGCAGCCCGGCACACCCTTCGTCTACTACGGGGAGGAAATCGGCCAGGCCGGCGTGGGCACGCTGCCCGGCGACCTGCCCCTGCGTGCCCCGATGAGCTGGACGCCCGATGCGCGCACGGGCGGCTTCACCACGGGCACGCCCTTTCGCGACGTGGCGCCCAATGTGGCCACGCACAACGTGCAGATGCAGCGGCAGGACCCGGGCTCGATCCTGCACTTCTACAAGGCCATGATCGGCTTGCGCAACGCCTTGCCGTCCATCGCCCGGGGCAGCTACGAGGCGGCCTTTGCACAAGGGCTGGTGGCCGGCTGGCAGCGCCGGCTGGACGGCGAACACACGGTGACGCTGATCAACTACGGCAGCCGGGCGGCCACCGTGACCGTGCGCCAGTTGCCCGGCCATGCCAGGCTGCGCAGCGCCTGGCCGCAGCGCGCGGCGGCATTGCACCAGTTGCCCGACCGGATCATCGGCCC
>DAORNK010000444.1:0-3470 GCA_035440985.1 Rubrivivax sp. | reverse complement strand
GGCTCACCGGCCAGTGGCCGCGCGCCGCCTGCAGCACGCCCAGCGCCGCGCCACCGTCGCCGAAGAAGTTCTCGGCATGCACTTCCACGAAGGCCAGCGGCGGCGGCGACTGCAGCAGTTGCGCGTAGTGCGGCTGGCGCAGGCCGATGCCGGCGTAAAGATCGGTCACTGGTGCAAAGGGCGCGGCCGCGGTTCTACTTCTTGGCCTTGGCCTTGGCCTTGGCTTCTTCTGCCGTCATGCCCTTCATCTGCTTGCAGGTGCCCTTGGGCACGTACTTCCACTCGCCCGGGTCGTTGTCCACCTTGGCCATGCCCGCGCAGGCATGGCTGCCGGCGAGGTTGGCACAGTCGTTCTGGCCGGCCTTGGCAATGCCGTAGCACTGCTCCTTGTCGCCCGCCTTGTCCATCGCATGGGCGGACGTGGCGGTGGCCAGGCCCAGCGAAAGCGCCGAAGCCAGGGCGGATGAGATGACGAGACGCTGATTCATCGGTGAGACTCCAAACGGTTGGGTTGGCTCGTCGCCGGTGCTCCATTGCCCCGGCAGACCCGAGCAGGGTCGGTGCTGACGCCGGATTCTTACCGACCGGCCGCATCAGGCGATGCTGCCACCCGCAAGCGGCAAGCTGGGCTGACCAGGATGCGCCGCCGCCTGCTCGGGCAGCATCGGCTGGTCCACGGGCGGCGCACCCGCGTTGTCGGGGATGCGGGCGTCGTCCACGCTGATGGCCACACGTTCGACCGACCGCTCGCGGCACGCCGGCGGGGACGCAGAAGGCACCGTCACAACGATCTCATACAGGACGACAGCCGATCAAGTGACCGGTGGTGACCCGGCAATTCCGGGCCTAGGTCCGGCGCGGCACTTCTAGCATCCAGGGATGATCGGGCGGGCCGTCTGCGCTCGTGCGCGCTGCCGCCGGTCGACGAGGAAGCACCATGACCGACCTGTCCCAACCGCCATCGGCAGCACAACCCGTGGAGGGCCGCGAGTTCGCCTGGCCCACGCCCGACCTGGCCGGTTATGCCGCCGCTGCCCCGATCACCCAGTCACCGGCCTGCCGGGTCGAGGGGCTGAACGGCCGGTCGCTGGAAGGCCGCCTGACCGCCTTCGACCCCGCCAAGGGCTTGCTGCAGTTGCGCATGAACTCGCAGCACAAGCCCCTGTCGCTGCGCCTGGACCAGTTTCGACGGCTGGAGCTGGTCGACGCGCTGCGCCCGGTCCCTGAACCGGACCTGCCGGCCGGATCGGCCGTGGTGGCCGACCTGCCGCGCCCCCTGTTGCCGTTCGAGATCGAGTTCATCGGCGCGCCCCCGTGGCAGGGCAGCACGCTGGGCTGGCATGAGGAGCGCTACGGCCTGTTCCTGTTCGAACCGGTGGACGATGCGGGCACCGTGCGCCGCTGGTTTGTCCCGCGCCCCGCCTTCACGAATGCCGAAGTCGGCGTGCGCATCGGCCAGGCGCTGGTCGACCAGGACTCCGCCTCTCCCGAGCAGATCCGCCAGGCGCTGGCCGAGCAGGAGGTGATGCGCAGCCGCAAGCTCGGCGAGATGCTGGTGGTGCGCCAGATCATCACGCCCGAGGAACTGGACACGGCCATCGAACAGCAGTCCCGCATGCCGATGGTGCGCATCGGCGAGGCGCTGACGACGCTGGGTTTCATCTCCGAGGCACAGTTGGAGGATGCCCTGGTGCAGCAGCGGCACGATCGCAGCGTGCCGCTGGGCGAGTTGCTGGTGACCCGCGGCATGGTCTCGCGTGCCGACCTGCAGACCGCTCTGGCCCGCAAGATGGGTTACCCGCTGGTCGACGTGCTGCAGTTCCCGGCCGACACAGAAGCCCTGGCGCGCCTGCCCTATCCGGTGGCGGCGCGCATGCTGGCACTGCCGCTGATGATGCGCGCCGGCCGTCTGGTGGTGGCCGTCGAAGACCCCTCCAGCCGCCGCAACATCGAAGAACTGGAGTTCGCCGCGCAATGCAAGGTCGTGCCGGTGCTGGCGCGATCGGGCGTGCTGCTGGGCGCCATCGACCGCGCCTTCGAGAAGGTCGGCTCGGCCGATTTCACACCGCGCGCCAACGTGGAGCCCGGTGTGGGCCTGGACTTCGAGCCCGGCGACGCCAGCAAGCTGCTGGCCAGCATGGAGAAGATCGATGCCCGCGTCGAGGAAGACGACGACACCGGCATCCAGCAGAGCGACAACTCGCTGGTGCGCCTCATCAACTCGATGATCCTGGAAGCGCACACGCAGGGCGTGTCCGACATCCACATCGAGTGCGCGCCCGGGCGCGAGAAGGTGCGCATCCGCTTCCGCAAGGACGGTCACCTGCACCCCTACCTGGAACTGCCGCACACCTATCGCAGCGCGGTCATCGGCCGGCTCAAGGTGATGTGCGACCTGGACATCAGCGAAAAGCGCAAGCCACAGGACGGCAAGATCAACTTCGCGCGCTACGTGCAGGGCGTGCGGCTGGAACTGCGCGTGGCCACCATCCCCACGCAGAACAACCTGGAAGACGCGGTGCTGCGGCTGCTGGCCTCCAGCAAGCCGCTGCCGCTGGAAAGCCTGGGCCTGAGCCCCCACAACCTGGACAAGTTCCAGGCTGCCGCCCAGCGCCCCTACGGCATGCTGCTGTGCGTAGGCCCCACCGGGTCCGGCAAGACCACCACCCTGCACTCGCTGCTGGCCGTGATCAACACGCCCGAGCGCAAGATCTGGACCGCCGAGGACCCGGTCGAGATCTCACAACCCGGGTTGCGCCAGGTGCAGATCAACCCGCGCATCGACTGGACCTTTGCCAAGGCCATGCGGGCCTTCCTGCGCGCCGACCCGGACGTGATCATGCTCGGCGAGATCCGCGACCGCGAGACCGCCCAGGTGGCCATCGAGGCCAGCCTCACCGGCCACCTCGTGCTCAGCACCCTGCACACCAACAGCGCGCCGGAGACGGTGACGCGGCTGCTCGACATGGGCATGGACCCCTTCAACTTCGCCGACGCGCTGCTGGGCGTGCTGGCACAGCGCCTGGTGCGCCGCCTGTGCCCGCATTGCCGCACGCTGCGCGACGCCAGCCCCGAGGAAGAAGAGGAGCTGCTGCTGGACTACACCCACGCCTTCGCCGAGCTGACCGAACCGCCAGACCCGGCCGAGGTGCTGGCCGAGTGGCGCCGGCGTTTCGGGGCGCAGGGACGCCTGCCCGCCTATCGCAGCGTGGGCTGCGAGCACTGCGGCGGCAGCGGCTACCGTGGCCGCGCCGGCATCCACGAGCTGATGATGGTGTCGCGCAGCATGCGCTACCTGATCCAGACCGGCCACCGGGCGGACGAATTGCAGCGCCACGCCTTGAGCGAAGGCATGCGCACGCTGCGCCAGGACGGCATCGAGAAGGTGCTGCAAGGCCACACCAGCCTCTCGGAAATCCGCGCCAACAGCAACGCTTGAGCCACCGCCTGGGGCCTGCCCTGGGCCTGTC
>DAORNK010000443.1:0-3480 GCA_035440985.1 Rubrivivax sp. | reverse complement strand
CCGAGCATGTGCGCTGCCCTGGGGTCGTTCAGTGGCCTGCCAACGCCGGACGACCGTGCGCACCTTGCTCGGGCCGCGCAGGCAGGCTCGCGGCACGCGGCTCGGCGGCCAGGCCGGTGGCCTGGGACCAGGCCTGGGTCAGCAGCTGGGCTACCTGCGCTGCATTGGCCACGCTGCGCAGCATCGGTTCGGGCCGGGCCAGGCGCCAGGGTCGCGCATGGGGCCACAGATGCAGGTAGGCGATGTGATCGGGTGGCTGCAGAGACAAGGGAAGATCGCCTGTACCGTGGGCGTCCAGGTGCAGGCCGGCTGCGGCGACGCGGCGGTACGGGATGTTGAAGGTCAACGTCAGCACGATGCCGATGCGCATCACCACCCGCCTATCTGTCAGCGTGTACACGGTGGAGCGGGCAGACAGCCAGGCCATCAGTGCCACCAGGCCGAGCGCCACGCCGGCCAGTGCCAGCGGCCCCATTGAAGAGCGCACTGCGGCGAGGACCGAACCGGTGTCGCTGTAGACGAAGGCAGCCCGCAACAGCACCATGGCAGCGAAGTAGACCGCCAGCTTGCGCAGATGGAAGGCGTTGCGCGCCAGCATGCGCCAGTCGGGGCCGCCCTGCCACAGCAGCTTTTCATCGGCGGGCAGGGTCTCGGGAAGGCCACGCTGCGGCTCGAACTCATGCTGGTGCCCGCTGGCGCCATGTCGATGGGCGGCTCTCATGGTCTGAGCTCCAGGCCGGCCGGATCAGAACAGCGGGTCCTGGCGCGAAGGCTCGGCATACAGCAGCCCGGCACCGAAGTAGGCCATGATCTTCTCTTCTTCCAGTTGCGTCACCTGGTCGGCGCTGCGCGTGCCCGGCACGTCAGCGAAGTGCTGGCCGAAGATGGCGCGCACAAGGACCTGATCCTTGCGAATGCGCGCGAAGTTCATCGGCAGCAGCACGCGGCGGCCACCGGTGGTCTCCACTTCGAGGTAGCGGAACAGGCTCTCGGCTTTGTCCACCCACAGATCGACCACGCTGCCCCCGACCACGCCATCGCCACCGACCACGGGCAGCCCACGCGGGTCCCGGTCCTGGGGCGCAACGCGGAAGTCGGCGCTCTGGCGCAGCGGCACGATCTTGATCTGGCCCTCGAAATCCACGTCCGGTACGTCGGCACGGTCGGCCCATGCGCCTGGGCCCACGCCGTCGAGCATCGGGTTGTCTCCTGTGGGCACCAGGGGCGCGCCAGCCCAGGCATGTGCCGGCTCGGCCTTCAGCGTCTGTGGCGACGGCGCCGGGTTCGGCACCACGGCCTCGCCGCCATGCGCAAGCTTGTAGGTCTTGGATGCAGGCACTGGCCAGCCGGTGATGACGCCCCGGCCGTTTTCGGTCTCCAGCGGATAGCCCTCTCGGTGGTTCTCACGCACTAGGTAGTAGATCAACGCGGCGAAAAAGATCCAGAACAAGTAAAGCACCAGCTGCGCCACATCGACGTACGGGGTGATGGCTCCGGTTCCCATGGGGTTCTCCTTACAGACAGCGGGTCTAGCCGGGAAACTCGGCCAGTCCGAAACGGGGCGGGGTCTGGCGGCCCTGCCGGGTGCTGGCACGTACCAGCGGCCCGATGGCCACCAGGGTCGCGAACAGCAGGTACATCTCCAGGTGGTAGACGAAGCTGTAGCCGGTGACGTTCCCGGCCAGCGCTTCACCCAATGCGCCGTGGGTGGCGAGGCCGGAGACCAGGTCCCGGATGGCACCGCCACCAGCGACCGACAGACCCGCCGCGGTGGCCTGCACCGCGCCCCAGGCGCCCAGCGCCAGGCCGACGTGCTCGGCGCGTTCCAGGCCCATCGCCGCACACAGCGTGCCGACCGCGAACAAGCCGCCACCAAAGCCGATCAAGACCACGCCGGCGCGGAACATCGAGGGCGAATCCAGCGGAGCAGAGAAGATCACGGCACAGAACGCCGGAAGGCCGAGCAAGGCACCCACGGCGGCGACACGCATCGGGTCTGCACCACGGCCCAGCAGGCGCGCCGCCAGCGCGAAAGCCAGCAGGGAGCCGCCGGCCATCAGGGCTGTGAGCGCACTGGTCGCACCGACGCTCAAGCCGAGAATCTCGCCCCCATAGGGCTCCAGCACGATGTCCTGCATGTTGAAGGCCATCGTGCCCAGCGCCACTGTCCACAGGAAGCGTCGTGCCGTCTTCTGGGCAATGAACGCGCGCCACCTCGGTCCGAACACCGGGGCTGGCACCGACTTGTTGCGGCGGCGCCCGGGTTGCCGGGCCTCCTGCTTCCAGACGGCGACGATGTTCAGGCAGATGCTCAGCAGGGCCGCACCCTGCACCACCTGGACCAGCTTCTGGTCGGAGAAGTCGGCCAGCAGTGCGCTGCACAAGCTGCCACCGCCGACCATGCCCAGCAGCAGCATCACGTACATCAGCGCCACCACGCGCGGGCGCGACGCTTCGCTGGCCAGATCGGTGGCCAGTGCCAGGCCGGTGGTCTGCGTGGTCTGCAGGCCGGCCCCGACGAGCAGGAAGGCCAGTCCGGCGCACAGGTGGCCGACCCAGGCCAGGCCAAGCTGGCCTTCACCGGTGAGGACCAGCAGCGCAAAGGGCATGATCGACAGCCCGCCGAACTGCAGCAACGTGCCGATCCAGACATAGGGCACGCGGCGCCAGCCGATGGCCGACGCGTGGGTGTCGGAGCGATGACCGACAAGAGCCCGGAAGGGTGCTGCCAGCAGCGGCAGCGCGACCATCAGCGACACCAGCCAGGCGGCCATGTGCAGTTCGACGATCATCACGCGGTTGAGCGTGCCGACCATCAGCGCCGCCGCCAGCCCCACAGACACCTGGAACAGGGACAGGCGCAGCAATCTCGGCAGCGGCAGCCCGGCACTGGCCGCGTCGGCAAAGGGCAGCACATGCGGCAGGCATTGCGCGATGCGCTGGCGCAGTGACTCGGGCAGGCGGTGCAACAGCTTCACCGGCGCACCCACTCGATGGCCTGCGACCTGTAGAAGCCGGCAGCGATGTTGTGGTAACGGCCCATCCGCCAATCGATCAGCGAAGCCTCGGCGGCCATCAGCCGGTTCAGTGCGGTGGGCGCGATCGGCTCGATGGCCGGCGAACGGTCGCTGCGCGGGAACAGCTTGCCCATGCCCAGCATCACCAGCGTCAGCGGCGTGCGGGGCGCGGCAGTGAACACCATGCTCTGGTGCGTGCGATCGGCCAGCCGCGACAGTGCGGCCACCACGTCAAGCGCCCGATAGTGGATCAGCGAATCCATCGCCACCACGTGGTCAAAACTGCCGAGTCGCGGATCGAGCATGTCGCCGCTGCAGAAATGCACCGACCCCGCGCCCAGCGACTCGGGCAGCCGCTCGCGGGCCAGCGCCACCAGCGTGGGGGACAGGTCGATCGCCACCACCTCGGCGCCGCGCCGCGCGGCCTCGAGCGCGTGGTCGTAGTCGAGGTCCTCGACGACCA
>DAORNK010000442.1:0-3482 GCA_035440985.1 Rubrivivax sp. | reverse complement strand
TGGCGGCTCAGCTGCCAGGACAGTCCGCCCAGGCCGGCCGCAACGATCAGGAACACCAGGTGCGGCATGCCCGGGATCACACCCAGCAGGGTGACGACGCCGGCGGCCACGCCCAGCGCCTGCGGCGAGTCGAAGACCTGCCCGCGGATCTGCGTGCCGATGTCCTGTTCCTTGCCCACGCGTGACACCACCATCGCGCTGGCCACGCTGATCAGCAACGCCGGAATCTGCGCCACCAGCGCGTCGCCCACGGCCAGCGTGATGTAGCTGGAGGCGGCTTGGCCGGCGCTCATGCCGTGCATGGCCAGGCCGATGATGAAGCCGCCGACGATGGTGATGAACAGGATCAGCAGGCCTGCCATCGCGTCGCCGCGCACGAACTTGCTGGCACCGTCCATGCTGCCGAAGAAGTCGGCCTCTTCCGCCACTTCGGCGCGGCGCACACGCGCCATCTTCTCGTCGATCAGGCCGGCGTTCAGGTCCGCGTCGATGGCCATCTGCTTGCCGGGCATCGCGTCCAGGGCGAAGCGCGCGCCGACCTCCGCGATGCGCTCCGCACCCTTGGTGACGACGACGAAGTTGATGACCACGAGGATGGCGAACACGATCAGGCCGACCGCGAAATTGCCGCCGATCAGGAAGTGGCCGAAGGCCTCGATCACCTTGCCCGCCGCGCCCGGGCCGGTGTGGCCTTCCATCAGCACGACGCGCGTGGAAGCCACGTTCAGGCTCAGACGCAGCAGCGTGGTGACCAGCAACACGGTGGGCAAGGCGGCGAAGTCCAGTGGCTTGACCATCTGCGCACTGACCATCATCACGGTCAGGGCCAGCGCGATGTTGAAGGTGAACAGCAGGTCCAGCACGAAGGGCGGCAGCGGCAGCACCATCATGGCCAGCATCATCACCACGAAGCCGGGCAACACGAGGGCCTTGACGGTGCCGGCCTGCGGGCCGAGCCAGGCGTTGAAACGGGCCATCAGCGGGTTCATTCAGCGCTCCCGGCGGGCGGTTTGAGGGTGTCCATTTCGGCCGGCACCTCGGGCACGGGCGGCATGGCGGGCGCTGGCCGGCCCAAGGTCTGCGCGTCGCGCACCTGGTAGACCCAGGCCAGCACCTGGGCCACGGCGCTGAACAGGCGCGCCGGGATCTCCTGGTCGACTTCGGTGTGCGCATACAGCGCGCGCGCCAGGGGCGGAGCCTGCAGCACAGGCACCTTGGCTTCGCGCGCCAGCTCGCGGATCTTCAGCGCCAGCAGGTCGGCACCCTTGGCCACCACACGCGGTGCGGCCATCCGGGCTTCGTCGTAACGCAGCGCCACGGCGTAGTGGGTCGGGTTCATCACCACCAGGTCGGCCAGCGGCACGGCCGCCAGCATGCGGCGACTGGAGAGTTCGCGCATGCGCTGGCGCTGCCGGCCCTTGACCTCGGCGCTGCCTTCCATCTCCTTGAATTCCTTCTTCATCTCTTCCACGCTCATGCGCAGGCGGCGCAGCAGCATCTCCCGCTGCAGGGGCACGTCCACCAGCGCAAAGGCAGCCATCACGGCGGCCAGCAGCAGCAGCCCGCCCAGGATCAGGTCGCCTCCGGTGGCCAGCGCGGCCGGCAGCGGCATGGCCAGCAGTTCCACATGGCGCGCCCAGTTCTGCTGCAGGTAGACCGCGCCCACCGTGCCCAGCACCACGGCCATGAAGCAGGCCTTCAGCGTGTTCACCAACTGGTCCACCGAGAACACCCGGCGCAGCCCGGAAAAAGGCCCGATGCGGGTGAAGTCCGGCTGCACCGGCTGCATCGTGAAATTCCAGCCACCGCTGAGCACACCGGCCGCAGCGGCCACCGCGAGCACCGCGCCGAGCAGGGGCAGCAGCAGGGTCAGCAGCATCTGCAGGCCGGCGCCCGACAGGCGCTCCACGAGCGCGGCCGGACGCATCACCGTGGCGGCGTCGAAGCGCAGGCTCTCCACCAGCAGCCGCGAGGCACCTTCGGTCAACTCGGGGGCGAACCAGGTCAGCAGGCCGACACCGGCACCGATCGCCCCGAAGTGGCCCAGGTCGCGCGACCGCGCCACCTGACCCTTCTCGCGGGACTTCTCGATCTTGCGCTGTGAAGCGGGTAGCTTGCGGTCTTGTGCGGAATCGGCCATGGCAAAAGGGCTCCGTCAAGGAGCCCTGCCATGGTGCCGGGGCGGCGCGCCGGCTTGAGCGGGATAAGCGGGGGAAAGGCGAAGGAGTTCAGGCCACCGACGCCTCGCCCGCGCGGGATCAGAACCCCAGGCTGGCCAGCAGGTCGTCGACCTCGCCCTGGTCGGCCACCACGTCGGTGCGACCCTTGGCGTCGACCACCGGCCCATGCAGCACGTTGGGGTCGACCTTTTCGCGCTGATCAGGCGGCACCACGCTGACCAGCAGCTTCACGAGGCTGTCTTCCAGGTCGTTGGCCAGCGTCACGACCTTGGCGACCACCTGCCCGGTGAGATCGTGGAAGTCCTGCGCCATCATGATGTCGGTCAGGTGGTTGTCGATGGCCGCGGTGCGCCGCTCGACATCGTGCACGAAGTTCAGCACCGCACCGCTGGCCACGGCCCGCACCGGGTCGGCCACGATGGCCTGGGCGATGTCGCGCGTGGCCTGGCTGATGGCGGCATGGTCGAGCTTGGCCTGGTCGACCGAATTGAGCACCTTGTTGGCGGCCTCGGCGGTCTTGTTGGCGATGTAGTTCAGGCGGCTGCGTGCGTCCGGAATCCCGTCGGTGGCCATCTGCAGCTTGGGCATCACGCCCAGCTGCTGCATCGTGTCGTGCAGCAGCCGCGTGATCGATCCGATCTGCTGGAACACCTCCGGCGAGACCATCATCGGGTCCGATGGCAGGATCAGTTCTTGCGTGTCCATCTTCATGACCGTGGCTCCCTCAGGCGGTGGCGGCAATCTTCTGCAGGATCTTCTGCACCTTCTCCTCCAGCGTGGCCTTCGTGAAGGGTTTGACGATGTAGCCTGCGGCGCCACTCTGCGCAGCCAGCACGATGTCCTCCTTGCGTGCCTCGGCCGTCACCATCAGCACCGGCAGGCGCTTGAGCGATTCATCGGCCTTGATCGCCTTGAGGAGGTCGAAGCCGTTCATGTTGGGCATGTTGATGTCCGTCACCACGAAGTCGTAGCGCCCGTTCTTCAACATGTTCAGCGCCACGGCGCCGTCCTCGGCCTCGTCGGCGTTGTTGCAGCCCATCTCCTTGAGCAACCCCCGCACGATGCGGCGCATCGTGGAGAAGTCGTCAACGATCAGGAACTTCAGGTCGGATGGGGTGCTCATGAGGCGATCCTCGGGGCAGGGTCTGATGGGTTTATCGGTGAGCGCCGGGCGGACTTGAGGCGGCTGGCGATGCCGCCGCCGGCGGCTGCATCACCTGGCCGGCCGGCGCTGCGGGCGTGTCTTCGGGCGACACCGGCTCGGCAGCCACCGGCTCGACGGCGGGCGTCGCGGCGAAGACG
>DAORNK010000441.1:0-3485 GCA_035440985.1 Rubrivivax sp. | reverse complement strand
ACCGCCGGCTTCAATCGATCTCGCCGCGAGCGATCGCCAGCAGTTCCTTCTCGTCGGCCTTGGTGCGACGCCGGCCGGGCCCGGATGCCAAACCTTCTTCGATGAGATCGCGCAGCCGCTTCTTGGCCTGTTCCTCCTGGTCGCGCCGGACCAGGTCGCGGATGTACTCGCTGGTGTTGCCGTAGTTGCCGACAGCGACGCGGTTGTCGATGTACTCGCGCATCGACTCGGGCAACGCAAAGCTCATGGTTTGGCGGCTCATGCAGGCATCTTGGTCGGTTTGACAACGGTTGTCAACTCTCCGCCGGCCCGCACTCTTCCAGTGCAACAAGTGCTGCCGCGCGCCTCGTCACGACACCATCCGAGTTGCCTGGCCCGGCGCGCGCTGGATCAGCGCCGCAGCGAACTTCTCGACGCCGAATCTCATCGTGCCGCGGAAGTTGATGTGCGAGAAGCGCGCCGGCCCCATGCGGCGTAGCCAGTCGTCTTCGACTGCGATCTTGTCGCGCCTGAGCCGCTCGACCACCTCGTGCATCCGTGCAGTGTTCCAGGCCAGCACGATGTTCGTGAGCAGGGCATGAGAGCCGGAGATCGCCTTCATCTCGTCGCGACGCCGGCCGCGTTCTGGGGCGACCTTGCCGGAGTACACGGCACGTTGAAGCTGATGCACCGACTCGCCACGGTTCAGCAGGGTGTGGATTTCGCGCCGGAATTCCTCGATGGCGATGTAGTCGCACAGAAAGACCGTGCGCAGCAGCCGGCCCAGATGCTCGGCCGCCCAGTGCAGCGGATCGCCATGGGCAGCCGACCCGAAACGCTGCAAGGCCAGCGTCGCGGAAACACGGCCCGATCGGATCGACGCCGCCAGGCGCAGCAGCTCGTCCCAGCCGCGTTCGATGGCGGCCATGGAGACGCGCCTGACGGTCACCGCCTCCAGACCCTCGGGCACATTGAAGCCTCGTGGCAGGTAGAGCTTTCTCTCGGCCAGATCTCGCAGCCGTGGACACAGGTCGAAGCCCAGCAGCTTGGCGACAGCCATCGCGGGGTTCGTGTAGCCATGGGTGTCGACCGCGAGCAAGGAGATCCGGATCCGATCCACCGTGCTGTTGTGTTGCTCGATGCCTTCGATCGCGACGCCGGCCTGCCGCTCGTTCAGCACGATCGGTTGGTCGTAGACGATGCCCCAGCGGTCGCGCACATGGGTGTACAGGCCTGCGGCATAGGTGCGCCGGCGCGGGTCGACGCGGGCATTCCACAAGTGGCGGGACGCGTCCAGCGACATCATGTCGGCCGATGCTTTGTCGCCGTCGCCCCAGAGGGCCGCGATCGGGACCCTGCTCTGGAACTCGGCCACGCGTTCATTGGCACGACGCAGGCGTCCGCCGCCCTCCAACGCACGCATGGCCACCGTGACCTGCGCCGGCTCGAGCCCAGGGATCATCGAGGCGACGCCCTTGGCATCCGCATCCGTGCCGTGCGCCAGCAAGGCACCGTACAGCGCGACGAGCTCATCGGCGGAATGCGCGCGGTGGCCCAGCAGCGACTCGCTGTACCCGGTGGCGGCATCCACTTCCAGCAGCAGATCCGGGAACTGCACGCTGCCGATGAGCTTGTAGATGGTCTCGCGGGTGCGAACCGGCTCGGCTTGATCCGCCAGTGCCGTGATCGCCGGCAGGTGCAGCATGCCGTCGGTCCCGATCTCGATCTTGCCGCGTCGCTGCGCCTCGGCCACGGCGGAGATGCCGGCCACGAGGTTGGCCAGCAAGGGCTCCAGGAACTCGGTCGCCGATGTAGGCATCCCGAGCAGTTCGACTTGTTCGTCGCGCTGCACAGCCCATTGCGCCGGCGGGATGAGCATCTGGTCCCGCTCCCGAAAGCTCAAGGAGTGGTCCAGCCAAACGCTGCCACGACGCAGGCTTTTGCGCAGGGACATCATCGTGCAGGCCTCGTAGGCCCGGTACCCCGAGCGTGGGTCGAGGTCTCGCACCAGGCCATGCCAGGCGGCGCCCACGTCTGGCAGCGGGACGTCTTCCTTGATCTCGGTCGCTCCCTGGCGCTGCAGTTCTGCCCACGCTTTCCACTGCTCGAATCCGGGATCGCCACTCCGGCCACCGAAATCCAGATCCTTCAGCGCAGCCAGGCAGGCGTGCACACGCTGGCTGTCTTCGGCCAGAGCCTTGCGCACCTGCGAGACGAAGCTGCCGCCTGCAGTCTCGGCCAGTTCAGCGAGGAGTTCCCTGGCCTCGATGACACGGGCTTGCCAACTCTTGGCCTCGTCGTGGAGGACGGCTCGCGCCTTGGCAGCCTGATGGACGAGGCTGGTCGTGCCCCGCACACGGTTCGACTGGGCCTTGTCCGCTGCCTCGCGGAACAGTTGCTGGCTGCGCCGGCTGGACTGCAGCAGCGCCACGTCGGTGAGCTCGAGCAGGGTTACCCGCAGGAAGCAGACCAGCTCGATCAGCTGGCGTGATGGCTTGATGTCCCGCGTCTTCGCGGGGCGCCGGGCCTGTACTTGCCGGGCATAGGCCTGCTGCTTGGCCAACGACACGGCACTCAGGTTCCAGTCATGGGCACCGAGCGCCTTCAGGTACCGGACCTTCTCGACGGTCTCGGCAAGGGTGCTGGGGCCGTGGCGCTTCGACGGCGTCTTCAGCCACTCCAGGTGCGTGCCGTCGCCATTCGGTCGCGCGCTGTAGGCAGAGTCGATCACCTTGCTGGCCGCGGAAGGCGGCACGGCGGCGTTCACCTCGCTGAGGATCTGCGCCTCTACCGTTGCGAAGGCTCCTCTGGCCAAGTCCTGGAGGCGGCGTGCGCCGGGGATCAGGATGCGGCGCATGAACAACCACTGGCAGGCCAATCGGACCAGGTCATCGGAGTGGGAGGCATCCGCAGCCTGGGCCAACAGCGTGGCCGTCAGGGCGGCTTCGTCATCGGGCTCCAGTTCGCGCAAGCCGAGGTAGGTCTTGGCCCAGAGCTGGTGCTTCGAGAGTGTCTGCCGGCGCTGGTAGATCGAGCGCAGGCTGGCGATGGACGGTGGGGATACCGCCAGCGCCTCGGCGGTCTTGCGCAGGAGGCTTCGAGGCAGCACGTTGAAGCCCTCCAGCCGTCGGCCGGCCGCCCGCATGAACAGCAGCATCAACGCGGCAGGCAGCCGGTGGTCGCTGCGGAACTGCGCCCGGATGGCCGCCACGTCATCCGAGAGCAGCGTGAAGAACTGCTCCAGGTCGAACTCGTTCAGGCGAGGTGGCAAGGCCTCCTGGCCAACGAAGCGGAGGGCGAACGCAGGCATGGCATCGGGCGGCGACAGGTGGGAGGCCAATGTACCCCCGCGGCCGCTGTTGCCTCAGTGCGCTGGGCCCGCGGAAGGGGAAGCGTCGGCCGCAAACCCGCATGAACGCTGGGTTTCAAGCGAAAGCGCACCAATCTGCACAAAAAGTACGACTACCCCGATCTGGCCGGTCAGGGCGACCCGCGCACGGAGGCGC
>DAORNK010000440.1:0-3488 GCA_035440985.1 Rubrivivax sp. | reverse complement strand
CACGGTGGGCGAGCATGTGGCCGGGGTGCGCTACCGGGCCTGGCAGCCGCCGTCGGTGGGCGTGATCGACGGGCAGGCGATGAGTGCCTCGGCCAGGCGCAGCGCTTCGTTCACGTGCGGCGCGGCCAGGTGGTCGGGTTGAGGCTGGCGCTGCGGGTGTCCTCGGGCACCACGTCGATGGTGATCTCGGTGAAGGTGGCGGCCTCGGTCTCCTCCTTCTTGGGCGCGGTACGCGAGACGGGGCTCTGGTCGTTCTGCAGCCGCCACAGCAGGTTGGTCGGCGAGTCCGCGTGCGCCAGCCCTTCGTCGCGCGAAATCACGCCTTCCTCGATCAGCCGGGCCAGGTCCATCTCGAAGGTCTGCGAGCCTTCGGCCAGCGAGTTCTCGACCGCTTCCTTCACGCCCGAGAGGTCGCCCTTCTCGATCAGCTCGGCGATCAGCTTGGTGTTGAGCAGCACCTCCACCGCCGGCACGCGCCCGCCCGCATTGGCGCGCAACAGGCGTTGCGAGACGATGGCGCGCAGCCCCGCGCCCAGGTCGGACAGCAGCGTGGGCCGTGCTTCGGGCGAGTAGAAGGACAGGATGCGCCCCAGCGCATGGTAGCTGTTGTTGGCGTGCAGCGTGCTCAGCACCAGGTGACCCGACAGCGCATAGGACAGCGCCGAGCTCATGGTCTCCCGGTCGCGGATCTCGCCGATCAGGATGCAGTCCGGTGCCTGGCGCAGCGCGTTCTTCAGCGCCACCTGCAGGCTGTGCGTGTCGCGGCCGACCTCGCGCTGGTTGACGATGCTCTTCTTGTTGCTGAAGAGGAACTCGATCGGGTCCTCGATGGTCAGGATGTGCCCGCTCATCTGCTGGTTGCGCCATTCGATCATCGAAGCCAGCGTCGTGCTCTTGCCGGTGCCGGTCGCACCCACCATCAGGATCAGGCCGCGCTTTTCCGTCACCAGCTGCGACAGCATGGCCGGCATGCCCAACGAGTCCAGCGTCGGGATGCTGAAGGGGATGCAGCGGAAAACCGCTGCGATGGACCCGCGCTGCTTGAAGGCCGACAGGCGGAAGCTGCCCACGCGCGGGATGCCCAGGCCGATGTTGAGCTCGCCGGTGTCTTCGAGCTCCTCCATCTGCTGCGGCGCCAGCATCTCGGCGAGCAACTGGCGCGTCTGGTTGGTCGAGAGGATCTGATCCGAGAGCTGCAGGATCTGGCCGTTGATCTTGATCAGGATCGGCGTGTTGGCCGCCATGTACACGTCCGAGGCGTTCTTCTCCGCCATCAGGCGCAGCACGCGTTCCAGGTTGTTGGCCATATCGTGCCTCCCCAGGCTGGTGGTATCAGGCGCGCAAGAGGTCGTTGATGCTGGTCTTGGCGCGCGTCTGCGCGTCGACCTTCTTCACGATCACGGCGCAATACAGGCTGTGGGTGCCATCGGCGCTGGGCAGGTTGCCGCTGACCACGACGCTGCCGGCCGGGATGCGGCCGTAGCTCACGGTGCCGGTGGCGCGGTCGTAGATCTTGGTGCTCTGGCCGATGTAGACGCCCATGCTGATGACGGAGTTCTCTTCGACGATCACGCCTTCGACGACTTCGCTGCGTGCGCCGATGAAGCAGTTGTCCTCGATGATCGTAGGGTTGGCCTGCAGCGGTTCCAGCACGCCGCCGATGCCCACGCCACCGCTCAGGTGCACGTTGGCGCCGATCTGCGCGCACGAGCCGACCGTGGCCCAGGTGTCCACCATCGTGTTCTCGCCCACGTAGGCGCCGATGTTCACGTAGCTGGGCATCAGCACCGCGCCCTTGGCGATGTAGCTGCCGCGCCGCGCGACGGCGGGTGGCACCACGCGCACGCCCGAGGCGCGCATCTGGGCTTCGTCCAGGTTGCTGAACTTGGTGCGGACCTTGTCGAAGAACTCCAGCTCGCCGGCGCGCATGACACGGTTGTCGTTGAGGCGGAAGCTCAGCAGCACGGCCTTCTTGATCCACTGGTTGACGAGCCAGTCGCCCACGCCGCGCTTCTCGGCCACGCGCAGGCGGCCGGCGTTCAGCTCGGCGATCACCTGCTCGACCGCATCGCGCACTTCGGGCGCATTGATGGCGGAGATCTCGGCGCGGGAATCCCAGGCCAGGTCGATGACGGATTGCAGCGGATGGGGGCTCATGCAGGGTTCTCGCAGTAGGCGACGATGCGCCGGGCAGCTTCCAGGCATTCGTCCAGGGGTGCCACCAGCGCCATCCGGACGCGGCCGGCGCCGGGGTTGACGGGAGGGCAGGTGGGGTCGGGCCCCTGGACGCTGCGCGCCAGCAGGCTGCCCGGCAGGACGTTCACATTGTATTGAGCGAGCAGCCCGCGGGCCCAGGCCACCTCGTCGGCCGGCCCGCCACCCTTGCTGCGCACGCCGGCCCAGAGGTAGAAGGCGGCGTCGGGCAACTGCACATCCAGCACCGGCGCCAGCAGAGGCAGCACCTGGGCGAACTTGGCGCGGTATAGCGCACGGTTGGCCTCGACATGGGATTCGTCCGACCAGGCCACGGCGCTGGCCCGCTGCACCATCGGCCCCATCGCACTGCCATGGTAGGTGCGGTACAGCAGGAAGGGCTTGATCCAGCGGCTGTCACCGGCCACGAAGCCCGACCGCATGCCCGGCACGTTGCTGCGCTTGCTCAGGCTGGTGAAGGCCATTAGGTTGCGGAAGTCGCTGCGGCCCAGGGCGGCGGCGGCCTGCAGGCTGCCCACCGGGGCTTCATCGCGGAAGTAGATCTCCGAATAACACTCGTCGCTGGCGATGACGAAGCCATGGCGGTCGCTCAACTCGAACAGCATTCGCCATTCGTCCAGCGGCATCACCGCGCCGGTGGGGTTGCCTGGCGAGCACACGTAGACCAGCTGCGTGCGTGCCCAGGTGGCTTCGTCCACCGCGGCCCAGTCCGCCGCGAAGTTGCGCTCGGGCAGGCAGGGCACGAAGCAGGTCTGTGCGCCGGCCAGCAGCGCGGCACCTTCGTAGATCTGATAGAACGGGTTGGGGCAGACGACGGTGGCACCGGCCCGGGTGGGGTCGATCACCGTCTGCGCAAAGGCAAACAGGGCCTCGCGCGAGCCCCCCACGGGCAGCACCTGGGTCAGCGGGTCCACCGCCACGCCGTAGCGCCGCTTCAGCCAGCCCGTGATGGCCTCGCGCAGTGCGGGTTCGCCGGCCGTGGCGGGGTAGCTGGCCAGGCCGGGCATGGCCTTGATCAACGCGTCTTGAATCAACGCCGGCGTGGCGTGTTTGGGTTCGCCGATGCCCAGGCTGATGGGGCGCAGATGGGCTGGTGGTGTGATGCCCTGGGTCAGCTCGCGCCAGCGCTCGAAGGGGTAGGGGTGCAGGCGGGCCAGCAATGGGTTCATGCGGCCGATTATCCCGGAGCGACCTGTCGGCGCAGCGCACGCCCCGGCCCCGGTCGAAGGGGTGGTCAGGGCCGCGTCGGTGGCTTGCGGCCGGGCGCGGGCGCA
>DAORNK010000439.1:0-3490 GCA_035440985.1 Rubrivivax sp. | reverse complement strand
CCGAAACCCCGCCCACGGCGCCGGCCGAGGCGCTGACACCGGAGCAGGCCGCCGAAAGGGATGCCCGCCGCAGCCGCGCCGCCGTGCTGCGCGCCTACGAGACCACGACGCTGACGCGGGCCAACTTCTGCGCGCTCAAGGGCATCAGCGATGCGGCGCTGGAAGCAATCCTGGTGCAGGCCCGGGCGGAACAGGGGCAGCGGGGGCGTTGACGATCAGGCCCAGGCCTCGGCCAGTGCCTTGGCCTGGTCCAGCACCAGTTCCACCGCCTGCGCCTGGCTGTCCGGCGGATATTTGTACTTGCGCAGGATGCGCTTGACCATCAGCCGCAGCTTGGCCTGCACGCTTTCGCGGGCCGACCAATCGACGGTCAGGTTCTTGCGCAGGCTCTCGGCCAGTTCGTGAGCGATCTTTTTCAGCGTCTCGTCGGTCAGCTCGCGCACCGCCGATTCGTTATTGGCCAGCGCGTCGTAGAAGCGCACCTCGTCCTCGTTCAGGCCGAGCTGCTCCCCGCGTGACGCGGCCTCGCGGAACTTCTTGGCCATCTCCACCAGCTCTTCCATGACCTGCGCGGCTTCAATGGATCGGTTCTGGTAGCGCTGCACCACGTGGGCCAGCATGTCGGAGAACTTCTTGCTCTGCACCACGTTGCTGGCGAAGCGTGACTTGATCTCGCCTTCGAGCAGGCGCTCCAGGAGTTCGACGGCCAGGTTGCGTTCGGGCAGGCAACGCACCTCGGCCAGGAAGGCGTCGTCCAGGATGCCGATGTTGGGCTTGTCCAGGCCCACGGCGTCGAAGATGTCGACCACCTCCTCGGAGACCACGGCCGAGCTGATGATCTGCCGGATGGCCAGCTCGCGCTCCTCGTCCGTCTTCTTCTGCGCGGAGATCTCGCGCTTGGTCAGGATCACCTTCACGGCCTGGAAGAAGGCCACCTCCTCGCGCACGGCCTTGGCCTCGTCGAGCGTGCAGCACAGCGTGAAGGCCTTGCTCATCGCCAGCGCCAGGTCGGCGAATCGCTTCTTGCCGTCCTTCAGGCCCAGCACGTAGTTCGCCGCGCCCGCCAGCGTCTTGTGCCCGCCGGTGAGGAAGTCGCTGTAGTCGAAGCCATGCCCGTTCGTGCCGGCCAGCATGCCGCGCAGCGCATCCAGCTTCTCGGCCAGCACGCTGTAGGCCTCGTGCGCGTCCACCGTCGGCCGGCCGCGACCCTGCGCAGCGGTGTACTCCTTCAGCGCCGACTTCAGCTCGTTGGCGATGCCGATGTAGTCCACCACCAGGCCGCCCTGCTTGTCCTTGAACACGCGGTTCACGCGCGCGATGGCCTGCATGAGGTTGTGGCCCTTCATCGGCTTGTCGACGTAGAGCGTGTGCACGCAAGGCGCATCGAAGCCGGTGAGCCACATGTCGCGAACGATCACCAGGCGCAGCGGGTCGGCCGCATTCTTGAAGCGCTTCTCCAGCCGCTTCTTCACCTGGGCGCTGTAGATGTGGGGCCGCAGCAGCGCCTTGTCGCTGGCCGAGCCTGTCATCACGATCTTGATCGCGCCTTGCTCGGGGTCGGGGCTGTGCCAGTCGGGCCGCAGCTGGATGATCTGATCGTAGAGGTGCACACAGATCTCGCGGCTCATGGCCACGACCATGGCCTTGCCCGTCTGCGCCTTGTTGCGCTCCTCGAAGTGCGCCACCAGGTCGGCCGCCACCTGGGCAATGCGCGGCGCGGCGCCCACCACCTTCTCCAGCGCCGCCCAGCGGCTCTTCAGTTTGGCTTGCTGGCTCTCTTCTTCGTCTTCGGCCAGCTCGTCGACCTCGTCGTCGATGGTGGCCATTTCATCGGTCTTGAGGCCCAGCTTGGCGAGCCGGCTCTCGTAGTAGATGGCCACCGTGGCGCCATCTTCCTTGGCCTGCTGCATATCGTAGACGCTGATGTAGTCGCCGAACACCGCCCGCGTGTCGCGGTCTTCGCCCGACACCGGCGTGCCGGTGAAGGCCACGAAGGTGGCGTTGGGCAGCGCGTCGCGCAGATGCTGGGCGTAGCCGACTTGGTACTTCGCGGTCGGCGCGAACTCCGCGCGGTGCGCGGGCGGCTGGCCGTCCCCCGTGGTCAGCGCGCTCGATGCCTTGGGCCCCGACTTCGGCGTCTTCAGCTTGGCCTCGAAGCCGTACTGCGTGCGGTGCGCCTCGTCGGCCATCACGACGATGTTGTGGCGATCGGAGAGCAGCGGAAACGCGTCCTCGTCTTCGCCCGGCATGAACTTCTGGATGGTGGCGAATACGATGCCCCCACTGGGCCGGTTGCCCAGCAGTGCGCGCAGTTCCTGCCGCGTGTTCGCCTGCACCGGCTGCTCGCGCAGCAGATCCTGCGCCAGGCTGAACACGCCGAAGAGCTGGCCGTCCAGGTCGTTGCGGTCGGTGATGACGACGATGGTCGGGTTCTCCATCGCCGGCTCCTGCATCACGCGTGCTGCGAAGCAGGTCATCGTGATGCTCTTGCCGCTGCCCTGGGTATGCCAGACCACGCCGCCCTTGCCGCGCAACCGCGCATCGCTGTTCGGACGCGAGGCGGTCACCACCTGCGCGATGGCCGCGCGTACCGCGTGGAACTGGTGGTAGCCGGCGATCTTCTTGACGAGTTGGCCATCGTCTTCGAAGAGCACGAAGTAGCGCAGATAGTCCAGCAGGTAGGCCGGTGCCAGCGCGCCTCGCACCAGCGTCTGCAGCTCATGGAACTTGCCCAGCGGGTCGAGCGTGTTGCCGTCGATCGTGCGCCAGGCCATGAAGCGCTCGCTGTCGGCCGAGAGCGAGCCCAGAAGCGCGTCGCTGCCGTCGGACACCACCAGTACCTCGTTGGTCTGGAAGATGTCCGGGATCTGCGCCTTGTAGGTCTGGATCTGGTGGAAGGCCTTCCACACGTCGGCGTTCAGGTCGGCCGGGTTCTTCAGCTCGATCAGCACCAGCGGCAGGCCGTTGACGAACAGCACGATATCGGGCCGCCGCGTGTGGTGCGGCCCGGTGACGGAGAACTGGTTGACGGCCAGCCACTCGTTGCGCGACGGGTCAGTCCAATCCACCAAACGCACAAAGTCGCCGCGCACCTCACCCGATGAATCGCCGTCCTGCTGGTACTGCACCGGCACGCCGCCCACCAGCAGCCGGTGGAAGTGGCGGTTGGCGGCCAGCAGCACCGGTGTGCCCAGGTCCAGCACCTGGCGGATGGCGTCCTCACGCGCCGCTGCGGGCACGGTCGGGTTCAGCGCGGCCACTGCGGAGCGCAGGCGCCCGAGCAGCAGCACCTGTCGGTAGTTGTCGCGCTCGGGCGCGTCGCCATCGGGCGCGATGTCCGGCCCATAGCGGTGTTGCCAGCCCACGTCGGCCAGCCACGCCAGGCACTCTTGTTCGAGCTGGTCCTCCGTCATGGGCTCCAGGTCCCTTCGCTGAGCAGTTCGACGTAGGCAGCGTAGCTGAACAGGCGGTTCTTCTTCTGGCCGGTCAG
>DAORNK010000438.1:0-3492 GCA_035440985.1 Rubrivivax sp. | reverse complement strand
GGGGGGGAAGAGCGGCGGCGCCGCAAAGCCGCTAACGATAGGGCCGGCCCCCGACGTTGCGGGCAGCGCCACCCAGCGCGCCGGGATCGTCGGCCGAGCCGATCCACGGCGCCTTGCGCGGCAGCACCGTCTGCTCCAACCAGCGCTGCAGCTCGTCGGGCATGACGCCGCGGCTGAACAGAAAGCCCTGCATCACGGTGCAACCCAGGCGGTGCAGGACCTCCATCTGGCGCAGCGACTCCACGCCTTCGGCGACCACGCGCAAGCCCAGGCTGCGCGCCAGCGCGATGATGGCCGTGACCACCGCCGAACTCTGCGGCGTGATGCCCAGTTCGCGCACGAAGCTGCGGTCGACCTTGAGCTCGGAGATGGGCAGCGTGGTCAGATACGCCAGGCTGGAATAGCCGGTGCCGAAGTCGTCGATCGAGATCTCCACGCCGATCTCGTTGAGCCGGTGCAGCGACGGGATGACGTTCTGCAGCTCCTTCATCAGGTTGCTCTCGGTGATCTCGAGCTGGATCACGCGATGCGGCACACCGAACTGCGTGACGCACTGGTGGATGTGTTCGACCAGGTCGCTGCGCTCGAACAGACGGCTGGGCAGGTTGACCGCGATCGAGTCGGTGAAGCCAAACGCCACCTGCCACTGCCGGGCCTGGCGTGCCGCTTCGCGCAGCGCCCATTCGGACAGGGGGACGATCAGGCCGGTGTCCTCGG
This sequence comes from Rubrivivax sp., assembly GCA_035440985.1. Taxonomy (GTDB): domain Bacteria; phylum Pseudomonadota; class Gammaproteobacteria; order Burkholderiales; family Burkholderiaceae_C; genus Rubrivivax. The sequence goes on along the minus strand of DAORNK010000438.1, from coordinate 2,775 downwards.
CCAGCGGGATGAAATCCGCCGGTGGCACCAGGGTCTCGCCGCGCCGCCAGCGCATCAGCGCCTCGGCACCCACCATGCGGGCCGAACGCACATCCACCTTGGGCTGGTAGTGCAGCACCAGTTCGTCGCGCTCGATCGCCTTGTGCAGCGCCGTCTCCAGCTCCAGCTTGTCGCGGCCGCGGCCGGCCAGCTGCGGGCTGTAGATGGCCGACGCGTTCTTGCCCTGGGCCTTGGCCGAGTACATGGCCACGTCGGAGTTGCGCAGCAGGTCGACCACCGAGTTGCCGTCGCGCGGGAAGATGGCCACGCCCACGCTGGCGGTGACGAAACACTCCTGGCCGCTGACGAAGATGGGCTCGCGCAGCACCTCCAGGATGCGCCAGGCCACGCGTTCGGCATCGCGGTCGGAGGTGACTTCGGGCAGCAAGGCAACGAATTCGTCGCCCCCCAGGCGACCGACGGCTTCCAAGGCACGATGGGAGCGTGCCCCCACGGCCTCCAGGGCGCCTTCCATCAGCTGGTCGGAGTGGCGCACGCAGGCGCGCAGCCGGCGCCCCACCTCCATCAGCAATTCGTCGCCCGCGCTGTGGCCCAGCGTGTCGTTGATGATCTTGAAGCGGTCCAGGTCGATCAGCAGCAGCGCCATCTGGTGCTGCATGCGGCGCGCCTGCTCGAGCGCCTTTTCGGCGCGCCAGATGAGCTGGCGGCGGTTGGGCAGACCGGTCAGCGCATCGAAGTTGGCCAGCTGCCGGATCTTGTCCTCGGCCTGGCGACGATCGGTCACATCCTGCAGGATGCCGGAGAAGCCGGCGCCATGGCCGTGGTCGTTGAACTCCGGCTCGGCCTCGATGTGAATGATGCGCTGGCGCCCGTCCAGCAGCTGGATCGTCACGTCGGTGGCCAGCAGCCTGGAATGGCGCAGCGCGTCGTGCATCTGGCGCATGAAGAGCCGGCGCTCGTCCGCGGGCACCATGCGCAGCAGCATGCGCAGCGTGGCCACCTCCTGCGGGCCGTACCCCAGCACGCGCAGCGCCTCGGCCGACAGCAGCAGGCCGCTGCTGCTGCGCCACCAGTCGAAGCTGCCCATGCGGGCCAGGTCCTGCGCACGGGCCAGCTTGCTCTTGCTGCGCTCCAGTTCGATGCGCGTGCGCGATGCGCGCAGCAGGTACTGCAGGCGCCCGGCCAGCAGGCTCCACTGCGTGGTCTTGACGAAGAAGTCGGTGGCTCCGGCCTGGTAGGCCCGCGTGATGGAAGCGTCGTCGTCCAGCCCCGTGAGCATCAGCACGGGCACGTTTTCGTAGCCGGGAAGCCGGCGCACGGCGCGGCAGGTGTCGAAGCCGTCCAGCCCGGGCATCATGGCGTCCAGCACGATGATGTCCGGCGTGAGCTCGGCAAGCATGGCCAGCGCACGCTCGCCGCTACCGGCCTCGATGATCCTGAATCCCCTTTCGCGCAAGGCCAGCGCGATCAGCAGCAGGTTCACCTCATCGTCATCGACCAGCAATACCTCGGGCTGAGCCGGCAGGCTGTCATCGGAGAACGTGTGCGTGGGCGTCATCGGCAGGGGTCTCAGAGCCGCAGCATAGCCCCAACCGCCGCCTGAGCCGCCCGACCGTGGGCGAGCAAAAGACCGACATCGTCACGCAGGTTCATGGTTTGGCCATCGCGCAATCGCGACTCGACCTGAGCACACGCCGCCGCCAACCCCAGCGCGCCGACACTGGCCGACGAGGACTTGAGCGTGTGGGCCAGCGTAGCCACGGTTTTGGCATCGGCTGCCGCCTGCTGCTCCTGGAGCTGACCAAGCGCTCGGGTGAGAGAGGCCTCGAAGGCCGTCAGCACACGCTGCACCACGCCGTGGCGCCCGTCGGGGTCCAGTTCGCGCAGGCGGGCCAGCGCGGTTTCGTCCAGGGTCGTAGGGGTCACGATGGCAGGCACGCTGAAGGGGAAGTCGGGAGGGGCACTGGGCCTGGCTCAGCAGTACCGCACCGTCTCATCTCACGCAGGATGCGCAGGTGCGGGCAGGCCGTCAAGTGCACGCTGGCGCAGCGTCGCAGGCAGCACACAGTGACGGAAACCTCTTCGAGAACCCGCGCGGGCCATGGTTGGGTTTCGGCCCCGCGACCGCTGGACTTGAGCCCCGGGCTGGCCACGGGGGGGGTCCGTACAATTCGCCGCATGCTTGCACCGCCCCCGGCCGCCCGGCGCCGAGAAGCCCGCGGGCTCGCCGCCCTTGCCCTCCTGCCCTGCCAGAGCGCGTGTGCCGCCGGCCCCAGCACCGACAACGGTGTCTGGTGGTTTGCCAGCCTGGCCCTGCTGCTGGTGGCTGGCGCGGCCTTTGCACTGGGCCGGTCGCTGGAAAGGCAACGCAACAGCCGCGATTTGCACCAGGCACGCAGCGCACTGCAGCGCCGCGAAGCCTTGCAGACCGGCTGGCACTGGCAGACTGACGCCCGCCATCAGTTGCTTTGCTGGCAAGGCCCCGGCCAGGCGCCACGGCAGCGCTGTGCGCTCTTCGAGGCATCCACGATGGCCGAGACGCTGAAAGCACAGTTGCGTAGCCAGCGCGCCTTCGGCCCGCTGCGGCTGCAACTGGCCGTCGCGCAGGATGGTGCCTGTGGCTGGCTGCTGGCTGGCGTGCCGCGACTGGACGAACGTGGCGGCTTCGATGGTTTCACCGGCCGAGCCGAGCCGGCCGACGAGGCCGATTCCGCGTTGGCCAAGGGCGCCGCGATCGACGCGCTGCTGGCCGGTTGCAGCGGCGCGGCGCTGCTG
>DAORNK010000437.1:3267-3493 GCA_035440985.1 Rubrivivax sp. | reverse complement strand
CGCGCGCCGCCGCGCTCGATCTGGCGCGCCAGCAGGAGGCCTACTGCCCCGACATCGTCGAGCAAGGCACCGGCACGCCGGCCAGGCTCGCTGCGTCGCTGCTGGGCGCAGCGTACTGGCACTTCTGGTGGGATTGACGGCCCGGCCCGGTGGGGCCGGCCGGCAGGTTGCCGTGCTGACGGGCTTGCCGGCCAGCCGTTGCGCCGGCCCCGGATCGCGCGAAGGG
>DAORNK010000437.1:0-3257 GCA_035440985.1 Rubrivivax sp. | reverse complement strand
ATCGACCGCGGTAACGACTGGTCGTAGTATCGGCCGCGGCGATGGCATCCGGATCGCCCGTCGGTTCCCGGCTGGTTGTTGTTGAAGTCTGTCACCTCCGCTCGGGACAGCGTCGTTTCGATCAAGACAAATCCAGAGGAGACGAACACCATGAGTGTGGACGTATACGAGAGGATTCGGGCCAACCCGAAGTACCAGGAACTGATCGCCGCCAGGGGCCGCTTCGCATGGACCCTGTCGGCCATCGTGCTGATCCTGTTTTACGGCTTCGTCATCGCGGTGGCCTACATGCCATCGACGCTGGGCCAACCGATCAGCGCCGGGTCGGTGCTGACGATCGGGGTGGCCCTCGAGTTCTTCCTGTTCGTCTTCTTCTGGGGACTTTCGGCCTATTACGTGCAGCGCGCCAACAGCAGGTACGACGCGCTGACGCAGGAAGTCATCCGAGAGGCCCTGAAGGAGACCAAGTGATGCGCCGCGCAACCCTCAACGCCTGCTCGGTCTTCATGCTGTGGAGCCTGGGCGCCATCGCGCATGCCGGTCCGCCCGTCCAGGGCGCCCTGGACAAGCAGGCCACCAACTGGCACGCCATCATCATGTTCTGCGTCTTCGTGGCGCTGAGCATGGGCATCACCTACTGGGCCTCGAACCGGACCAAGTCGACCTCCGACTTCTACACCGCGGGTGGCGGCATCACCGGGGCCCAGAACGGCCTGGCGATCGCGGGCGACTACATGTCGGCGGCCACGCTGCTGGGGCTGACGGCGCTGGTCTATGGCAGCGGTTTCGACGGCTACCTGTACATGCTGGCGTTCTTTGCGGGCTGGCCGATCATCCTGTTCATGATGGCCGAGCGGCTGCGCAACCTGGGGCGCTTCACCTTCTCCGACATCACTTCGTTTCGCCTGGACCAGGGCAAGGTGCGCACGATGGCCGCAATTTCGTCGCTGACCGTGGTCTGCTTCTACCTGATTGCGCAGATGGTGGGTGCCGGCCAGCTGATCAAGCTGCTGTTCGGCCTGGACTACAACGTCGCCATCGTCGGCGTCGGTGTGTTGATGGTGGTCTATGTCACCTTCGGCGGCATGGTCGCGACCACCTGGGTGCAGATCATCAAGGCCTGCATGCTGCTGACGGGCGGCACCCTGGCGATGCTGCTGGCCTTCAGCCAGTTCGGCTTCTCCTTCACGACGCTGCTGGAAAAGGCCACGGCCGTGCACAAGCTCGGTTCCAAGCTGATGACCCCCGGGGGCCTGCTGGCCGACCCGATCAACGCGGTGTCGCTCGGTCTGGGCCTGATGTTCGGCACGGCCGGGCTGCCGCACATCCTGATGCGCTTCTTCACGGTCACCGACGGCAAGCAGGCGCGCAAGTCGGTGCTCTATGCGTCGGGCATCGTGGCCTACTTCTTCAACGTGATCTTCCTCATGGGGCTGTGCGCGATCCTGGTGGTCGGCCAGAACCCGGCCTTCTTCGAAGGCGGCACGATGGGCGGCAAGCTGATCGGTGGCGGCAACATGGTGGCCATGCACCTGGCCAAGGCGGTCGGCGGCGACATGCTGCTGGGCTTCATGGCGGCCGTGGCCTTTGCAACGATCCTGGCGGTGGTCTCCGGCCTGGCATTGGCCGGCGCGTCGGCCATCTCGCATGACCTCTACGCCCGCGTCATCAAGAAGGGCAAGGCCAGCGAGAGCGACGAGATACGCGTCTCCAAGCTGGCCACCGTCTCGCTGGGCGTCGTTGCCATCCTGCTGGGCATTGCCTTCGAGAAGCAGAACGTCGCCTTCATGGTCGGTCTGGCTTTCGGCGTGGCGGCGGCGGGCAACTTCCCGGTGCTGATCCTGTCGATGTACTGGAAGGGCCTGACCACGCGTGGCGCGCTGTGGGGTGGCTACGGGGGGCTGTTGTCGGCCGTGGCCTTTGTCGTGTTCTCCAAGTCGGTCTGGGTCGATGTGCTGGGCAACAAGGCGGCCCTGTTCCCCTATACCCAACCGGCGCTGTTTGCGATGCCGATCGCCTTCCTGCTGGCCTACTTCCTGTCGAAGTCCGACTCTAGCGCCCGGGCCCAGGCGGAGATCGCGGCCTTCGATGACCAGTACGTGCGCGCCCAGACGGGCTTCGGGGCATCGGGTGCCGTCAAACACTGAAGGCTGAAGCGCCGGCTCAGCCGCATCCGGCGGCTGAGGCCGCCGCTGGCGGCGGTCACTGGCCACGTGACCGACCACGTGGTCCTCCGCGGCACTTGCGGGTCAAGCCGACCGCAAAGCATCCGATAAGGAGCAAATGGAGACCGAAGGGGCAGATTCGCTCAGGCGTGGCGGGACTGGTCGCCGCCAGGTCACGGGTCGCGAACAGGCCGAAGCCGGCACGGCGAGGACGCGGCAACTGCATGCCCAGGGGCGGCTGGGTGAAGCCGTCGAAGAGGGTCTGCTAACACTGACGGCCTGGAAAGCACTCGGCGACTCCAGGCGCGAATGCGAACTGCTGCTGTGGTTGGTGTGGGCGCTCAGCGACCAAGGTGCATCAGCCGAAGCCCTGCTGCTGGCGCGTCACGCCTTTGATGCCGCTCGTGCGGCCCGGCTGCCGTCCGAACTGGAGCGTTCGCTGGTCGCGGTGGCGGGCTTGCAGGGCCGCTTGGGCGAGGCCGCCGCCGCCGAGACGCTGCTCCTGCAGGCCCTCTCCAGGGCGCGCGAGCTGCCCGATGCGCAACAGGTGCCGGTGCCATTGAACGCCCTGCTGGCCACGTTGCTGCAAGCCCACGAAGACCAGCGCGAAACCGATCCCGAACGGGCACTGGCCACCGCGGCCCGCCTGCAGCGCCACGCCCGCGACGCGCTGCGCTGGGCTTCTCAGGAGCCGGACGCGATGCGCAAGGCCATCTTGTTGAGCAACGCCGGCGCCGCGCTGGGCGTGGCCGGGCAACCGCAGGAGGGCATCCAGCGCCTGCGGGAATCCTTGCAACTCGCCGAAGAAAGCGGTTTGCGCCTGGTGGCCTTGCGCGCCGCAGAGAGGCTCTCGGGACAGTTGCTGCACGCGGGAAGCATCGAGCAAGCCCAGGCGCTCGACCCAGTGTTGAAGGAACAGCTGCACCCCGACGACGGCCCGGCGGTGCGCGAATCGGTGCACACGGCACGGGCCCGGCTGGCCGAGGCCCGCGGCGATGCCGAGCTTGCGGCGTCGATGCGCGAGGCTGCCAACAAGGCCCGGGCGGAACGGCTGGCTGGTGCCGAGGCGATGCGCGACGCCGTCTCGCGTCT
>DAORNK010000436.1:0-3524 GCA_035440985.1 Rubrivivax sp. | reverse complement strand
CAGCAGGGTCTCGGCCGCATCCAGCTGTCCGCCGGCGATGAGCCACTCGGCACGCAGGATGCCGGCGTCGGCCGCTTCGTTGTGCGAGGCCGGCAGCTTGCTGCGGCGCGTCTGGCCGCTGCTGTCCAGCAAAGGCCCGGCTTCGGCGCGCCGGCCGGCGCGCAGCAGCCAGCGTGCCAGGTTGTGTTCGGCGCGCGCCACCGAGAGGTCGCCCGGGGTCAGCAAGGCGCGGCGGATGAGCAGTGATTCGCGGTACAGCGCCTCGGCGGCGGGGTCGCCCAGGTCTTCCAGGGCCGTCGCCAGGTTGTTCAGGCGCACGGCCACGTCGATGGACTTGCGGCCGCTGATCTGCTCGTCCAGCGCCAGCGCTTCCTGGTAGGTGGCCACGGCTTCTTCCAGGCGCCCGGCGTCCTGCAGCACGCTGGCCACCTCGTTGAGCGCGCCGCTGACCTTGGCACTGCGTGGCCCATGCAGCTGGCGGCGCGCCACCACCAGCTCGCGCTGCATGGCCAGCGCTTCGTCGAAGCGCTGCAGGTTGGCCAGCGCCACCGCGTTGGCGCTCTGGGTGTTGAGCACGGAGGGGTGCAGCTTGCCCAGCGTACGCAGCTTGATGGCCAGCGCATCGCGGTACTGGTCCACCGCCAGCTCGTGCCGCCCGGCCCGCGCGTGCACCAGCGCCAGGTTGTGGCGCACGCTGGCGACCTCCAGCGGCGCCGACTCCTGCCGCAGCAAGCGTATCTTCAGCGCCTGTTGCAGCAGATCCAGCGCCTCGTCGAACGCGCCATTCATCGCCAGGGCCAGACCCAGCGAGTTGAGCGAGTCGCTCAGTTCCGGGGCATCGGCCGGCAGGCGCGGCTGGCGCAGGGCCAGCGACTCGCGCGCCGCAGCCACCGCACGCGTGGCCTGATGCTCGTTGGCCAGCACCACCGCCAGGCGGCTGAGCATCGCCGCTTCGCGCAGGGGGCGGCGCGGCGACTGCTCGCGCTCCAGCGCCACGGCCTGTTCGTACAGCTCGACCGCGGTGCGCGGGCGGCCGATGTTCTCGTAGACCTTGGCCAGCACGCCCTTCATGTCGGCCTGCAGCGCCAGCTGGCCCTGGAGGTCCCGATCGATGCGCTCGCGGCCCTTGTCGACCAATTCGGCGGCGCTCGGGGCGGCCCGCCACGTTGGGGTCGGCCCCTTCGAAGAGCGCCACGATGAAGTCGCTGACCTGGCGCGTGGTGGCCGCTTCCTGCTCGGCCAGCGCTTCGGCCTGCAAGGCGCGGTCGCGCTCGACCACCAGCTGCAGCACGAAGGCCGCGCTGAGCACCAGGACGCCGCAGCCGGCCAGCACCCAGGGCCAGCGCCGGCGCATCAGCTTGCGCAGGCGATACCGCGTGCTGCGAGGTCGTGCAGCCAGCGGAAGATGCTGGCGAAGGTGGCGCAGGTCGCGCAGCAGCGCCGGCACGCCGTCGTAGCGCTGCTCGGGGTCCAGCGCGGTGGCCTTGGCCACGATGGCCTGCCATTCGTCGGCGCGGGGCGCCGGTGGCCTGATGGCGTGCAGCAATTGGTCCAGCGTGCGGCCCAGGCTGAAGACGTCGCTGGCGCTGGTGGCGTTGAGCCCGGCCATCTGTTCGGGGCTGGCGTAGCGAGGCGTCAGCGAAGTGCTGACCTGGCCGGTCTTGCCCAGCAGCTGCGCCACGCCGAAGTCCAGCAGCATCGCGTGCCCGTCCTCGCCCACCAGCACATTGCCCGGCTTGATGTCGCAGTGCACGACCAGCTGACGGTGCGCGTAGCTCACCGCACTGCACACCTGTTCGAACAGGGTCAGCACCGCTTCCAGATCCAGCCGCCTATCGCGGCAATAGCGGTCCAGCGGGTCACCCTTGACGTGTTCCATCACCAGGTAGGGTCGTCCGGCCGGTGTGGTGCCGCCGTCCAGCAGCCGTGCGATGTGCGGGTGGTTCAGCTTGGCCAGGACCTGCCGTTCGTGCGCGAGTTGGGCCAACGCTGCTTCGCCGCTGAAGCCGCGCAGCAGCTTGATGGCGGCACGCTGTTCGTACAGTCCGTCGCTGCGCTCGGCCAGCATCACCCTGCCCATGCCGCCGCGGCCGAGCTCGCTGCGCAGCGACCACGGGCCGAGTCGGTCGCCGATGGCCAGCTCGGGTTCTTCCAGGCTGGCCAACATGCCGGTGATCGGGACGCCCAGGCCATGGGTCAGCGTGCGATCCTGATCCAGCAGGGCCAGCACGCGCCGGATCTGTTCGGGGTTGGCGCCCAGTTCGTCCAGCCGCGCGCGGCGCGCGGCCTCGTCGGGCAGGTCGCAGACCGCTTCGAAGCAGGCCTTGACCTGCGCGAAATCGGTGTCGGGCGGCGGTTCCGTCACGGGTCAGGCTTCAAGGCCGCGCCCGAGCTGCTCGGCGAGCCAGGCGCGCGAAAAACGCAGTTCACGGTCCACCGTGGGCACCGAGACGCCCAGCAGATCGGCGATTTCCTGGCGCGGCAGGCCCATGAAGTAGGTCAGCTCCATCACCTGCGCGGCACGCGCGTCGTGGCGAGCCAGCGTGTCGAGCAGCCGGTCCAGCGTGAGCAGGTCGGCGGCCATGGACTCCTCACCGACCGCCAGCGAGCTCAGCGTCACCTGCACCCGGTTGCCACCGCGCTTGTCGGCCAGTCGGGCGCGGGCGTGATCGCGCAGCACCCTGCGCATGGTCAGCGAAACGGTGGCGAAGAAGTGCGCGCGGTCGGCGTAGGCGCCGGGTGACTGCATCAGGCGCAGCAGGGCTTCGTTGACCACATCGCCCTTGGCCAGGGTGCCGCTGTCGTGGCCCTGCAGGCGCGAGTCGGCCATGCGCAGGAGCTGGCCGTGCACGGCCTGCACGACCCGGGCGAAGGCATCCGCTTCGCCGCGCTGCCAGGCCTGCAGCAGCACGGTGATCGATTCCAACGTTGTTGCGGGTGCTGGCGGGGATTCGCCCGGGCGCATGATCTGGCCTTTCGAGCTCGCGCATCACGACAGGCGCGATTGTCGCTGCACGCGAGGTCGGATGCCCCGGATACGAGGGGGGTCGGGCAGCGGCAATACTCTGCGCATGAACCGCCTGTTTCCCGCACTGTTGATCAGCGCCGCGCTGGCGGTGGCTGCCGCCCCTTGGGCTCTGGACCAGCCGCTGCTGGCCTGGATCTTCAAGCCGCTGGCCACCTTGCTGGTGATGGCCCACGCCTGGCATCGTGGCGATGGGCAGCCGGAAGAGCGTCGCTGGGTGCTGGTGGGCTTGAGTGCGTCGCTGGTCGGTGACGTGGCCCTGCTCTGGCCCCAGCAGGGCTTCCTGCCTGGGCTGGTGAGCTTCCTGCTGGCGCACCTGGCCTATCTGGTGGCGTTCACGCGCGGCACCCGGCTGGCGGCCCGATGGCTGCCTTTCGGCGTGTACACGACGGTCGCAACGGCCGTGCTGGCCGCGCTGTGGACCGGCGTGCCCGCGCCCTTGCGGCTGCCGGTGCTGGCCTATGTGCTGTGTCTGGGCGCGATGGCGGCGCAGGCGGCC
>DAORNK010000435.1:0-3529 GCA_035440985.1 Rubrivivax sp. | reverse complement strand
ACAGCGTCCGGCAGTGGCAGCCCGGCTGCGCCAACGGCCGCAGCCAGACGCGCGGCCAGCGCCGCGGCCAGTTCGGGGCGCGCCTGGAACTTGAAAGCGCTCACCAGCAGGTCCCAGGGAAAGCCGTAGTCCACGGCCGCGATCGTGTGCTCAAAGGGCGGCGGATCCTGCAGGCAGGCGCCGCAAGCTGGTGTTGCCATGCCCAGGCGCAATCCGCAGCGCCCGCAACGTGGCACGGGGGCCGCGAAACGGGTCACGCAATCGGTGCACAGCCCGCCCTGGCACCACTGGCGGCAGATCTCGCACTGGCTGGGCCAGGCCGGGCCAGCGCGCGGGGCAGTGGAAGCGTCCAGACGGGGCATCGGATCAATATACTGCCCGGCCCATGCCCACCCCCCCTGGAGCACCGATCGCCCGAAGGCCGCTGGATGCCGTGGCCCTGGCCCGCGTGCTGCGGCGTCTGCAGGCCGCACCAGAACCGCCCTGGTTGCATGGTGAAGCCGCGCGCCGGATGGCAGACCGCCTGGCCCTCGTCAGGATGCAGCCCGAGCGGGTGCTCGACTGGGGCAGCTTCCTGGGCGCCAGCCATGCCGCCTTGGCGGCGGCCTATCCGCTGGCCCGACTGACCGGGGTCGAGCCCGACGCGGCCGGTCGCGACCGGCAGGCCACCCGCTGGCGACGGCCCTGGTGGTCAGCGCGCCGCTGGACCCAGGCTGCACCGCTGTGGCTGGCGCAGGCCGATGTGCCGCCCGGCAGCGCCCACCTGCTGTGGGCCAACATGTGTCTGCATGGCAGCGCCGAACCACAGGCCGTGTTGGGGGCCTGGCATCGGGCCTTGGCGGTGGGCGGGTTCCTGATGTTTTCCACCCTGGGCCCGGGCAGTCTGGCAGGGCTGCGCCAGCTTTATGCCCAACTCGGATGGCCGACCCCGATGGCACCCTTGGTCGACATGCACGACCTGGGCGACATGCTGGTGCAGGCCGGCTTTGCGGACCCGGTGATGGATCAGGAGACGCTGACCCTGAGCTGGCCCGACCCCCAGGCGCTGCTGGCCGAACTGCGGACCTGGGGCGGCAACGTCGACCCCGGACGCCACGCGGGCCTGCGCACGCCACGCTGGCGCGACGCGCTGATGCAGCGGCTGCAGACCCTGGCCCGGGCGGATGGCCGGGTGGCGCTCGAAGTCGAGCTGGTCTACGGCCATGCCTTCAAGCTGGCCACGCCGTCGCGCGTGACGGCTGAAACGGCCATTCCACTCCAGCAGATGCGCGACCTGGTCCGAGGCAATCAGCGCCTGCCCTGATACACCCGGCGGCTCCGCGAAGCTAGGCTATAGAATCCCGCCGCTTTGACCGAGGTCAAGCTTTCAGCGGTTGGTGTGGCGACCCAGTGGTCGCAAGGCTGCGAGTGCTTGACCCGTCGCTTTTCTCTGCAAGTCCTCTCGACGCAACCGAGCCTGCTTCTCACTGCTGCCCACCGCCCGCACGCCAGGTGGTGGTTCCGTCTGGTGGCAGCAGAACTGGCCCCGAACCGATGAAACCCATGAAGACCACACCCAGCCTCCGATCCCGTCTGTCGCAGTCGATGTTGTCCCTGGGGCTGCTGACGGCCAGTGCGGCCTGGGCGGTGAACGACCTGCCGGGTGGCCCGGGCGTGCGGCAACTGGGCCTGCAGACACCGGTCACCAAGATCGCCGAGCAAGAGGCCAGCCTGCACAGCTTCATGCTGGTCGTCTGCGTCGTGATCTTCTTCGCCGTGTTCGGAGTGATGTTCTATTCGATCCTGAAGCACCGCAAGTCCAAGGGCTACAAGGCGGCCAACTTCCACGAGAGCGTGACGGTCGAGATTGCGTGGACCGTGATCCCCTTCCTGATCGTCATCGCGATGGGTGCGATGGCCACCCGCACCGTGGTCGCCCAGAAGGACACCAGCAACGCCGATCTGACGATCAAGGCCACCGGCTACCAGTGGAAGTGGGGCTACGACTACCTCAAGGGCGAAGGGGAGGGCATCGCCTTCATGTCCACGCTGGATACCGCGCACCGCCAGATGTCCGACGCGGGCAAGCCCCAGGGTGACGACTACCTGCTGAAGGTGGACAACCCGCTGGTCGTGCCGGTGGACAGGAAGGTCCGCATCGTCACGACGGCCAACGACGTGATCCATGCCTGGATGGTGCCCGCCCTGGGCGTGAAGCAGGATGCGATTCCCGGCTTCGTGCGCGACACCTGGTTCCGCGCCGAGAAGACGGGCGACTTCTACGGCCAGTGCGCCGAGCTGTGCGGCAAGGAGCACGCCTACATGCCGATCCATGTCAAGGTGCTCAGCCAGGCCGACTATGCCAAGTGGGTGGATGGCAAGAAGAAGGAGATGGCGGCCGCTGCCGACGATCCGGCCAAGGTCTGGAAGCTGCAGGACCTGGTCGCCCGCGGAGAGAAGGTCTACGCCGCCAACTGCGCCGCCTGCCATCGGCCTGACGGCAAGGGCGCCGGGCCGATCAAGGCGCTGGACGGCGCCGCGGTGGTGCTCGACGCCGATGCCGGCAAGCAGATCGCGGTGCTGCTCAACGGCCAGAACAACGGCGCCATGCCGGCCTGGAAGCAGCTTTCGGACACCGAGCTGGCGGCCGTCATCACCTACACCAAGAACAACTGGGGCAACAAGACCGGGCTGGCCGTGCAGCCGGCCGAAGTCGTTGCCGCCCGCAAGTAAGAGCCGTCGGATAAAGGAAGCCCCATGAGCGCAGTTCTCGATCACCACGGCCACCACGCCGGCGACCACTCGCATGACCACGGCCATCCGCATGGCTGGCGGCGCTGGGTCTTTGCCACCAACCACAAGGACATCGGCACGCTGTACCTGCTGTTCAGCTTCGCGATGTTCATGGTCGGCGGCGTGCTGGCCCTTGGCATCCGCGCCGAGCTGTTCCAGCCCGGGCTGCAGTTCGTCAACCCGGAACTGTTCAACCAGTTCACCACGATGCACGGCCTGATCATGGTGTTCGGCGCCATCATGCCGGCCTACGTGGGCTTCGCGAACTGGATGATCCCGCTGCAGATCGGTGCCGCGGACATGGCCTTCGCGCGCATGAACAACCTCAGCTTCTGGCTGATGATCCCGGCGGCCATCATGCTGGTGGCCAGTTTCTTCATGCCGGGTGGTGCACCGGCGGCCGGGTGGACGCTGTATGCCCCGCTGACGCTGCAGATGGGTCCGGCGATGGACGCCGGCATCTTTGCCATGCACATCCTGGGCGCCAGCTCCATCATGGGCTCGATCAACATCGTGGTCACGGTGCTGAACATGCGCGCCCCCGGCATGACGCTGATGAAGATGCCGCTGTTCTGCTGGACCTGGCTCATCACCGCCTACCTGCTGATCGCCGTCATTCCGGTGCTGGCCGGCGCCATCACGATGACGCTGACCGATCGCCACTTCGGCACCAGCTTCTTCAACCCCGCCGGCGGCGGCGACCCGGTGATGTACCAGCACATCTTCTGGTTCTTCGGCCACCCCGAGGTCTACATCC
>DAORNK010000434.1:0-3539 GCA_035440985.1 Rubrivivax sp. | reverse complement strand
GATCAGGGCCTGCGCGCCCAGCGGCACGGCCAGCGCTGCGGCTTGCTGTGGGTGGTCGCGCAGCAGGCTGTCCAGCGCGATGCGTTCCGCACCGGCCTGCACCGCGGCCACGCCGTCGGCCACGTTGCGGATGCCGCCCTGGTAGGTCAGCGGGGTGGCCAGGCCCTTGCGGCTGATGCGTTCCAGCAGCGCCAGGTCCGGCCCCAGGCCGGCGGCGCTGCGGTCGATGCACTGCAGCAGGATCTCGTCCACGCCCCAGCGGTCCAGGTTCTCGGCCACGATCTCGGGCCGCCCCATGGGCAGGTGGCGGCGGTAGCCGAAGGACTGCACGGCCCAGCCCTGCTTGACGGTGATCACGCCCACCAGGCGCTTGTGGATCATGCGAGCAGCCCCTGGATCACGTTGCGCAGCAGTTCGCGGCCGGCGATCTGGCTCTTCTCGGGGTGGAACTGCAAGCCCACGATGTGCTTGCGGCGCACCGCCACGGTGAAGGCCGAGCCCGGTGCGGCTTCGCCTGGCGCATCGCTGATGCGCGAGACGGCCACCTGGTACTCGGCCGGCGCGTGGAAGACGTAGGAGTGGTTGTAGTACAGCGACTGCCCGTCGCTGGGCCGCAGCAGCGGATCGTCGGCCAGCACCTCGATGCTGTTCCAGCCGATGTGCCAGCGCGCGGCGGTCAGCGGTTGCACCTGGCCGGGGATCAGCCCCAGGCCGGTGGTGAACTGCTGTTCGCTGGAACTGTGCGCCAGCAGCTGCATGCCCAGGCAGATGCCCACGATGGGCTGGCCGCTGCGCGCCTGACCCTGGATGAAGTCCACCAGGCCGTGGCGGTGCAGGGCCTGCATGGCCGCCGGGAAGGCGCCCACGCCGGGCAGGAGCAGGACATCCGTGGCGGCGAGAGTCTGCACATCCCGGCTGACCCGGCATCGGTAGCCCAGGCCGGCCAGCGAGCGCGCCACGGAGGCCAGGTTGCCGGCGCCGTAATCCACCACGCCGGCCGTGACAGGGCGGCGGGTCATGTGACGGCCTCCGCAGGCTCCGGCAGGCCCACGCCCACCGTGAAGCGGCGGTGGATGCGGCCTTGCGCGTCGATGTCGAACAAGCGCCGATTGGTCGCCGCGCGCACCTGGTCCCAGAAGGCCTGCACGGTGATGCCCAGGTAGTCGCAGTAGCGCGCGATGTAGTCGGGCGCGCAGGCGTGGTCGTATTCGCTGACCAGGGCAAAGCCCTGTTCGCGGCTCATGCGGCCGAGACGGATCTCCTCGTTGCAGTAGTCGGTGGTGCGGCCGAAGCCGAACTTGTAGTACTTGATCATCTGGTTGATCGGCGTGAAGTCCTCGTCCAGCGCCGTCACGCCGTACAGGTCGCCGGTGGCCTGCACCGGGTCGCTGCGGATCTCCAGCCCGTCGCCGCAGGAGTACGAGGCGTTGTTGACCAGCGACCAGTCGCCCAGGAACCAGCCCAGGTAGATGATCTGCAGGCCCGCGGCCTGGAAGGCTTCGGGCTGCGGATACTGGTAGGGCAGCAGCTGTTGCGGCGTGTAGCCGGCATCCACCATCCACTGCGTGCCCGAGGACAGCGTGTTCATGTGACGCAGGTTGTTGCCGTCGTAGCCGGTCTTGCCCAGCGTCTTCATGTCGCCCAGCTGCAGCGCCGGGTTCTCGCCCCACAGGATGAGGTCTATGCCGTAGCGCAGCGCGATCTGCGGCACGGCGGAGAACAGGGCCAGCTCGGTGGAGCGAAAGCTGTTGGTGAACCGCGCGAAGCCGTCGCGCTTGAGGCTCTTCCAGGTGGCCGGCGCGGGCGCCGACACCACCACGTCGAAGCCCAGCTCGATCAGGTTGCTGAGGTTGTGCATGCCGCGGTGCGTGGCCTGTTCGGGCGGGTAGCTCAGGCACACCAGCAGCGGGTTGACACCGAACTTGTCGCGCACCCACAGCGCCTGCCGCGTGCTGTCCTTGCCGCCGGACACCCCGATGATGCAGTCGTGGAACTGCCCCGGCTTGCGCTGGCGTGCGGCAAACAGATCGGTCAGGATGTCGAACCTTTCCTGCCAGTCCACGCCCTGGACGGCTTCGACGTATTCACAGGCCGGGCACACGCCGGCTTCATTGAAGCGCGTGTTGGGGCGCGTGTCGGGCTGCACGCAGCGGCAGCAGTACTTCATGGCGCGGCCCCGCCCAGCAGGGCCCAGGACAGCGGTGTGCCGCGCCGGAGGGCGGTGGGCGCGCGCAGGGTCAGCACGCTGTCCAGGTACTTGGGCGGCAGCCCGAAACCCGGGCGGATGGCGCGCACGTTGTGTGGCGTGAAGGCCTCGCCCGCAGCGATGTCCTGCACCACGTAGAGCGAGCGCCGGTAGGCCAGCGAAGCGGCCTCGGCCGCACTGCCGCCGAACACCACGCCACCCAGCGCCTGCCAGGCGCGTTCGGTCTCCACGCGCAGCAGCCGCAGCTCGGCCGGCTCCAGCGAGAAGGCCGCATCCACGCCGCCGTCGGCGCGCGCCAGCGTGAAGTGCTTCTCCACCACGGTGGCACCCAGCGCCACCGCGGCGATGGCCGCGCCGCAGCCCATCGTGTGGTCCGACAGGCCGACTTCGCAGCCGAACGCGTGGCGCAGCACGGGGATGGTGTGGAGGTGCGTGTTCTCGGGCGTGGCCGGGTAGGTGCTGGTGCACTTGAGCAGCACCAGATCGCGGCAGCCGGCATCACGCGCGGTGCGGACGGTTTCGTCGATCTCGGCCAGCGTGGCCATCCCGGTGGAGATGATCATCGGCTTGCCGGTGGCCGCCACCTTGCGGATCAGCGGCAGGTCCGTGCATTCGAAGGACGCGATCTTGTAGGCCGGTGCGCCCAGCGCTTCGAGAAAGTCCACCGCCGTGTCGTCGAAGGGCGTCGAGAAGCAGTGTAGGCCGAGCCGCGCCGCGCGCTCGAAGATGGCGCCGTGCCAGGCCCAGGGTGTGTGCGCCTCGTGGTACAGCTCGTAGAGCTGGCGGCCGGCCCACAGGCTCTTGGGGTCGTCGATGACGAAGCCGGGTGCGCGGATGTCCAGCGTCATCGTGGCCGCGGTGTAGGTCTGCAGCTTGATCGCGTCGGCGCCAGCCGCCGCGGCAGCCTCGACGATGGCCAGCGCCCGGTCCAGCGACTGATTGTGGTTGCCGCTCATCTCGGCAATCACGTAGGGCCGCTGGTCGCGCGCGATGGGGCGCTGACCGATCAGCATGGCGTGCGGGCGGCCGGCGGCCGCAAGAGAGGGATGGGCAGGCGGGGCATGGCCGGGGCGCTCCAGTGGATGCCAGCGATGATGGCCTCGCCCCGCCCGGCCCAGGCGGCGAAAAGCGCCCGGTTTGACCCCCGAATCCCCGCAGCTCAGACGTTACGATGCCGGCATGCAGGGACTCCACTGGCTGGCCGCGGCGGCGCTGGCATCGATGCTCACCGGCCCGGCCCAGGCGGCCGATGCCGCGCTGGACCGTGCGGCCTGGCTGGCCGGCTGCTGGCGTGCCGACAACGCCGAACCCGGCAGCGGCGAGCAGTGGCTGG
>DAORNK010000433.1:1519-3548 GCA_035440985.1 Rubrivivax sp. | reverse complement strand
CATCGATCCGGTACGGGGCATCACCAACCACTCCAGCGGCAAGATGGGTTTTGCCATCGCCCGCGCCGCGGCCGAAGCGGGGGCTGCCGTGACCCTGGTGGCCGGCCCGGTGTCACTGCCCACGCCAGCCGGCGTGCGCCGCATCGATGTGCAGAGCGCGCGGCAGATGCTGGACGCGGTGCTGCCGCTGGCGGCGACGCACCAGGTCTTCGTGGCCACCGCGGCCGTGGCTGATTGGCGCCCGGCGCAGAGCAGCGAACACAAGGTCAAGAAGGACGGATCCGGCCAGGCCCCGACGCTGAGTCTGGTCGAAAACCCGGACATCCTGGCCACCGTGGCGGCACTGCCCGCGAACCAGCGGCCCTGGTGCGTGGGCTTCGCCGCCGAGAGCCAGGACGTGGTCCGCCTGGCGCGTGCCAAGCGGCTGCGCAAGGGCGTGCCCCTGATCGTCGGCAACCTGGGCCCGGCCACGTTCGGCCGTGATGAGAACACGCTGGTGCTGGTCGACGAACGAGGTGAAGTCGAACTGCCCACCGGCCACAAGCTGGCACTGGCCCGCGAACTGGTGCGCCAGATCGCCAGCCGCCTGCCCACATCAGCAACATGACCACCATCGATCTCAAGGTGCTCGACGAACGCATCGCCGAGACCCTGCCCAGCTATGCCACGCCTGGCAGTGCGGGCCTTGACCTGCGCGCCTGCCTGGAAGCGCCGCTGGTGCTGCAACCCGGCGCGACCGCGCTGATCCCGACCGGGCTCGCCATCCACATCGCCGATGCTGGCCTGGCGGCGGTGCTGCTGCCGCGGTCCGGCCTGGGCCACAAGCACGGCATCGTGCTCGGCAACCTGGTGGGCTTGATCGACAGCGATTACCAGGGCCCGCTGATGGTGAGCTGCTGGAACCGCAGCGACGCCGCCTTCACCGTGCAGCCCCTGGAGCGCATCGCGCAGATGGTGATCGTGCCCGTCGTCCAGGCGCGCTTTCGCCGCGTGGCCGAGTTCGGGGATTCCGCAAGGGGCGAGGGCGGATTCGGCTCCACTGGCCGCGCCTGAATCAGTGCAACGTGCCGTCGGCCGGCCTGGGCAGCTGGCCCAGCACTGTCACCGCCGACTCGCCGCTGCTGACGCTGCGCCTGTCGACTTCGCCTTCGGTGGCGGCGCGTACGCCCCGCACCTGGATGTCCATCCGCAGAGCCATGCCGGCCAGCGGGTGGTTGCCGTCCAGCACCACATGCGAAGGGTAGATCTCGGTCACGATGTAGACCACGTCTGCCGGCATGTCGGGCGTCACGCTGCCCGGTGGCAGGCCCTCGAAAGCCATCCCGGTTTCCAGTTCTACGGGGAACAGCTTGCGGTCCTCGAAGCACACCAGCGCCGGCACATAGTCGCCGAAGGCGTGTTCCGGTTCCAGATGCACCTGCAGCGTATCGCCCGGCCCGTAGCCGGCCAGCGCCTCCTCGACCTTGGCCAGCAGGTCATCGCCGCCATAGAAGAACTCGACGGGGTCGCTCAACTCGTCGATGGGACGGTTCTGGCCGTCCATCAGCTTCCAGGTCAGGCTGACCACGCAAGGCGCTTCGATCTGCATGCGCAAATGATCGCACAGCGCCCGGCGTGCTCCGGCCGCGCCAGAATGCGGCCATGGACGTGAACGCACCGCTGGCCTTGCTCGGGGGGCTGACGCCCGCCGCCTTCATGAAACGCCACTGGCAGAAGAAGCCGCTGCTGGTGCGTCAGGCCTGGCCGAGCGTGATGCCACCGCTGCCGCGCCCGGCGCTGTTCGAGCTGGCGGCGCAGGAGGATGTGGAGTCCCGCCTGGTGGCCTGCCAGGGTGAGCGCTGGACGGTGCGCCGCGGGCCCCTGCCGCGCCGCGCGCTGCCGCCCCTGAACCGGCCGGGCTGGACGCTGCTCGTGCAGGGCGTCGACCTGCATGTCGCCGCAGCGCGGCAGATGCTGGAGTGCTTCCGCTTCCTGCCCGATGCACGGCTGGACGATCTGATGATCTCCTGGGCCAGCCCGGGCGGTGGCG
>DAORNK010000433.1:0-1405 GCA_035440985.1 Rubrivivax sp. | reverse complement strand
TGCGCCGCTGAAGCGCCTGCAGCACTTCGAACCCAGCGACGAGTGGGTGCAGGAGCCGGGCGATCTGCTCTACCTGCCGCCGCGCTGGGGCCACGACGGCATCGCCGAGGGCGGCGACTGCATGACCTGCTCGGCGGGCTTCAACGTGCCGTCGGCGGGGTCGCTGGCGCGCGACCTGCTCAGCCGATTGGCCGATGAAGACGGTGATGCCGGTGCGCTGTACCGCGATGCCACGCAGCCGGCAACCGAGACCCCGGCGGCCATGCCGCCAGCGCTGCTGGCATTCGCGCGCCAGTCGCTGGCACGCCACCTGGCGCAGCCGCTGTGGCTGGAGCGCGTGCTGGGCGAGAGCCTGACCGAGCCCAAGCCGCAGGTGTGGTTCGAGGGGGGGCATGGCGGCGTCGAAGCGGGCGTGCGGCTGCACGCGCGCACGCGGATGATGTACGACCGGCACCATGTCTTCATCAATGGCGAGGCGTTCCGGGCCGGTGGTCGAGATGCCGCGCTGATGCGTCAGTTGGCGGACGAGCGCAGCCTGCCGGCCGCCGCTGTCCGCCGACTCAGTGCTGCCGCGGCGGACCTGCTGCGGGACTGGGTGGCCTCAGGTTGGCTGCAGGGAGATTGATCGATGCCCGACACCATGCCCCCAATCATCGACTCGCGCCCGTCCTGGCTCGCGGCCTTGCTGTGGGGTGTGCAGACCGCCACCGCGAGGGGTGCACGGTCGATCACCTGTGTCGATGCCGACTTTGCGCAGTGGCCACTCGGCGACCCGTCCTTGCTGCAAACATTGACCCCCTGGTTGCGCCTGCCGCAACGGCGGCTGGTGCTGCTGGCCGCCGCATTTACCGCGATGCCGTCGCGGCATCCTCGATTCGTGAGGTGGCGGCGCGACTGGTCGCATGCCATCGATACCCTGCAGGCGCCCGAGGAGCTGGCCAGGGGCTTGCCCTGTGCGCTGCTGGACGACCGGGATCTCAGTGTGCAGTTGCTGGACCCGGTGCACTGGAAGGGGCGGGCCGCACTGGATGCACGCGCTGCGCACCTGTTGAGGGAGCAGATTGACGTTGTTTTGCAACGTTCGGAGCTCGGCTTCCCTGCAACCACCCTGGGACTATAGGGATAGTCCTAGTCCAGGCTATACTAAGAGGCTAGACCCATGTGGGGTGCGTAGTTTCGCCTGGGTCTGTCTTGTGGTGGGACTCTGAGCGTTGGCTGAGAGTACCCGATGCAGTACCCGATGCCCTGACTCCTGACACATAACTCCTTGAGGAATATCACATGAACAAGTCGCTCGTACTCGCCTCCCTGGTCGCTGCTGCTGCTCTGGCCGCCTGTGGCAAGACTGAAGCCCCGGCCCCCGCTCCCGCCCCGGCGCCTGCCGCTGCTCCTGCCCCGGCTCCGG
>DAORNK010000432.1:0-3555 GCA_035440985.1 Rubrivivax sp. | reverse complement strand
GAGCAGGCCACGGCGGAGGCCGAGCGCGAGACCTTGCTCACGCTGGGCCTGGACGTGGCGCCGCTGAGTGCCGGCACCCTGGTGGCGCGCAGCCGCCCCGCGGCCCTGCCCGATGCCGATCTGGCCGAGCTGGCGCGCTCGGTGCTGGCCGAATTGCAGGAAGTGGGCGCCAGCCGCGTGGTGCAGCGCGCCCGCGACGACATCCTGGCCACGATGGCCTGCCACGGTGCGGTGCGCGCCAATCGCCGGCTGACGCTCGAAGAGATGAACGGATTGCTGCGCGAGATGGAAGCCACCGAACGTGCCGACACCTGCAACCATGGCCGGCCCACCTGGCGCCAGGTGACGCTGAAGGAACTGGACGCGCTTTTCCTGCGCGGTCGCTGAGCCGCGGCTCCAGGCCTGCCTGCGCAGGCCTGGACGGCGAAGCGGACAGGAGCTCTGCGAGTGGCGTTAAGTCGCGGCAGCAGGCCTGCAGGCTTCAAGCCGCGCTGCTGGGCGCGCGGCTGAGATCGTTGTTGGCGTCGACCAGCGCGCGCAGCATGCGCATGAACTCGGCGCGTTCAGCCTTGGGCAATGGCGAGAGGATGCGCGCCTGGGCTTTGAGCATGCCCGGCGTGACCCGCGCCAGCAGCTGCGCGCCATCCGGCGTGAGGCTGAGCAGGCGCACCCTTCGGTCCTGCGGTGAAGCGCTGCGCAGCAGCAGGCCACGCGCCTCCAGGCGGTCCACCACACCCGCCACGGTCGAGGTGTCCAGCCCGATGCGCGCAGCCAGCGTGCGCTGGTCGATGCCGGACTGGTTGTGCACGGTCTGCAGCGCCGCAAACTGCACCGGCGTGATGCCGTGCGCTTCGGTCTCCTGCAGGAACACCGCCACAGCGATCTGCTGCAGGCGCCGGATGTGATGGCCGGGCTGGTCTTCCAGATCCGCGGCGGCAGCAGCGGGGCGACGGGGCTTGGGCATGGCGACTGCGGGTTGTCACGGAGAAGGTCGAAGCCATGTTATCACTACACTTATGCTAAGTATACTGATGATCAGCCCACATCCCGTTAGAGGAGCCTCCGGTGGATTCGACGCAGACTTCGCAGCCCGTGCTGGTGGCCGGCGGTGGCATCGGCGGCCTGGCCGCCGCCCTGGCGCTGGTGCGCCAGGGCTTTGCCGTCAAGGTGCTGGAACAGGCGCCGCAGATCGGCGAGATCGGCGCGGGCATCCAGCTCGGACCGAATGCCTTCCACGCCCTGGACGCGCTGGGCGTGGGCCCCAAGGCGCGCAGCCGTGCCGTGTATACCGACTACATGGTGATGCACGATGCCCTCGACGAGGTCCGGGTCGGGCAGATTCCCACCGGTGAGGCCTTCCGCCAGCGATTCGGCAACCCCTATGCGGTGATCCACCGCGTCGACGTGCACCAGGCGCTGCTGGAAGGCGCGCAGGAAACCGGGCGCGTCGAGTTCCACACCAGCGCACGTGTCGAACACATCGAACAGTCGGCCGACGGCGTCAGCGTCACCTGCGCCCACGGCCAGACCTACACCGGCTGTGCGCTCATCGGCGCCGATGGCGTGCGCTCCATCGTGCGCGCGCTGTACGTCAACGACCCGCCGCGCGTCACCGGCCACGTGGTCTACCGGTCGGTCATCGACAAGCAGGACTTTCCGGAGAACCTGCGCTGGAACGCGGCCAGCATCTGGGTCGGGCCCAACTGCCACCTGGTGCACTACCCGCTGCGCGGCGGCGAACAGTACAACGTGGTCGTCACCTTCCACAGCCGCCAGCCGGAAGCCTGGGGCGTGACCGAAGGCAGCCCCGAGGAGGTGCAGAGCTACTTCCAGGGCATCTGCCCCAAGGCCAGGCAGCTGATCGACCTGCCCCGGAGCTGGAAGCGCTGGGCCACGGCCGACCGCGAACCCATCGCCAGCTGGACCTTCGGCCGCGCCACGCTGCTGGGCGATGCGGCGCACCCCACGACGCAGTACATGGCCCAGGGCGCCTGCATGGCGCTCGAGGACGCGGTGACGCTGGGCGAGGCGCTGCGCGTCAACGGCAATGATTTCGCCAGCGCCTTCGCGCTGTACCAGCGTTCGCGCATCGCCCGCACCGCGCGCATCGTGCTCAGCTCGCGCGAGATGGGCCGCATCTACCACGCCAAGGGCGTCGAGCGCCTGGTGCGCAACGACCTCTGGCGCGACCGGTCGCCCGAACGCTTCTACGATGCGCTGGAGTGGCTGTACGGCTGGAACGTCGGCAACTGCCTGGCCAAGTGACCCACCCCACGGAGACGCCGATGAACGAACTGGGCCGACTGGAAGACCTGCCTGCCGACTACGTGCAAGCCCTGCGGCAGCTCAACCTGGTGCCCCTGTGGCCCAGCCTGCGCGCCGTGCTGCCGCCCGGCAAGCCGCGCCCCAGCACCCAGCCCACGTGCTGGTCCTACCAGGCCTTGCGGCCGCTGCTGATGCGCGCCGGCGAGCTGACACCGATGGCCAAGGCCGAACGCCGCGTGCTGGTGCTGGCCAACCCCGGCCACGGCCTGGACAACATGAAGGCCAGTTCGGCCATCTACCTGGGGATGCAACTGCTGCTGCCGGGCGAGTGGGCGCCCGCCCACCGGCACACGCCCAATGCGGTGCGCATGATCGTCGAAGGCGAGGGTGCCTACACCACGGTGGACGGCGAGAAGTGCCCCATGAGCCGCGGCGACCTGATCCTGACACCCACCGGGCTGTGGCACGAGCACGGCCACGATGGCCACGAGCCGGTGGTCTGGCTGGACGTGCTGGACTTGCCGCTGGTCTACTACATCGAAGCGTCCTACGCCATCGAAGGTCAGCGTCAGGCCGTCAAGCCGGGCCGTGGCGACCAGGCCTATCTGACGGCCGGCGTGGTGCCGACGCCCCTGTACACCCGCGCCGACAAGGCCTACCCCCTGCTGCGCTACCCCTGGGCACAGGCGCGCGCCGCGCTGCTGGCGCTGGCCGCCGACCGGCCTGACCTGGAGGCCGTGCAGGTGAGCTACGTGAACCCCGAAACGGGTGCCGATGCGCTCAATATCCTGGGCTTCTACGCACTGATGATGCGCCCGGGCCAGAGGCTGCAACTGCCGGCGCGTTCGCCCGCCTCGGTCTTCCATCTGATCGAAGGCGCCGCCACCGCCGAGATGGCCGGCCAGCTTTTCACGCTGGCGCAGGCCGACACCTTCTGCGCGCCGGGCTACACGCCCATCACACTGGTCAACGCCCGAAGTGACCAGCCGAGTTTCATCTTCGTGGCCGACGAGGCACCGCTGCACCGCAAGCTGGGCGTCTACGAGACGCGCTGAACAGCGCTGTCCGGATGCGCCGGCGTTCAAACCCCGGCCAGACCCGACAGTGCCGCCAGATAGGGCTCTTCGCCGGGCTGCCCGTCGGCCGGCACCCAGTGTCCGGCGACCATCACACGCGCGAAGGGCTGCGTCGGTGCGGCAAAGACCAGCCCGTCCAGCAATCGGTCATCGGGCAGGCCCAGCAGAGCCGGATCCTGGCGGTTCAGTTCCAGCAGATCGGCCCTGGCGCCGG
>DAORNK010000431.1:0-3564 GCA_035440985.1 Rubrivivax sp. | reverse complement strand
CCGCCATTGACGGGCGGTTTCCCGAACTCATCGCCGGCATGAGCGGCCGCGTGCAGGTGAGCCCGCCGGGCGCCGACGCCACCACCCCCAGCACCGACGCGATGTTCACGATGCGTCCCCAGCCGCGCTGCCGCATGCCGGGCACCGCCGCCTTCATCGCCAGGAAGGCCGCACTGAGGTTGACGGCCAGGATGGCGTCCCAGCGCTCGCGCGGAAAGCGCTCGATCGGACAGGTGTGCTGGATGCCGGCGTTGTTGACCAGGATGTCCGGCGGGCCGAGCGCAGCGGTGGCCGCATCCACCAGCGCCTCGGCCTGCGCCGCATCGGCCAGATCGGCCTGCACATAGGCCGCCGGGACGCCGGCCTTGGCGACCAGTTCCTCGGCCAGCGCCTGGCCCCGCGCCTGGGGCTCGATGCCGTGCAGCACCACGCGGGCGCCGGCGCGCGCCAGCACCTGGGCCACCGACCAGCCGATGCCTTGCGTCGAGCCGGTGACGAGTGCGACGCGGCGATTCAGCATGGGGGGACTCCGGGGTCGAGCTGGGCACGCAAGGTGGTCTTGAGCACCTTGCCGTAGTGGTTCTTGGGCAGCGTGGGCAGGAAGCGGTAGTGCCGGGGCCGCTTGAAGCGTGCGATGCGCTGCAGGCACAGCGCGTCCAGCGCCGCCGCATCCACACCGGCATCGGCCGCCACGAAGGCCACCACCACCTCGCCCCATTCGGCGTCGGGCTGGCCCACCACCGATACCTCGCGCACGCCGGGATGCGCCAGCAGCACCTCTTCCACTTCACGCGGGTAGATGTTGCTGCCGCCGCTGATGATCAGGTCCTTGGAGCGGTCCTTCAGCGTCAGAAAGCCGTCCGCGTCCAGCGCGCCCATGTCTCCGGTCCACAGCCAGCCGCCGCGCAGGGCTTCGGCACTGGCCTCGGGGTTGCGCCAGTAGCCGGCCATCACGGTGTCGCCACGCACCAGCACTTCCCCGGTTTCACCCAGGGGCAGCGGCCGGCCATCGGGGCCGACGACCGACACCTCCACCAGCGTCTGCGCCACGCCCACTGACGCGATGCGCGCTTCCCAGTGCGGGTGGTCGCGGTCGACCAGGTGATCGCGCCCCAGCGCGGTGATGGTCATCGGCGACTCGCCCTGGCCGTAGATCTGCACGAAGCGCGGCCCCATCACCGCCAGCGCGCGCTGGATGTCGGCCACGTACATCGGCCCGCCGCCGTAGACGATGGTCTTGAACCCGTCGCCGGGCTCGCCGCTGGCGGCCAGCTGGTCGACCAGACGCCTGACCATCGTGGGGGCGGCAAACAGGCACAGGCGCCCGGTGCTGCGCGACAGGGCCACCAGTTCGGCCGGATCGAACCCGCCCGATGCCGGCACCACGTGGCGTGCCGCCCGGGCCACGAAAGCGAAGTTGTACATGCCGGCGCCATGCGACATCGGTGCGGCGTAGACGATGCTGTCCTGCGCAGCCACGTCGTCCACATCGATGAAGTAACACGCGGTCATCGCCAGCAGGTTGCGGTGCGTGAGCATCACGCCCTTGGGCCGGCCGGTGGTGCCCGAGGTGTAGAACAGCCAGGCCAGGTCGTCGGGCCCGCAGGCCGCGGGTGGCATCGGCGGCACCGCCAGCGCCGCCCGCCAGCCGTCATCCCCGGGCGTGCACACCATGCGCAGCGCCGGCAACCCACCCAGCTCCGGGCGCAGCTCATCCGCCAGATCTTCGCCCACGACGAGCGCGGCCGCTTCGGCATGGCCCAGGATCCACGCCACCTCGCGCGGGTGCAGCTTGGCGTTGATCGGCACCACCACCAGCCCGGCCCACCAGGCGGTGTACATCGCCTCCAGGTAGGCCGCCTGGTTGCCCATGTACAGCGCCACTCGGTCGCCGGCTGCCAGGCCCCGCTGCTGGCGCCACTGGGCCGCCCGGCGCGCCACCCGGTCGGCCAGCTCACCGTAACGCAGCAGCAGTACCGTGCCCTCCAGGAGGGCGGGTCTTTGCGGGTAGGTGCGCGATGCACGCGCCAGCAACTGGGCCAGGTTCATCGACGGGGCGGTCGGGTTGGTCGGCAGGGCGGTCCGGCTCGGCGCACTTCGGCGCCGGAGCGCGACTGTAGGAAACTGGCAGGTGCACCGAAAGACGTAGGACTACCTGATGGGGGAATCCCGCATGTCCCGACCCCAGCGCCCGCCACGACCGGCCCGTGCCGGGCCACCACCCGCTGCAGCGGACGCCGACCTGGCGCTGGCCTTCGACCTGGCGCCCGTCGGGCTGTGTGTTTCACGCGAGCGCACGATCCAGCGCTGCAACGCCGCCTTCGGGGCGATGTTCGGCCACGCGCCGGAACAGCTGGTGGGGCAGTCGCTGGCCTGCCTGTACCCGTCGAAGGCCGAATTCGAGGAGATCGGCGCCCAGGGCTTGCCGGTGATGCGGCAGACCGGCCAGTACAGCGACGAGCGCATCATGCGCCATCGCAGCGGCCGCCTGTTCTGGTGCCATGTGGCCGGGCAATCGCTGCAGCGCGACGACCCCTTTGCCTGCGCGGTCTGGATGTTCGAGGACATCTCCGCCCGCCGGCCGGTGACCGTGCCGCTGACGGCGCGCGAGCGCGAGATCGCGCGCCAGCTCACCGCCGGCCATGGCACCAAGCAGATCGCCCGCCAGCTGGGCCTGAGCCCGCGCACCATCGACGGCCACCGCGCCCGCCTGATGAAGAAGCTGGGGGCCGCCAGCGCCAGCGAGATGATCGCGCGCTTGCTGGGGCTGCACTGAACGGCTGCAACGCCACCGCTTGCCGCCGCGGAATTGACCCAGTTCAGCGCCAGCGCAGCCTCTGCCGGGCCATCATCGAACTCCAGCGGCCGCATCGTGGCTGCAACGGGCACCGGCGATCGGCCGGATCGCCAAGGAGCGCAGCATGTCATCACGCTTGGGGTTCCTTCGGGGCTGTCTGATGCTGGCCGGCGCCATCGGCTGGGCCGGCGCCGTGCACGCCCAGAACCAGCCGGACCTGGGCAAACGCGAGTTCGACGCCAAGTGTGCCGTGTGCCACGGGCTGGATGCCCGTGGTGCGGGGCCCTACGCCCAACAGCTGAAGAGTGCCGTGCCCGACCTGACGACGATGGCGCAGCGCAACGGCGGCGTGTTTCCGGTCAGCAGGACCTATGCCACCATCGAAGGCGCGGGCAAGGGCCACGGCCCGCGCGACATGCCGGTCTGGGGGCTGGACTACACGGCCAAGGCCACCGAAGTGCTGCCCGAGATGCCCTACAACCAGGCCCTCTACGTGCGCACCCGCATCATGGCGCTGCTGGAGTACCTGAGCCAGTTGCAGGTCAGGTAGGCGCGCGCGGCACGCCCTTCAGCGCCCCAGCCGCTGCACGCCCAGCACCAGCGCGCCGGCCACGACGCCCCAGAAGGCCGCCCCCACGCCCCACAGCGTGAGCCCGCTGGCCGTGACGACGAAGGTCACCAGCGCCGCTTCGCGCTGGCCTTCGTCCTTCATCGCCGCGGCCAGGCCCGAGCCGATGGTGCCCAGCAGGGCCAGCCCGGCCACCGCC
>DAORNK010000430.1:3261-3572 GCA_035440985.1 Rubrivivax sp. | reverse complement strand
GGTCACCGTGCTGGGCGCCGGCGGCAGCGGCAAGACGCGCCTGGCCGTGGAGGCGGCGCGGGCCCTGGCCGAACACGATGCATGGCCAACGCCTGTCGACCATGAGGGCACGCGCTTCGATCCGATCGTCTTCGTCTCCCTGGTGGACTGCACGGACGCGGCAAGGGCGCTGGACGCCATGGCGGCCGCGCTGCGCCTGCAGGGGCGGGATCCATCGAAGGACATCGTCGCGGCGCTGGCCGGGCGGCGCTCGCTGCTCGTGCTCGACAACTTCGAGCATGTTATGTCGGCGAAACATCAGGTGCTCGAAA
>DAORNK010000430.1:0-3207 GCA_035440985.1 Rubrivivax sp. | reverse complement strand
GTGGCGGGTGAGCACGTCTTCGAGCTGGCGGGTCTGCCCTTGGCGGGCGGCCCGGCTGCGCCGGACCAGCCGGCCGTGGCGCTGTTCATGGATCGGGCGCGTGCCGTGGCGCCAGACTTCAGCCTGGCCGGGCATGAGGCCGCGGTGGCCGAACTGGTGCGCCTGCTCGCGGGCATGCCACTGGCCATCGAACTGGCCGCCTCGCGCATGCGAGGCCTGTCGCCCTCCGGCCTGCTGGCCCTGTTGTCCGAACGGGGGCAGCCGATGCTGGACCTGCTGGCTCGCGAAGGCAAGAGCCCCAACATGGCCAGCCGTCATGCCTCGATGCGCCATGTGGTGGACTGGAGCTGGCGCCAGCTCGGCCCGGATCTGTGCACGTTGATGCAGGCGCTGGCGACCTTCGCCGCACCGGCCGGCTGCGACACGGTGGCCTACGTGGCGCAGCTGGCCTCGCGGACGGCCCGCGATCGGCTGGAGCAGCTGCGCGACCACTCCCTGGTCGTCGCCCACCGCGGCGCCGAGGGTGCTTCGCGCTATGTACTGCTGCAGCCGGTGCGCGAGTTCGTCATCGAGCGCACGGCCCAGGCGTTCGCGGCCGAGTTGCGGGCGCGTTTGCGGCACTGGCTGCTCGGTTTCGCGCAGCAATGTGCGGCTCGTGCGCACGCCGCCATCGGCGATGTCGAGGCCGAGATGCACCAGGTGCAGGCGGCCATCCTGGAAGCCGTGCACGATGGCCCGGCGGCGCAACAGCAGGCCGTGCAGATTGCCGTGGCGCTGCGTCGCCACTGGGAGGTCGATACCCGGGCCGGCCTGCCGCTGGCCATGGTGCAGGCCCTGGACGCCTGCCTGCCGGCGGTGGCTGAAGCAGGCCTGCGCAGCGAGGCCTGCGCCCTGCAGGCCTTCTCCAAGATCCTGGCCGGGCGTTCGGATGAGGCCCTGGCTCAGGTCGAAGAGGCCGTTCGTGTGGCCCCCGATGCCAGGCGCCTTGCCCAGGCGCAGATGCGGCAGGTGCACGTCATGATGTTCTCGCGTGGTGACCAGTCCCGCGTGGATGCCCCGCTGGCCCAGGCCGTGGCACTGGCCCGGCAAGTGGGCGACCGCGAGACCCTGGCGCTTGCGCTGCGCATGCGGTACCTGGTGCTGGGCAACCGCGACGACGATTGGGTGGGGTCCGAGCACGTGGCCCTGGAGGTCCAGCAGATCTGGGAAGAGCTGGGCCATAGGCGCAACGCCTACGGCGCCTTGATGGATCGCGCGAGCTGCTGGATGAAGGCTGGCCGGGTGGAGGAAGCGGCCGTCGCGTTCGCCGCCTGCGAGCGCGTGGCTGGGCAGGAAGGATTTGCCACCGGCGCCATCATGTCCTCCTGGCAATTGGGGCGTGCGCAGTTGCGCCAGCGCCAGCCCGCGGCGGCGCTGGCATCGTTCCGGCGTTGCCTGTCGGGTTCCTGGGAGAACAAGCGCCTGGCCTACGTGGCCGATGCGCTGGTCCAGCTGCCGGGTGGCCTGGCTTTCACCGGGCAGGTCGAGGACGCGGCCCGCCTGCTCGGTTTTGCGACTGCGCACTGGCAGCGCCAGTTCGGCCCCTTCTACCGCGACATGGAGCGCGATGTCCGGCCCACGCGGCGTTGGCTCCTGCATCGGCTGGGTGCCGCCCGCCATGAGACGCTGCGTGTCGAAGGCGTCTGCCTGACGCTGCCCGAGGCCGTGGCGCTGGGTCTGGGGCCATGTGCAGCGCCACCAGCGCGCGCGGCGCCATAGTTCCGAGGCCTGACTGCATCGACGCCTGCCCGATCCCGCAGCAGTCAGTCTTGTCCAGCCGCCTGGAGCTGGCTACATTGGCCGGCCGGCCTGCCGACCGCAGGCGCAAACCATCAACCAGGAGAACACGATGATCAGACGCCCCCTCCGGGCCCTCCATGCCGGCTTCCTGACCGTGCTGCTGGCCGCTTGCGGCAGCGGTGACGACGAGCCGCCGGTCGCGCCCGCGCTCAGCACCGCGGCGGGCGTGTGGGTCAAGCTCACCCCGCGGCCCACGCAGATCGGCGGCGAGCTGCTCACGCCCACCTGCTCCAAGGCGCCGGGCAGCAAGGCAGACTTCCACTTCTGGGCCAAGCGCGGCACGGTCAACAAGCTGGTCTTGTTCTTCGAAGGCGGCGGTGCCTGCTGGGACAGCGGCACCTGTTCCTTCCCCATCGCCAGCACCACGCCGGCTGGCGCACCGGCGCTGTACAAGGCCGAGATCCTGCCCACCGACGTCCCCACCACCAACGCCGGCATCTTCTCGGCCGACGACGCACGCAACCCGGTCAAGGACTGGACCCAGGTCTACGTGCCCTACTGCACCGGCGACATCCATGGCGGCTCCAGGACGGCGAGCTACACCCACGCGGTCACCGGGCAGGCCTACCAGATCGAACACCGTGGCGCCGACAACTTCAAGGTCATCCTGGAATGGATGCGGCAGAACGTGACGCCCGAGCAGGTGCTGGTCACCGGTTCAAGCGCAGGGGCCTATGGTGCCGTGGTGCACTACCCGCGCGTGCGCGCCACCTGGCCGGGTGCCACCGCGGCGCTGCTGGGCGATGCGGGGCAGGGCGTGGTGGCGGGCTCGTTCGACGCGGCGCGCACCAACAACTGGAACTTCCAACTCGACAACGGCGTCTACGGCGCCAATCCGCAATCCATCCCCAGCGGCGAACTCGTGCGCCGCCTGGCGGCCCACTATCCTGCCGACCGGTTCGCCCAGTACACCACCGCCAGTGACCTGGTGCAGATGCAGTTCTACGACATCATGGCCAACGGCCTGACCGGCACCCAGGGCACGGCCTGCACCGCGTGGACCAACGGCATGCTGGCCGGCCTGGCGGAAAACCAGAAGAGCCCCAACTTCCGCAGCTACATGGCCGCAGGCACCACGCACACGCTGTTGCGCGGCAACAGCCAGGGCGCAGCGGGTGTGCCGCTGTTCTTCCAGGAGGCCAGCGCCGGCGTGCCGTTCACGACCTGGATGGGCGCGCTGGTGTCCGGCGCGGGCAGCGGCTGGGACAACAAGGCCTGCACCAACTGCACCACGCTGCCGGCCTGCCCCTTCTAGCCGGCGCGCCCCCGGGCGCCCGCGCAGGGCGGGGGCTCGCGGGGGGCTGAGAATGCGGGCCAGGCAAGCGTGGAGCTGAGCATGGCCAAGGACTTTTCGCAGATGGAAGACAG
>DAORNK010000429.1:0-3632 GCA_035440985.1 Rubrivivax sp. | reverse complement strand
CCACGTGCCACGCGCGCGCACGCCCGAGGCGGTCGAGGCCGACATCGCGGCGCGCCTGCCCGCGCAGCTGGCCAATCGGGGCGCCTGGGCATCCGATCTGCAGCTGGTGCTCGCCGCGCTGCGCATCCAGCCCAGCGAAAGCCACATCTGCGCCGTGCTGGCGGTGACCGACCAAGAATCGGGCTTCCGTGCCGACCCGCCCGTGCCCAGGCTGGCCACGCTGGCGCGCGAGGAGATCTTCAGGCGCGCCGACGCGGCCAACGTTCCGGCCGTTGCCGTGCGGCTGGCCCTGCAACTGAGTTCACCCGACGGCCGCAGCTGGGACGATCGCATCGACGCGGTGAAGACAGAACGCGAGCTGAGCGTCATCTACGAGGAGTTCATCGCCCAGGTGCCGCTGGGCCGGCGCCTGCTCACCGGCTACAACCCGGTGCGCACGGGCGGACCCATGCAGGTCAGCATCGCCTACGCCGAAGCGCACGCCAAGGTCAGGCCCTACCCGTTCCCGATCCACGAGTCCATCCGCGGTGAGGTCTTCACGCGGCGCGGCGGCCTGTACTTCGGCACCGCCCACCTGCTGGACTACGCGGCGCCCTACGACGGCGAGATGATCTACCGCTTCGCCGACTTCAACGCCGGCCACTACGCCAGCCGCAACGCCGCCTTCCAGGCGGCCGTGAGCTTGGCCGTCGGCCGCAAGCTGGACCTGGATGGCGACCTGATGCTGCCGGGGGCCGGCACCAGCGCACCGCCGGGCCAGACCGAAACCGCCCTGCGTGAGCTGGCCCCCGCGCTGGGCATGGACGCGGGCCAGATCCGCCGCGAACTGCAACGCAGCGAAGAAGCCGGCTTCGAACGCAGTCCGCTGCACGCCAAGGTCTTCGCGCTGGCCGAACAACGCGCCGGCAAGCGCTTGCCGCGCGCGGTGCTGCCGCGCATCGAACTGCACAGCCCCAAGATCACACGCCGGCTGACCACCGAGTGGTTCGCACGCCGCGTCGACGAACGCTACCAGCGCTGCCTGCAACGCCCGGCGGGCTGATCCTGCCCTACCATGCGGGCGCGGCACCACCTGCCTGACCACCCGCCGAACCACCTGCCGCACCGCCTCCGCACGTTCGGCACACCAGGAGCCCACACGATGGCCAGCCAGGTCCTTGTTCTCGGTGACGGCACCGGTGGCGTCGTGGTGGCCAACCAGCTGGCGCGCGCGGCCCGCCGCCAGGGCCTGGACCTGAAGGTGCGCCTGATCGGCAACGCACCGATGCACACCTACCAGCCGGGCATGCTGTTCCTGCCGTTCCGCAAACCCGGTTACCGCCACCTGGCCGACATCCAGCGTCCCAACCGCGACTTCATCGGTGCAGGGGTCGAGTACCTGTGCGAGACCATCGCCGCCATCGACACGCAGGCCCGCACCGTCAGCACCGATCAGGCCCGGCACCGCTACGACTGGCTGGTGCTGGCGCTGGGCTGCCGCACGCTGGTCGATGCCATCGATGGCCTGGCCGAGCAGTGGGGCGGCCGCGCGCACGGCTTCTACACCCCGGACAGCGCGCTGGCCCTGGCCGCCGCGCTGGAGCGTTTCGAAGGCGGCGACCTGCTGGTCGACATCGCCGAGATGCCCATCAAGTGCCCGGTGGCCCCGCTGGAGTTCATCTTCCTGGTCGACGACTACCTGACCCAGCGCGGCATCCGCTCGCGCACGCAGTTGACCCTGATGACGCCGCTCAGTGGTGCTTTCACCAAGCCCGTGTGCAACGAGATGCTGACCGGCCTGCTGGTGGAACGGGGCGTGGTCGTGGTGCCCGACGCCCCGTTGGCCGCGGTCACCGACAAGACCGTGTCCTGCCCCGATGGCAAGACCCTGCCCTACGACCTGCTGGTCGCCATCCCGCCGCACGAAGGCTCGGACCTCATCGACGAGGCCGGCCTGGGCGACGGTCTGGGCTTCGGTCTGACGGACAAGCAGACCCTCAAGGCCAGGAAGGCCGAGCGCGTGTTCCTGCTGGGCGACAACACCAACGTGCCCACGTCCAAGGCCGGTTCGGTGGCGCACTTCCAGGCCGAGGTGGTGGTTCACAACCTGCTGCGCGAGGTGGCCGGCCAAGCGGCCGAACCGCTGGCCGACGGCCACTCCAACTGCTTCATCGAGACGGGTTTCGGCAAGGCCATCCTGGTCGACTTCAACTACGACGTGCAGCCCATCCCCGGCAAGTTCCCGCTGCCCGGCATCGGCCCGATGACGCTGCTGGGCGAGTCGCGGCTCAACCACCTGGGCAAGCTGGCCTTCAAGCCCATCTACTGGCACCTTCTGCTGCCGGGCCGGCCGATCCCGCTGGTCGGTTCGCGCATGAGCCTGCGCGGCAAACGCATAGACCTGCTGCCCGAACACCTGCGCACCTGAGCCGCACCCGCGGGCAGGGCCGCAAGGGTGTCCGGCTGGCCTAAACTGGCGGCCATGGCCGTCAGCGTCTTCGACCTCTTCAAGATCGGCATCGGCCCGAGCAGCAGCCACACCGTGGGGCCGATGCGCGCCGCACGCCTGTTCGCCCTGCGTCTGGCCACCGGTGGCCTGTTGCCGCAGACCACGCGGGTGCGCATCCAGCTCTATGGCTCGCTGGCGGCCACCGGCAAGGGGCACGGCAGCGACAAGGCCGTGCTGCTGGGCCTGGCCGGACACGAGCCCGACACGGTCGACATCGACGCCATCCCCCGCCTGCTGTCGGCGGTGCGCCAGCAGTCGCGCCTGGCGCTGCTGGGCCGCCACGAAGTGGCCTTCTCCGAGCGTGACGACCTGCAGTATCTGCGGCGCGAGACCCTGCCCTTCCATGCCAACGGCATGCGCTTCACCGCATTCGATGCGAGCGGCGCCGTACTGATGGAACGCATCTACTACTCCGTCGGCGGCGGATTTGTCGTCACCGGCGAGGTGGCGGCCGACGGCAGCAAGCACAAGGTGATCGCGCCCGACACGGCCCAGTTGGCCTGCCCCTTCCACAGTGGCGACGAACTGCTGCAACGCTGCCGCGAGGTGGGTGGCCCCATTGCCGCGGTGATGCGCCGCAACGAACGGCACTGGCGCACCGATGCCGAGATCGACGCCGGCCTGCTGAGGATCTGGCGCGTGATGCAGGAATGCGTTCAGCGCGGCTGCCGCAGCGAAGGCCGGCTGCCGGGTGGCTTCAAGGTCAAGCGCCGTGCGATGGCGCTGCGCACGGCGCTGACGGCGCATCCCGAACACGCCCTGCGCGACCCGCTGCAGGTGCTGGACTGGGTCAACCTCTATGCGCTGGCCGTGAACGAAGAAAACGCCGCCGGCGGGCGTGTGGTGACGGCACCCACCAACGGCGCCTCCGGCATCGTGCCGGCGGTGCTGCACTACTACACGCGCTTCGTCGTCGGGGCCAGCGACGCCGGCGTGATCGACTTCCTGCTCACGGCGGGTGCCATTGGCCTGCTCTACAAGGAAAACGCCAGCATCAGCGGCGCCGAAGTCGGCTGCCAGGGTGAAGTGGGCGTGGCCTGCAGCATGGCCGCCGGCGCGTTGTGTGCGGTGATGGGCGGTACGCCGGAACAGGCCGAGAACGCGGCCGAGATCGGCATGGAACACCACCTGGGCCTGACCTGCG
>DAORNK010000428.1:0-3669 GCA_035440985.1 Rubrivivax sp. | reverse complement strand
CAGATTCCGCCCCACGAGGTCCAGCGACGGCTGGCCCTGGACAACCCCTGGTGGAAGGCGGGCCACGGCATCGACCCCGAAGAGGAGTCCTGGCCGCGGCGTGCCTACTTCAGGCAGTTCTCGCGTCTGGTGCGCGAGGTGGCGGTCCGACGGGCCGTGGTGCTGATCGGCCCACGGCGGGTCGGCAAGACCGTCATGCTCAAGCACCTGATCGCCCGGCTGCTGCAAGACGGCGTCACTGGCACTCAGGTGCTTTTCCTGTCGATCGACACGCCCCTGTACTCGGGCCGTTCGCTCGAAAGCCTGGTGCAGGTGTTTACCGACCTGCACCGGCACCCGGCGGGCAAGCCTCTCTGGGTGCTGTTCGACGAGGTGCAGTACCTGAAGGACTGGGAGGTTCACCTCAAGTCCCTGGTCGACAGCTACCCGCACATCCGCTTCGTGGCCAGCGGCTCGGCGGCTGCCGCACTTCGCATGAAGAGCCGCGAATCGGGTGCCGGCCGCTTCACCGAGTTTGTGCTGCCACCCCTGACCTTTGCCGAGTACCTGCTCTTCGCGCAGCAGGAAGACGCGCTGATCCGAGACAGCGAGCCGTCCGCCACCGGCGCGCCCACGTACCTGACGAACGACATCGATACGCTGAACACGGAATTCATCAACTACCTGAACTACGGCGGCTTCCCGGAGGCCGTGATGAACCCCATGGTGCGCGCCAATCCTGCGAGGTTTCTCAGGCAGGACATCGTCGACAAGGTGCTGCTGAAGGACCTGCCCAGCCTGTATGGCATTGGCGACACCCAGGAGCTCAACCGCTTCTTCAACGTCCTGGCATTCAACACGGGCAACGAGGTCAGCCTGGAAGCCCTCAGCCAGCACTCGGCCATCACCAAGGCCAAGCTGAACGATTACCTGGAGTACCTGGAGGCGGCCTATCTCATCCGGCGCGTGCACCGCATCGACGACAACGCGCTGCGCCTCCAGCGCGCCCGCACGTTCAAGGTCTATCTGACCAACCCGTCGATTCGCGCGGCGCTGTTCGGCATGGTCTCGGCCGACGACGACGCCATGGGACAACTGGCCGAGACCGCGGCATGGGGCCAGTGGCTGCACAGCACCGACGTCAGCCGGTCGCTGCACTACGCGCGCTGGAAGGCCGGGCGGCAAGACCTGGAGGTCGACATCGTGTCGCTCGACCCCCGCACCCAGAAGCCCCGGTTCGCCGTGGAGATCAAGTGGTCTGGCCGCGCGCCTCAAGTCCTGAACGAGCTGCGCGGCCTGCGCGAGATCGCGGCCCGGCATCGCCTGGCCCGTGCGCCGCTTGTCACGACCCGCACCATCACGACGAAGGTCGAGTTGGAGGGCATGACGATCGAGTTTCTGCCGGTGGCCCTCCACTGCTACACGATTGCCCGCAATCTGCTGCGTGGAGGCTGACTTGCAAGGCAGCAGCGCGTCATGTTCCCAACCGCTTCGAGCGGCGCTGCTGCCGCTTGGATGGCCACCATGCCGAAAAGCTACGATCGACAGATGCTCTGACACATGTCACACCCATCCCGGGAGACCCAGGTACCTCCGCGGCATCGTGGCCCAAGAGCAGGGCACGCTGGAGCCCGATGAGGTGTGCACCAGCATCGACGCGGCATGCGAGCTTCGCTCTGGCGCACCGCGCAAGGCCTCGGCACAGCTCACACAGCGGGTGGAACAGTTGCTGCCGGCGCTGACCGTGCTGCCGCTGGACTCGCCGGCCGACGACCACTACGCCGACATTCGCTCCACGCTGGAGCGCAGCGGTGTGAGGCGACGCCATTCCACCGGGGGCCGTGAGCAGTGGCGCTGGGGCGTTCGCCTGGGCAGCCGCGTCACGCCCCATCGTGACCACCGGCGGGGCCGCGAGGGCAGGGGCGTTACTTTGGCAGCGGTGGTGCTTCCCGGGCCTGGTTCTGTCCGGTGGCTGACGCCGCTTCGACATCGATGGCCTCCTGCACGGCTCGGTAGAAGGCGTCACGCGCTTCCTTGGCGGCGGGGTCGGTGGCGCCGCCACCCCAGTTGGCGTTGGAAGCGATCACCAGGCGACGCTTCGGGTCGATGAAGATGCCCTGGCCGAAGATGCCGCGTGCAGTGAAACTGCCGTCGCCGTAGGTCCACCACTGGTAGCCGTAGCCGCGGCCGGGCTGACCGATGCCGGTGCGCTCGGAGGTGGCTTCGGCCAGCCAGCCATCCGGCACGATGGTCGTCGTGCCGGCACGTGCGCCGTTCAGGACGAAGAGCCCGAAGCGGGCGAAGTCGCGTGTGGCGGCCTGGATGCAGCAACCGCTGATCTCC
The DNA here is from genome assembly GCA_035440985.1 of Rubrivivax sp. Classification (GTDB taxonomy): domain Bacteria; phylum Pseudomonadota; class Gammaproteobacteria; order Burkholderiales; family Burkholderiaceae_C; genus Rubrivivax. The sequence goes on along the minus strand of DAORNK010000428.1, from coordinate 1,347 downwards.
TGGCCCGTCTTGCTGAGTATCCAGGTGGCCTGCTGCTCCATGCCGGCCGGCTTCCAGATCTTCTCCGACAGGTAGTCCGACAGTGGCCGCTTCGTCGCCTGGCTGACCAGGATGCCGACGAGGTTGGTCTCGCCGGTGCTGTAGTTCCAGCGTGTACCGGCCGGCGCCTCGCGCGGCAGTTGGCGCAGGTAGCTCACCAGCGCCTCGACGCCGGCTTCCGGCTGGTGGTTGTTGAAGCGGGCGACGTCCGAGTTCGGGTCCGCATAGTCCTCGTTCCAGCGCACGCCCGAAGTCATCGTCAGCAGATGCCGGATGCTGACGTCGTCGTAGGCGGAGCCCTTCATCTGCGGGATGTAGTCGCTGACCTTGTCGTCCATGCTGCGGATGTGGCCGTCGCGCAGCGCCGCTCCGACCAGGACCGAGGTGATGGACTTGGCCACCGAGAAGCTGGTCCAGCGGCCAGCGCTGTCGAAGCCCAGGCCGTAACGCTCCAGGCGCAGCTGGCCATCGTGCAGGATCACCAGACCCGCCATGCGCTGGCCGGCCAGGTAGGCGTCCACGTCGGCCCCCAGGCTCAGCGGCGCGCCCGGCGGCAGCGGCAGCGGCGTGCCCATGGTCGGTACGACGCGCCACTTGGCCAGCACGGACAGGCGATCCAGCGCCCGGAAAGCCGCGTCGCGTTGCGGCACGTTCCAGAACAGCAGGTCTCGGTTGGTGGGCAGGGTGGCCAGCAGCCCGCGCGTCTCCTTGTCGAGGCTGAACCAGCCGGCCGTGCCGGCCGCCAGCAGGGTCAGCAGGGTCCCGAGCACGATCTTCTTCACTTTCAAGTCGGTGCTCCCGTCGAGGATGGCAATGCCCGGATTGGACACCATGCCTCGGCCAATGCGACGGGAACGCACGGCGCGCAGGGCCGCTGCCGCAGCAGGTGGACATCGGGCTGCTCGCCTGCGTCGGGGCGAAGGTCGTGCCCACGCCGCATACCAAGGACGGCGTGGCTGCTGGGGCCGGCCGTCTGCCATCATGCGGATGCAGCCTGCTGCGTCAACCGGGCCGGCGGCCTTGTGGCCCGGTGCCTGGCGCAGCCGCCCGTACAAACCGCATCCCAGAGGACAACCCCATGAGCATCGCCTTTCTCGGTACCGGCCTGATGGGCAGCGGATTCGTCCGCCGCCTGCGCACGCTGGGCCACGACGTCAACGTCTGGAATCGCAGCCCCGACAAGGCGCGTGCGCTGCAGGCCGTCGGCGCCCGCGCTTTCGACGATGCCGCTGCTGCGGTGGCCGGCGTGCAGCGGGTGCACCTGTCGCTGGTCGACGACGCGTCGGTCGACGCGGTGCTGGAGCCGCT
>DAORNK010000427.1:0-3676 GCA_035440985.1 Rubrivivax sp. | reverse complement strand
CCCACCGGTAGACACTGCGGTGCGATGAACCGCCGCCTGCTCCTGCCGTGCGGCCTGCTGCTGGGTCTGCTGCAGGCGGCGCCGGCGTGGCCGGCTGCCCCCGATCTGTCGCCTTCGGCCGTGCTCGGCGCGCTGAATGCGTACCGCGCGGCGCAGGGTCTGGCCCCGCTGGCTGCGGCGCCGGCCCTGGAGCTACTGGCCGCCGAGCACAGCGCCCGGATGGCGGCGCAGGGCCGCTTGAGCCACGACGGGTTCGCCCAGCGCTTCGAGCGTTCGGGTGGCGAGTTGTGCGTGGAGAACGTGGCCCAGGGCCACCGCGCGGCCGATCAGCTCATCCAGGGCTGGCGGGCCGTGGCCACGCACCACCGCAACATGCTGGAATCGCGCGTGGCCTTCGCGGGCGTGGCCGGCAGCGGACGCTACGTGACCTTCCTGGCCTGCGACGCGCCCCATCGCTGAGGGCAGCGCTGCCCACGGTACCCACGGCGTGGGCCGGCAGGCGCACAGGTCATCGGTCCTCGGCGACCAACGGGGTTTTCTTTTGGGCGAAACTGCCGTCCTCTCCTGCCTGCCCGCGTCGCCCATGCAACTGATCACCGGATGGATAGTCACCGCCTTCCTGGGCCTCTTGCTGCCAGGCGGTAGTGCCTTGGCCGCGCAGGCGCTGCTCTCTCCAGCCGAACTCACGGTCCTGCAAGGCAGGCCGGGCGTGCGGATCATCGACATCCGTCCGGCCAAAGCCTATGAAAGCGGGCACATCGCCGGTTCGGTTTCCGCGCCCTACGGCACCTGGCGCGGGCCCGCCGGAAACCCCGGCCAGCCGCCGGCATTGCCCGCCCTCACCGCGCTGGTGCAGCGATTGGGGCTCACGCCCGAGGTCCACGCCATCGTGGTTTCCAGCGGCGACGATGCCACCGACTTCGGCGCTGCGGCCCGCGTGGCCTGGACCCTGAAGGCCCTGGGGCTGAGGGAACTTTCGATCCTCAATGGCGGTGTCAATGCCTGGCTTGCGGCGGGGCTGGCGATGGACGCCAGTCCAGAGGTCGCTCAACCCAGCGCGTATGTGCCGACCTGGGACAAGAGCCTGATCGCGTCGCGCGAAGACCTGCAGGCACAACCCGCGCCCGCCAGAGTCCGCCTGCTGGATGCTCGCCCGGCGGCCTTTTACGCCGGCGAGACCCGCCACCCGGCGGCCCTGGTGCCCGGCACGCTCAAGGGTGCGCAGAACCTGGAATACACGCGCTGGTTCGCGCCCGACTCGTCGGCCATGCTGCCGGCCGAAGAGGTCATGCGCATCGCCGCCGCCTCGCCAGCCGCCGGCGACGCGCCGGTGGTGAGCTTCTGCAATACCGGCCACTGGGCGGCCATCAACTGGTTTGCACTGTCCGAAGTGGCTGGCCGCCCGGGCGTGAAGATGTACCCCGGCTCGATGGTGGACTGGTCGCAAGGCCCCGGTGCGCAGGCGATGGACAATGTGCCCGGGCGCGCCGGCCAGTTGTGGGTCGACTTCAAGCTGTGGTGGGCGCGCACCTTCGAGTGAACCCGGGGCGGCCCGCCCACCCTGCCTTTCCTGCCCCAACGATGAAACGTCTGCCGCTCGCGGCCCTGCTGGGCACTGCCTGCCTGCTGTTGTTGTGGTTCGTCTCCGTGCGCCAGGCGGCGCTGCTGGCCGTGGGCATCGGCCTGGGCGCCGCGCTGGCCGCCGCGCGCTTTGGCTTCACCACCGGCTGGCGCCAGTTGATCGAAGCGCGCGACCCCAAGGGCGTGATCGGCCAGTTGCTGCTGCTGGGTCTGGCGGCCTCCTTCAGCATGCCGCTCCTGGCCACCTTCCCCGAACTGCAGCCGGCTCTGGGGCCGCCCAGCGTGAGCCTGCTGGTGGGCGCCTTCGTGTTCGGCCTGACCATGCAGATCGCCGACGGCTGCGGGTCGGGCACGCTGTACAAGGCCGGCATGGGCGTGCCGCTGAACATGGGCATCCTGCCGCTGTTCGCCTTGGGCAGCTTCATCGGCTCGGCGCATCTCGACCGCTGGCTGGCCCTGGGACAGGCCGAACCCGTGGGCCTGGTCGCCACCTGGGGCGCGGCGCCCGCGCTGGCCGCCACCTGGGCCGTGCTGATCGCCGTGGCGCTGGCCGTGCGCGCCTGGGTGGGCTGGTACGCCGCCTGGCTGGACCAGCGGTGGGTGTGGGGTGCCGTGGCGCTGGCCGTGCTGGCGGCGCTGAACCTGGTCATCGCCGGCCAGCCCTGGGGCGTGGTCTACGGCTTCGGCCTGTGGGGCGCCAAGCTGGCGCAGGCGGCCGGGCTCTTCGACCAGGCCACCAATGCCTTCTGGGGCCAGGCCGCACATGCCCAACGCCTGTCGCAGACCCTGCTGATGGATGTCACCTCGATCACCAACATCGGCATCCTCGGTGGTGCGCTGTGGGTGGCCGCGGGCCAGCCCACCGCGACACCCAAGGCCTTGACGCCGCGCCAATGGGCGGTGGGCCTGGTGGCCGGCTTCCTGATGGGCTACAGCGCGCGCCTGGCCCTGGGCTGCAACGTGGGCGCCATGCTCAGCGGCATTTCCACCGGCAGCCTGCACGGCTGGATCTGGGTGCCCACGGCCTTTGCCGGCACCTTGATCGGTGTGCGCGTGCGCCGCCACTTCGGCTACTAGAAGGCGAGGCCCACAACCTTGAACGCCACCCGCATCCGCCAGGCTGCCTTCTGGCTCATCCTGCTCGCCTTCGTGGCCTGGGACCTGCACCGCAGCGCGCGCATCGATCTGTGGCGCGAGCCGCCCCTGCTGGCGGCCGGATCAGGCGTGGCGCCGTCGGGCGGGCACTGCTCGGCGCCGAAGTAGCAGGCTCAGATCACCGCCAGCGCACGTGCCCCATCGGGCGGCGGGAACAGCGCGTCAAGCTCGGCCCGCTGCGCCGGTGTCAGCACGCAGGCCAGCGCCTGGGCGTTGTCCTGCAGCGCCTGCAGCCGGCCGGTCTTGGGGATCGCAATGACGCCGTCCTGTGCCAGCAGCCATGACAGCGCCACCTGCGCTGCGCTCATCGCATGCCTTTGCGCAAAGCCGCGCAAAGCCGGATGGCGCAGCAGCCGGCCTTCGTCGAAGGGGCAGTAGGCCATCGTCGGCAGCCCGCGCGCACGCAATGCTGGCAGAAGATCCCATTCGATGCCACGCTCCGCGAGGTGGTAGAGCACCTGGTTGGTCTGGCAGGCGCGGCCGCCGGGTGTGCGCCACAAGGCCTCCATCGCCTGTGCGTCGAAGTTGCTGACGCCCCAGTGGCGGATCTTGCCGGCGCGCTGCAGGTCCTCGAAGGCCCGCACGGTCTCGGCCAGCGGCACCGCGCCGGGCCAGTGCAGCAGGTACAGGTCGATGGTCTCGATGCCCAGCCGGCGCAGGCTGGCTTCGCAGGCCGGGCGCATGCGGCGCTGCGACGCGTTGTGCGGCAGCACCTTGCTGACCACGAAGGCGCGTTCGCGGCGCCCGGCCAGCGCGGCGCCGACCACGGATTCGGCGCGCCCGTCCCCGTACAGCTCGGCGGTGTCGATCAGGCTCAGGCCCAGGTCCAGGCCACGCTGCAAGGTGGCGACCTCCTGCGCGCGCCGCGCCGGGTCGTCGCCAATGCGCCAGGTGCCCTGGCCGAGTGCGGCCACGCGCTCGCCGCAGGGCAGGGTGCGTG
>DAORNK010000426.1:0-3676 GCA_035440985.1 Rubrivivax sp. | reverse complement strand
GCGGGGCTTGTGGCGGTGCGATGTTACGCCGCAGCCCGTGCACCATGCGGACTGGCTCAGTCGCGCGGTTTGATCGCCGACAAGACCAGCGCACGCTCCGGCCAGGTGGCCAGCAGCAGGCCCGCCAGGGCCAGCACGAAGGCCGCGACGTGCGCGACGCCAAAGCCCTCGCCCAGCACCAGCACCCCCACCAGCGTGGCGCTGACCGGCAGCAGCACCGTGAAGACGCCGGCGCGGGACGAAGGCACGTGACGCAGTCCCATCATCCACAGCCACACCGTGGCCATGCTGGCGGCCAGCGCATAGAAGAGCAGCAGGGCCCAGGTGGCCGGGCGCACCGCCGCGAAGTCGAAGGACCAGGCCTGCCACAGCCCGAAGGGCGTGACCAATGCCAGGCCCCAGAGGTTGATGAGCGCGCTGATGCGCCGCGGCGAAACATGGCCGGTCAGGCGCTTGCCGATCACCACGTAGGAGGCTTCGCACAGCACCGCGCCCAGCAGCAGCGCATGGCCCAGCAGCGAGCTGCCATGGCCGGTGACTGCCGTATCGCCGCTGTTGCGAGCCACGGCCAGCAGCGCGATGCCCAGGGCGGCACAGGCGATGGCTGCGGCCACCCGGCGACGGATGTACTCGCCCAGAAAGACACGCGACAACATCGCCACGGCCGCCGGGATGGCCGCCATCGTCACCCCCGCGGCCAGCGCCGACGTGAGCTGCACGCCATAGAGCATGCAGATGCTGAACAGGAAGTTGCCCAGGAAGCTCTCCCAGAACATCAGGCGGCGATCATGGACCGACAAGGGTGCTTCGCCCGGTGCACGCCGCACCCAGTGCAGCATCGCGACTGCCGCGATGCCAAAACGCAGCCAGGCCAGCAGCAGCACCGGGAAGACCGCCAGCAGCAGCTTGGACAAACCCACGTAGCTGCCCACCAGGGCCATGCTGGCGGCCAGGCTCAGGTAGGCCCATGCGGGTGGGGTGCTGCGGTCCATAGCCGGTCAGAACGCACGCGCGTAACGATCCAGCTCCCACTCGCTGACGTGCCGCGCGTAGGCCAGCTGCGCCGCGCGCTGGATGCCCAGCAGCTCGGTGGTCAGCGTGTCGCCCAGTGCGGCGCTGATCACGGCGTCTGCCTGCAGCGCATCCAGCGCTTCGCCCAGTGATTGGGGCAGCACGGTCAGGCCGCGTTCCCGGATCTGACCGGGTGAAAGCTGGAACAGGTCTTCGTGACAATCCGGCCCGGGGTCCAGTTGACGGTCGATCCCATCCAGCCCGGCCGCGATCAGAGCCGCCGTCGCCAGGTAGGGGTTGGCGGCAGCGTCGGGCAGCCGCCACTCGAAACGACCGGGCAGCGTGCGGACCAGGGCCGTCCGGTTGTTGGGGCCGTGCGCCACGTAGGCCGGTGCCCAGGAGGTACCGCTGAGCGATGGGCCCACGGTGAGCCGCTTGTAGGAATTGACCGTGGGCGCCGCCAGGGCACACAGCGCTGGCGCATGGGCCAGCACGCCGGCAACGAACCGGCGGCCCAGCTGGCTGAGCGGGCCGGCGCCGGGTGCGGCATCGAACACGCCGCTGCCGCCCTGCCACAGCGACACGTGGAAGTGCAGCCCGCTGCCCGGCTGGTTGGCAAAAGGCTTGGGCATCATCGAGAAGACCATGCCGCGCGCTTCAGCCAGTGCCTGCGCGGCCAGCTTGAAGAGCATCAGCCGGTCGCAACTGAGCAGCGCATCGCCGTGGGCGAAGTTGACTTCGTACTGGCCGCATGCATCTTCATGGTCCAGCTGCAGCACGTCCAGGCCGCAGGCAGCCAGCGCCTGGTGAAACTCGTGCAGGAAGCCCAGCTGGCGCGGCAGCGACTGCAGGTCGTACGAGGGTTTGTCCAGGCGGTCCAGCGGATCGGCAGGCCGCCAGTGGCCTTGCGCGTCGCGCTGCAGCAGGAAGAACTCGGGCTCGATGCCCGTCTGCAGCTGCCAGCCGCGCTCGGCCAGACGGGCCAGGGCGCGGCGCAACACCTGGCGCGGGCAGGCGTCGAAGGGCCGATTCTCGACAAAACCGTCGCCCACGATGCGCGCCACGCCGGGCATCCAGGGCAAGGGCATCACGGTGCTGGCGTCGCCGCGGGCGTAGTACTCCGAGCGCGGGCCGGTGCGTGGCAGGCCGGTGCCCACGATCGAAGGCCCGGCAAACCCGGCGCCGGTACCCAGCACCTCGTGCAGGTGGGCCAGCGGCACCAGCTTGCCCTTGGCGCAGCCGAGCAGATCGGTGAACTGCACCAGCAGCGTGTGCACGCCGGCATCCTGCAGGCCTTGCCGGAGGTCGTTCATCGCGCGTTCAACCGACACCGCCCTCGATGCGCAGCCAGGTCGTCTTCAGTTCGGTGTACTTGTCGAAGGCGTGCAGGCTCTTGTCGCGGCCGTTGCCGCTTTGCTTGTAGCCGCCAAAGGGCACGGTGATGTCGTCTTCGTCGTACTGGTTGACGTGCACGGTGCCGGCGCGCAGTGCACGGGCCACGCGATGGGCGCGGTGCACGTGGTCGCTCCACACGCTGGCCTGCAGGCCGTAGTTGCTGGCATTGGCCAGCTGCACGGCCTGCGCTTCGGTATCGAAGCGGATGATGCTCATCACGGGCCCGAAGATCTCTTCGCGCGCGATCGTCATGCTGTTGCTCACGTCGGCAAACACCGTGGGCTGCACATAGCAGCCGCCGGTCTCGGCGCGCGCGCGCTGGCCGCCCGCCACACAGCGGGCACCCTCGGCGACACCGGCTTCGATGTAGCCCAGCACGGTCTTGAGCTGGGTCTCGTCCACCAGCGCGCCCATCACGGTGGCCGGGTCCAGCGGATCCGCCGGCTGGTACTGCGGGGTCTGCGCGGCCACGGCGGCAATGAAGTCGTCGGCCAGGCTGGCGTGCACCAGCACACGCGAAGGCGCGTTGCAGCTTTCCCCCTGGTTGAAGAACAGGCTGCCGGCCACGGTGGTGGCCGCGCGCTGCCAGTCGGCACAGTCGTCGAAGACCAGCACCGCGCTCTTGCCGCCGAGCTCGTTGTAGACGCGCTTGAGGTTGCTGCGGGCCGCGTAATCCAGCATGCGCCGGCCGGTGCGCGTGCTGCCGGTGAAACCGATGGCGTCGACATCCATGTGCAGGGCCAGCGCTTCACCGGCTTCATGGCCGTAACCGGGCACGACATTGAACACACCCGGCGGCAGGCCGGCTTCGACGGCCAGCTCGGCCAGGCGCAGCGCGGTCAGGGGGCTTTTCTCGCTGGGCTTGAGCACGACCGAGTTGCCCGCGGCCAGCGCCGGCCCGAGCTTCCAGGCGGCCATGATCATCGGATAGTTCCAGGGCACGATGGCGCCGATCACGCCCATCGGTTCACGCGTGATCAGGGCCAGCGCGTTGCGCCCGGTGGGTGCGATCTCGTCGTAGATCTTGTCCACCGCTTCGGCGTACCAGGTGATGCAGCGGGCGGTGCTGGGCACGTCCACGCTGAGCGCATACTGGATGGGCTTGCCCATGTCCAGCGTTTCCAGCAGGGCCAGTTCTTCCTTGGCGGCCAGGATCCGTTCGGCGAAACGCTGCAGGATGCGCTTGCGCACGGCCGGCGGCTTGCCGGACCAGCGGCCGTCTTCGAAGGCGGCGCGCGCGCTCGCCACGGCAGCGTCGACGTCGGCGGCT
>DAORNK010000425.1:343-3678 GCA_035440985.1 Rubrivivax sp. | reverse complement strand
GGCCCAGCGGCTGGTGCTGGTCGGCCCGGCGGTCGGCAACTTCGAGATGGCCGCGGTGCCGCAGGACAGCCTCGTCGTGCACGGCGAAACCGACGACGTGGTGCCGCTGGCCGCCGTATTCGACTGGGCCCGCCCCCAGGCACTGCCCGTCACCGTGCTGCCGGGCGCCGGGCACTTCTTCCATGGGCAGCTCACCGTGCTCAAGCACATCATCCTGCGCGCCTGGGGCGTGTCCTGAACGCAGGCAGCCTGCAACGCCCTCCAACCTCGAATCGAACCATGAGCTTCCGTTTTCTGCGTGCCTGCACCCTGGCACTGGGCATTTCCTTGGCGGGCCTCTGCAGCTTCGCGCAGGCACAGGCGCCACAGCCGCCCGAAGTCGCGGCGCGCCAGTACCTCCTGATCGACCTGGCCAGCAACCAGGTGCTGGCCGAGCGCGAAGCCGATGCGCAGGCCGACCCCGCTTCGCTGACCAAGCTGATGACGGCCTACCTGAGCTTCAGCGCGCTGCGCGACAAGAAGCTCACGCTGGAACAGACCCTGCCGGTCTCGCAGCGCGCCTGGGCCGAACGCAAGGGCGGCGGGTCGCTGATGTTCATCGACACCACGATGACGCCCAAGGTCAGCGAACTGCTGCGTGGGCTGATCGTGCAAAGCGGCAACGACGCGGCCGTGGCGCTGGCCGAAGGCGTGGGCGGCTCGATGGAGGACTTCGTGGCCATGATGAACCGCCAGGCGCAGGCCTGGGGCCTGAAGAACACGCAGTTCAAGAACGCCTCGGGCCTGACCGAGGCGGGCCACTACAGCAGCGCCCGCGACGTGGCGACGGTGGCCGCGCACATCATCAACGACCATCCCGAGTTCTACAAGCTGTACTCGCTGCGCGACTACACCTACAACAACATCAAGCAGGACAACCGCAACATGCTGCTGGGCCGCGACCCCAGCGTCGACGGCATGAAGACCGGCTACACCGAGACCGCGGGCTATTGCCTGGTGGCCAGCGCCGCCCGCGAAACGCCCGCCGGCAAACGCCGCCTGCTGAGCGTGGTCCTGGGCACCGCCAGCCGCGAAGCCCGGGCTTCGGAGAGCCAGAAGCTGCTCAACTGGGGCTGGTCGGCCTGGGACGCGGTGCGGCTGTTCGAAGCCGACAAGCCGGTATCCACCGTGCGCGTGTGGAAGGGCGACAAGCCCGAGGTGCGGCTGGGCGCCCCGGGTGCGCTGTTCGTGACGGTCCCCAAGGGCGAAGGCGACAAGCTCAAGACCACCATCGAACGCACCGACCCGCTGGTCGCGCCGCTGGTGGCCGGCCAGCGCGTGGGCAGCATCAAGATCACCACCGCCGGCGGTGCCGCCGTGTCCACCGTGCCGCTGGTGAGCCTCGATCCGGTCGGCCTGGCCGGCTTCTTCGGCCGTGCCTGGGACGCCATCCGGCTGTGGATCCAGTAGGGCCGGCAGGCCCCGCGCCTTGGGCTTTCAGGCAACAGGCGTCGCGCGGCAGGCGCCTGCGGCAGTAGGATCACCCCAGCCGCGCTTCCAGTACCCATCATGACCGACATCCTCTGCTTCCTGAACGGTGAATACCTGCCGCTGTCCGAAGCCCGCATTCCGGTGCTGGACCGCGGTTTCATCTTCGGCGACGGGGCCTACGACGTGGTGCCGGTCTATGGCCAGCGCCTGTTCCGCTTCGACGAGCACATGGCGCGACTGAACCGCTCGCTGGCCAAGATCCGCATCGCCAACCCGGCCACACCGGAAGAGTGGCTGCAACGCTGCCGGCGGCTGATCGCGGCCACGGCCCAGGCCACCGGCGCCGTCGACCAGGTGGTCTACTTTCACGTCACGCGCGGGGTCGCGCCACGCGACCACGTGATGCCCGAAGGCCTGACACCCACGGTCTACATGATGAGCAACCCGATGAAACCGCCGACCGCCGAACAGCGGCACCAGGGCGTGGCCTGCACGACGGCGCGCGACTTCCGCTGGGAGCGCGGCGACATCAAGAGCATCAGCCTGCTGGGCAACGTGATGGCCCGGCAGATGTCCGCCGACCATGGCGCCCTGGAAACCATCCTGTTCCGCGACGGCTTCCTCACCGAAGCGGCGGCGTGCAACGTGTGGATCGTGCACGAAGGCGCGCTGCTGGGTCCGCCCAAGAGCGAACGGGTGCTCGAAGGCATCCGGGTCGAGCTCCTGCACGAACTGTGCGAGGACTGCGGCATCGCCTACAACCTGCGCCCCATTTCCGAAGCCGACGTGCGCACCGCCGACGAAGTCATGCTCAGCTCGGCCACCAAGGAGATCCTGCCGGTCACCCGCATCGACGGCCAGGCCGTCGGCCATGGTGCGATGCGCGGCAAGCCCGGCCCGGTCTACGGCCGCCTCTACGAAGCCTACCAGGCGGCCAAGCAGACGATGTCCATCTGAGGCGCGGCGCCACGATGGCCGGGATCCCGCCCGAACAAAGCCTGATCCGGTACCCGAGCGCGTTTCCGATCAAGGTCATGGGTGCCCGGGTGGAGGGCTTCGAGGCCGCGATGGTGCTGGTGGCCCGGCAGTTCGACCCGGATTTCGACGCCAGCCGCGTGGAGCGCCGGCTCAGTTCGGGCGGCAAGTATCTGGGCCTGACACTCACCGTCACCGCCACCAGCCGCGAGCAGCTCGACGAGCTGTACCGGACCCTGAGCACACACCCGATGGTCAAGGTGGTGCTGTAGGGCCGTCGGCGCCGTCCTGCCGCCAGGACCTGAGCTTGGCGGCGGCGGCCACGTCGCCCTGGCGGGCGGCTTCCGAGTACCAGTGGCGCGCCAGCCGCTGGTCCTGCGGCACGCCGTCGCCCTGTTCGTACATCGATGCGATCAGGTACATCGCACCCTCGTCGCCGCCCTGGGCGGCCTGGCGGTACCAGTGCGCCGCGCGGCCCGCGTCATGCGCCCGGCCACGCCCCAGGTAGTACGCCGTTGCGATGGCCACCTGGGCCGGCACGCTGCCGGCCTGCGCGGCCCGTTCGTACCAGTCGTGCGCCTGCACCAGGTCACGCGGCCCGAACTGCCCGGTCTCCAGTCCCTGCGCCAGCGCGAACTGCGCGGTCACGAAGCCGGCCTCGGCCGCCTGCCGGAACAAGAGCTCGGCCCGCCGCGGGCTCGCCTGCGGCAGTTCGCGCCGCAGATGCATGACGGCCAGGTTGTGGCTGGCAGCCGGCAGGCCCTGCCGTGCCAGGCGTTCGAAGACGCGGCCTGCCGCAGCGAACCGCCCCTGCGTGTACAGCCGCACCGCAGCGGCCAGTTCCTGGCTGGCAGCCGATGGCGCCGATGCGGCCAGCGCGTGTGGCGGAG
>DAORNK010000425.1:0-244 GCA_035440985.1 Rubrivivax sp. | reverse complement strand
GGCCTGGCCCGCCGTCCGCGGTAGCGTTCGGCGCCTGCACACTGCGAGAGACTGGCCCGGCATGGCGCGACGATAGCCGCTGCCCCGATCCCGCGCTGCGGGCTGCGGCCGTCACGCGATCCGGCCAAGGAGCGTGGTCCAATCCTGGAATGGCCGAGCGTCGCACCCTTCACATCAAGCCCGGCGCGCCGGTTCGCGACGAGCGGCGGCGGCCCGTGCGCGGCAGCGCACCGCGAAGGCCGGC
>DAORNK010000424.1:0-3681 GCA_035440985.1 Rubrivivax sp. | reverse complement strand
GGCCTGCAGGTCCTGCACGAGCCTGCTCATGTGGGCGTAGTCCCGGCCACAGGCGCAGGCACGCCCAGGACCGCGGCATTGTGTTGTCGCCGCCGGATGTAGAGCACGCAGCTCGAGAACATCAGGCCGCACAGCAGCAGTTCCAGCGCGGCCAGCGTGCGCGGCAAGCCCGACTCGGTGGTGGCGCGCAGCGCGGCCAGCGCCACGTACAGCCAGATCAGCAGGCTCAGCCAGCGGAACGTGTACATGCGGTGCAGCCACAGGCCGCGCACGCACAGCAGCAGCGGTGGCACGGTCAGCGCGAGCAGCGTGCCGCGCCCGGTGGGGGCCAGCCACAGTTCGCGCAGCAGATGCAGCAGCACCAGGCTGGCCAGCAAGGCCAGCGCTGCGGCCCGGGCGGCGCGCACGGTGGTGTCGGGCGGGTGGGCTGCGATCGGCACCGGGATCATGCTGGCATCATAGCCAGCATGGACAACAAGACCGGCCCCGGGGCGGGCACGGTGGAGCGGGCCCGCGGTGGCCTGACCCGGTTGCTGCTGACACTGCGCGCCTGGCCCTGGTTCGAGACCCTGCGCACGCTGCGCCAGCGTTTTCGCGAAGACCGCCTGGGCCTGACGGCCGGCAGCCTCACCTTCACCACGCTGATCGCCCTGGTGCCGCTGGTCACCGTGATGCTGGCCGTGTTCAGCGCGTTTCCGATGTTCGCCGGATTCGAAGCAGCGCTGCAGAAGTACTTCCTGCAGAACCTGGTGCCCGAGGGCATCGCCCGGCCGGTGTTGCGTGCCCTGACGCAGTTCGCCGGCAAGGCGCGCAGCATGGGCACGCTGGGCCTGCTGCTGCTGCTGGCCACCGCGCTGGCGCTGGTGCTGACCATCGATCGCACGCTCAACGCGATCTGGCGCGTGCGCCAGCCACGCCCGCTGGGGCAGCGCGTGCTGGTCTACTGGGCGGCCTTGACGCTGGGGCCGCTGGCCCTGGGGGTGAGCCTGACCATCACCTCGCTGGCGGTTTCGGCTTCGCGAGGCTGGGTGGATGCGTTGCCGGGTGGCGTGGCGCTGGTCCTGGACGGTGTGCAGTTCGGCCTGCTGCTGGCAGCGACCGCCGGCCTCTTCCACTACGTGCCGCACACCGATGTGCGCTGGCGCCATGCGGGGGCTGGCGCGTTGTTCGTGGCGGTGGCCTTCGAACTGGCCAAGAGCGGCCTGGCCTGGTACGTGGAATCGGTGCCGGCCTACTCGACGGTGTATGGCGCCCTGGCCACGTTGCCCATCCTGCTGCTGTGGATCTACATGGTGTGGGTGATCGTGCTGCTGGGCGCCATCATCGCCGCCTACGCGCCCAGCCTGCAGATGCGCGTGGTGCGGCGGCCGCCCCACCCGGGCTGGCGCTTCGAACTGGCGCTGGAGGTGCTGAGTGCCCTGCGCGATGCCCGGCAGGACGTGAAGCGGGGTGTTTCGCTGGCCGCTCTGGCCGCTTCGCTGCGCACCGATCCGCTGCAACTCGAACCGCTGGTGGACCTGCTGGTGGCGCTGGACTGGGTCGCGCGGCTGGACGAAGGTGGGGCCGCCACCGACGGCCCGCGCCTGCTGCTGCTGTGCGACCCGTCGCGCACGGCGCTGGGCCCCCTGCTGGACCAGACCCTGCTGGCGCCGGGCCCTGCGGTCGCCGCCTTCCATCGCCGTGCGGCGCTGGGGCGGCTGACGCTGGAAGACGCGCTGCCGGAACGCTGAAGAACGGGCGTTCCAGCGGCGCCTGAGTGTGGGGCGTCAGCGCATCGCGCCGCGCAGCATGCGGGCCAGTTCCGGGTCGCACCCTTCGTGGCAGTCGGCCAGCCAGTTCAGGTGACGCCGTGCACGTAGTTGGCCGGAGATTTCGCACGCACGCCAGAACCGGCGCGCGGCCTGGACCGACCGCGCCTTCAGCGCGCGGAACCAGTGCGCCTGCTGCAGCGATTCCAGCGGGTGGGCCCATGCCGGGCCGTGGACGATGGAAGCCATGATCAACTCCTTCTTGCGCTCAGTGCGCGACGGGCGAAGGCCCGTTTGCAGAGATACTAGGGTTAACCCTTTACTTTCGCCAATTGCTTCGTCGAATCCGGCCATATCCTGTGTGAATGGAAAAACGAGGTTTCCCATGAACTCGCCCCCACTTCCACTGCGCACGCTCGACTTGAACCTGCTGAAGGTATTCGACGTGGTCATGGTTGAGAGAAATGTCACACGCGCTGCGGGCAGGTTGGCGATGACCCAGCCCGCGGTCAGCAATGCCTTGCGCCGGCTGCGCGAATCCACCCAGCAGGAACTCTTCGTGCCCCACGCCGGCGGCGTGACGCCGACGGCGGCGGCGCAGGCCCTGTGGCCCGTGGTGCGCGAGTCGCTGCAGCGCCTGCACGAGGCGTTGGAAGCCGAGGTCTTCGACCCCGTCGCGGCGGGCCAGAGCTTCACCATCGCGATGGCCGACGCCACGGCGGCGTTGTTCGTGCCCGTGCTGGTGGCGGCGCTGCAGCGCCAGCACTCCGGCGTCAACCTCTTCTTCGTGCCCCTGAACACGCGCGACCCCAGGCCGCTGCTGGAGCAGGGCCAGGCAGACGCGGCGGTCGGCTTCTTCCCGGAGGTCAACGCCGCGCTGCAGGTCGAAGGCAGCGACAGCGCCACGCGCAACCTCGCGCTCTACGCCTGCCGCTACGTCTGCGTGATGCGCCGCGAGCACCCGCTGGCCCGGCCCGGCGCGCTGACCCTGCAGACCTACTGCGACGCCGAGCACGTGCGCGTGAGCTTCGCAGGCAGGCCACGGGGTTTCGTCGACGAGAGTCTGGCCGCACTGGGCCTCAAACGCCGCGTCATCGTGACCGTCAACCAGTTCTCCACGGCCGGCTCGGTGGTGCAGAACACGGACCTGCTGACCGTGCTGCCGCGCAGCTTCCTGCCGGCCACCGGTTGCCAGGCGCAACTGGCGGTGAGTGAACTGCCCTTCAAGTTGCGCGGCATCGACGTCGGCCTGCTCTGGCATGTCCGGCATGAACGCAGCCCCGGCCACCGCTGGCTGCGCCAGGCCCTGGCGCAGGCCGCGGCCGAGATAGCCGCCCAGGTGGAAAGTGTCGTCCCGGCCGGCGCCGCCCAAGGGGGTGCGGGCAAGGGTGAGGCGACGATGCTCTAGGCCGGGCTGGTCAGCGCCTCGCGCAGGGCGTTGAGCACCGGGTCGGGGCTCTCCTGCATCAGGAAGTGCCCTCCCGGCACCGTGTGCACACGGGCCTGCAGCCGGGTGGCCACTTCCCGCGCTGCCTTGAGCAGTGTCATCTGGTCTTCCTGCGCCAGCACCAGGCTGGCCGGGCAGCGCACGCCTTGTGCGCTCGTCAGACCGGCCTGGTAGCCATGGCAGGCGCTGAAATCGGTGTGGAACAGCCGCGGGTCGCCCTGGGCCCGCATCACCAGGTGCATCAGCCGGCGCGCCGCGCCACGCAGCCACACGCCCGGGCCCGGGTACGAAGGCTTGGCGGCCAGCGTGGAGAAGGAGAACATCACGACGCGGTCGATGGCCGCGGCCACATCGGTCAGCGACAGATCCAGCAGGGCCTGCGGCACCGGCATCGGCACGCAGGTGCCCAGCATGGCCAGGTGCGTGGCGCGCTCGGGCGCGCGGGCCGCGGCCTCCAGCGCGATCAGCGAGCCCAGGCTGTGGCCG